>ONRU01000064.1 GCA_900320325.1 uncultured Lachnospiraceae bacterium
TTCCGCCATCTATGAGGCGGCCGGGGAGGAACGGCTGCTTGCCGCCAGAAAAAAGATCGGAACCATTGAACCCGGTAAAGCAGCCATCACACGGGGCTATGGTCTGCCAGCGGCATATATAATCCATACTGTCGGGCCTGTCTGGGAAGGCGGCGAAAAGCAGGAGCAGGCTGTCCTGGCCGACTGCTACAGGACATCATTGGCCCTGGCGGACCAATACAGGTGCCGAAGTATAGCTTTTCCCTTAATATCTACCGGCAACTATGGATTCCCCAAAGATCTGGCCCTGCAGACGGCCATCGGCGTCTTCACTGAATTCCTGGCGGATCACGAAATGGAAATCCTTCTGGTCGTATTTGATAAGGATTCTCTCGCCCTGTCGGAGAACCTGGTGGGTGCCATCGATTCCTATATCGACGAGCGGTACGCAGGTGTTCAGGCCCGCCGGGAATACAGCAGCCCGTTTCGTGAACGTGTTTTTGAGTCATCTGAATTACACGATTTTTCAGCCGGAGGAGCCATTTATAAAGACGACACATGGCAGTCATACAGTGCTTCTCTCAACGCTCCAGACGAAGACAGCTTTATTTTTGACGATCTTCTGGAGGAAGAATCCTCTCCGGAGGATTTCCGGCTTTCAGAGGAAAGGGAGGTATCCCGGCCGAAGCCTTTTCCGGCCCTCTCCGCTCCGCGGCGGCCAGAGCCGGATTCCGCTCCCGTTCCCGACAGGGCCAGCCGTCCGAAAGCTTCTGAAAGCGGGGCATTCAGACGGACAGAAAAGCGCAGGCGGACTCTGGACGGACTGGCCGATCAGCTGGGCGAATCATTCCAGAAGATGCTTTTCCGCCTGATCGATGAAAAGAATATGACGGATGTGGAGGTGTATAAACGGGCCAATATCGATAAAAGGCTCTTCTCCAAGATCCGCAGCAACAGCAGATATCAGCCCAGAAAATCCACTGCTCTGGCCCTGGCCATCGCCCTGCGGCTGAATCTGGACGAGACCAAAGACCTGCTCTCCCGGGCCGGCTATGCCCTTTCTCCCAGCAGCTTGTCGGACCTGATCGTCAGTTTCTTTATTGAGAATGAGATCTGGGATGTGATCACGATCGATATCGCTCTGTTCGAGCATGATGAGACGCCTCTGACAGGCTGAAAAAAGGTCGCTTCTGAAGTGACCTTTTTTCTTTTGCGGCTTTTTATAATGGGACCATAGACAGGAGAAATGACCTGCAGAGGCGGCAGGAAATGTCTGCCCCGGGCCTGCGGAACACCCGCGGCCGGCAGGATATAAGGTTTTCAGAAGGAGGTCCTATTATGAAAAAGAATCTTACAGAAATCGTTTTTATCATTGACAAGAGCGGCTCCATGAGCGGACTGGAGCTGGATACGATCGGCGGCTTCAACAGCATGCTCCGCAAGCAGAGAGAGGAGGAGGGCGAGGCTTACGTTTCGACCGTTCTTTTTGATACCAGTCAGACAGTCCTGCATGACCGTGTGCCTCTGGACAGGATTGAGGATATGACCAGAAATCAGTATCGTGTCGGCGGCTGCACCGCTCTGCTGGACGCCATGGGAGACGCAATCCGCCACATCGGCAATGTCCACAAGTACGCGCGGGAGGAGGACCGTCCGGAGAAAACAATCTTTATCATCACGACCGACGGTTATGAGAATTCCAGCAGGCGCTATTCCTATGAGGATATCCGCCGGCTTGTCGAGCGCCAGAAAGAGAAGTATCACTGGGAGTTCCTTTTCCTGGGCGCCAACATCGACGCCATCTCCGTAGCCGGCCGCTTTGGCATCCACGCCAACAGGGCCGTCACCTATGAGCATGACAGCTATGGCACCAGCCTGAACTATGAGGCAATGTCTGATGCCCTGAGTTCCTTCAGGTGCAGCGCTCCTGATGAGGCTCCCATTGCTGACAACTGGAAAGAGAAAGTGGAGAAAGATTACGCCAGAAGACATGGAAAAAAGAACAGGCGTGTATAAGAAAGAAGGACTGTAAATCGATCATCACGAAAGAATTGACGTAAAAACTGCTGGTATATTTCTGATTCTGTAGTAAAATGAAATCTGTTAAATTTAAGCAGGGAGGCATATATGATTAAACAGATTTCAATTTTCGCGGAAAACCAGAAGGGCACCATGTTAAAGATGACCGGTGTACTGGTCGACGCCAATATAAACATGTATTCACTGATCACCAACGACAGCGCGGAATTCGGCATTGTCAGGATTCTGACTTCCGATTCGGAGAAAGCTGCCCGTGTTCTGCAGGAAGCCGGCTATCTGTGTCATCTGGACGATGTGATCGCCCTGGAGATCTCCGACGCGCCCGGCAGTCTGCATCATCTGCTGCGGGATATTCATTACAGCAATGTCAACATTGATTACCTGTATGTGACCAACAGTTCTCATGTGGAAACGGCCCTGGCCGTCCTCCATACACCTGATATTACGGAAGTAGAGCTTTTTCTGAAGTATAAAGGATACAAAGTCTTATAACAGTTCAGCAAACAGTTCAACAGGCGGCAGGCAAAGATGGTGCTCTTTGCCTGCCGCCTGTTATTCGCGACAACTGTTCTCAACAGTTATTATTACTTAAGTTATTATTACTTATGGATGCGGTTATAAGCGTCCGGGATCCAGCCGCCGGAAATACCCTCCACGGCCTGGGCCGCTGTGATCTCGCGGTCGTCGTGGTCGATATCGATCAGGGTATATCTGTCATTGCCCATGTTCAGCTCTTTCATGTAGGTGAGCTGGCGAAGGCCGTGCCTGCTCTCCATGCGCTCGATCAGGGCAGCGTGGCTCTCTTCGGGCAGGGCATAGACGAGGTCGATGCAGGCCTGGTCCGCTGCCAGAATATCCAGAGAAGCTACGATACCGACATCCGGGGTGACAACGGGCTGGGCCGCAACACCTTCACAGTCACAGGATACAGACATGTTGCGCATCACATTGATATAGGCGACGTTTTTGCCAAAGAAGCTGATGGTGGCTTTGGTGGATTCCGCGATCCTCTCCATCAGTTCCTCTGTCTTAATGTCCCACATATCGGACTGGCCGGGCGTGGTATGGATCATGGCCTTGCCGATCCTGCCGTCCGCGCAGCCGATACCGATGTTCTTGTTGGAGCCGCCGAAGCCGCCCTGTACATGTCCCTTGAAATGGGTGAGGGCCAGCATGGAATCATAGTCCAGCATGCTCTTGCCGACAGACATCTCTTTGAACCACTTGCCGCCTTCCACAGGAAGCATGGCCGTGCCTTCCGCGTCGGTAATGTCCACGGGCGCGAAGGTCCATCCGTTCACCTTCAGCGTCTCTTTGTGCTGCTCGGTGGTATAGCGGTCACCCTCATAATAGGTGTTGGTCTCAATGATCGTGGCGTCCGGAAGCCGCTTCTCGAACAGTTCCCTGACAAAGGTGCGGGGAATGATGTTGGGGCCGTTCTTTTCGCCTGTGTGGAGCTTGACCGCGATCCTGCCTTCCAGAACCTGACCTACTTTGTCGAAAATCCTGACCAGGCCTTCCGGGGAAAGGTCCCTGGTGAAATACACGACAGAGCTGTCTCCGGTTCTCTTGTCAAAAGGAATATACTGGTCTCCGCCTGTTCCGGGTTTGATAACTTTATCTGCCATATGGTACCTCCCTGTAAAAAATCAGCAGAATCATTTATGCACCCTGACAATTGTCTATGCTGTTATTATAAACGATTTTTGTCGAAAACACTATTTCTTTGTAACCCCCGGGAGGGGTTATTGACATGAACCGGAAAATCTGACGCCCGGTTCAATTGATGTGAACCGGCAGGTCTGACGCCCGGTTCATGTGACGCCCGGTTCATGTGAACCGGCAAGTCTGACGCCCGGTTCATGTGTTATAATGATGGGGTATACAGGCGGCCGGATCTACCTGGACGGGTTCGTCTGTCAGAAATCATTCATCCTGCATTTTCAGTCATTAACAGGTAAGGGAAAAGTCATGTCCGCAAAAAAACACACTTCTTCCGCAAATTCTCTGACCAACATCAATCTGCTTCCGCTGGATAACATCAACGGTTTCGATGTCCGTCCGGGCATTTATGAAATCAACGGCGCTACCGTCTTTTCCAACTGCGTGAATTTTACCATACGGTCCAAAGGGGCCACCGGCATGGAGCTGCTGCTCTTCCACCGGACCGAAAGGAAACCCTACGCTGTCCTGCCTTTCCCTGACAGCTACCGGATCGGCAATGTCTATTCCATGATGGTTTTCGATCTGGATATCGAGGAATTTGAGTACGCCTACAGGGCGGACGGTCCCTGGGACCCGGAGAACGGGCTTCGCTTCAGCAGGAAGAATATCCTGCTGGATATCTATGCCAGGGCTGTCACCGGCCAGAGTGTATGGGGCACCCTGAACCCTCCCGGCTCTTTCTATAAGGCCAGGGTCGTCAGGAACAACTTTGACTGGGGCCTGGAGGCAAATCCCCGGATCCCCATGGAGGATCTGGTGATTTATGAGCTCCATGTGCGGGGCTTTACCAGACATCCCTCTTCAGGCGTCGCATGTCCGGGCACCTTTGCGGGCCTGAAGGAAAAGATCCCCTATCTGCTGGATCTGGGCGTCAACGCGGTGGAACTGATGCCCATCTTCGAGTTTGACGAAATGAAGGACGCCCGGGTCGTAGACGGCCATACGCTTCTGGATTACTGGGGCTATAATCCTGTCAGCTTCTTCTCTCCCAACACATCCTATTCCTCTTCCCTTGAATATAACCGGGAGGGAACGGAATTAAAGGAACTGATCCGGGAACTGAACAATCACGGCATCGAATGCTTCCTGGATGTTGTTTTCAACCATACCGCGGAAGGTGATTCCCACGGCCCCTGTTTCTCTCTGAAGGGCTTTGACAATAATATCTATTACATGCTGACACCCGATGGCAGCTATTATAATTTCAGCGGCTGCGGCAATACGGTCAACTGCTCCCATCCCATGGTCCAGCAGCTGATCCTGGAATGCCTGCGCTACTGGACGACCGCCTACCATGTGGACGGCTTCCGCTTTGATCTGGCCTCTATCCTGGGAAGGAATCAGGACGGTACGCCCCTGAAGGACCCGCCCATGCTGCAGCAGCTGTCCTGTGACCCCATCCTGGCGGATGTCAAGCTGATCGCGGAGGCCTGGGACGCCGGCGGGCTCTATCAGGTGGGCACCTTCCCGGCCTGGAACCGCTGGGCGGAATGGAACGGGCGCTACCGGGATGATATGCGGGATTACCTGCGGGGCAACCTGTCTCTGTCCCACGCGGCCGGCGACCGGATGGCCGGCTCTCCGGACCTCTACGCGGATGATATGCGGGACCAGAACGCTTCCGTCAATTTCCTCAACTGCCATGACGGCTTCACGCTCTGGGACCTGTATTCCTACAACAGTAAGCATAATGAAGGCAACGGCTGGAACAATACAGACGGCAGTAACGACAACCGCAGCTGGAACTGCGGCGCGGAAGGTCCCACCGATGATCCGGAGATCAACGCCCTGCGCAGAAGGCTCTGCCGCAATGCCATGGCGGTCCTGATGACCAGCCGGGGGACGCCCATGTTCCTGGCAGGGGATGAATTCCTGAATTCCCAGGGCGGCAACAATAACGGCTACTGCCAGGATAATGAGATCAGCTGGCTCAACTGGGAGGATCTGGAACGCAACCAGGACCAGTACCGGTTCACCCGGCACATGATCCGGATCCGCAAAGCGCATCCGGTCCTGCGGAAGAAAACAAAGCCCTGCTCCATGGGATTCGCCGACATCACTGTTTATGAGCCGGAAGAATCCACCCGGGCCCTGCGGATCCTTTACGCAGGAAAATTTGAGGACGGCGAAGACGATCTGGTCTTTGTAGTCGTTAATCCCTACTGGGAGGAACAGGCCTGCCTGCTGCCCCCTCTTCCGGAGCACATGTACTGGCAGGTGGAAGCCAATACCCAGGAGGGCTGGTATCTGCAGAAATGCGTCTATGGCAGGGATATGCCGGATCATCAGCCTGTTCCTGTGCGGGAGCCTGTAGTAAACGCAGCTCCCCGCTCTGTCATGGTACTGACGCCCGGGAAGATGTGACTCCCGGCAGAAGGTCTGCTGCCGCAGCCGTACAGCCTCTGTATCTGCCCTGCTTCCGTATCCGTTAACTGGTCTCTGCCTGCGAAGGCGGGTGTTCCCACGGATATTTTAAAACAGGTCCAGGTACAGTTTTACAGACATGAAAATACCCCCTGCGTCCGTCAACGCTTTGGCCGCGTGACAGACGCAGGGGGTTTTGATATTATGCAGAATCAATGATCAGAAAGCACATTACGAGGGAACGGCCGGTGCTCAATACGCTTCCAGGATACCCTGCAGGTAGCGCTTATACTCTTCCTTCACCTCCGCAGGGCTTTCGATCCGGATACCGCTGCCGATACCGGTCAGCCAGCCGAAAAACTGGCTGCTGACGGAAACGGTCACAGGGGTCCGGAAACAGTCCGGGCCGGACGGGATCATCATGATATCTGTGCCGAAACGGTCCAGGATGACGCCCGCGAGCTCATTTCTACAGACCAGGGTCACCTTCTCATCCTTTCCGCCGAACATGCCGAAAGTCTTCTTTGCGAAAGCCGCCAGATCGAAATTCTCAAACTGCTCCCGGCCCTTTCTGGCCGTCTCCAGCTGGCCCAGCTCCTGCATCTTATCCACTCTGTAATGCCGGATCTGTCCCACTGCTTCGTCATAAGCCACCAGGTAATAATTCTCATCATCCCAGGTCAGGCTCCAGGGAGAAACGATATAATCCGCCCCGTTCTTTCTCTGCACCAGCTTTTTGTTCATGGTCCATTCGCAGTATTTGAAGCGGATCTGCCGGTTGGCGTAGATGGCGGAATGGATGACATCCACAGCCTGGTAGATGGTCTCGTTGTCTGTTTTGGGCCGGTTGTAGATGTAGACCTGCCTCTGCAGCTGCCTGCCGTTCTCATGGGTCGTCATCGCTTCCAGCTTTTTGATCAGCTCTTCCGATTTTCTGGTGGTGATGAATTTGGAGGACTGGACCGCGTCCACCAGAAGCTTTAACTCCGGCAGGGTGAATTCTCTTTCCTCCACATAGTAACCCTGGACTTTTCCCTTGACCTGCTCAATTTTCATACCGTAATCCCGGAGCTTTTCCACATCCATGTATACGGTCTTTCTGGTGGAGGACAGGTCCCAGCGGGTCTCCAGAATATTGCAGATATCGACCGCGTTCAGTATATGGTCCCTGTCCGTCTCCTCCAGCAGGAGTTTCATGGTATATAAGAGCTGCAGTTTTCCGTCTTTCATCTGTATCACCGCCTGTCCTGTCAGTCAGTCAGTTCCTTCCGGAATCAGTTCTCGATGGCTTCGATCATCTGTTTCTTCAGTCCGGTAATGAATTCCAGAGCCTGGTCGAGGGCAACGGATTCCTTGACGGACTTGTCCCTGGTCGTAACTTCGACAACATTGTTCTTGAGGTTGCGGGGGCTGACGACAACACGGATGGGCGCGCCGATCAGATCCGCGTCCGCGAACATTTCACCGGCACGGACGGAGGTACGGTCATCGTAAATGACCTCTACGCCCTGCTTCTGCAGGTCTTCATAGAGCCCGTCCGCGACTTTGCGGACATCCTCATTGTCCGGACGCATGCAGCAGAGGTGGACTTCCCAGGGGGCGATGGTGATGGGCCAGATGGGGCCGTAGTCGTCATGCTTGGCTTCGCAGATGGAAGCGGCCAGACGGCCGACGCCGATGCCGTAGCAGCCCATGATGGGATACTGCAGCTTGTTGTCCTTGTCCATGTACTGCATTTTCATGCTTCTGGTATACTTGGTGCCCAGCTGGAAGATGTTGCCGACTTCGATACCGCGGCTGATGGCCAGGGAAGGCTTGCCGCAGCAGGGGCAGATGCCGCCTTCCTGTACTTTGGCGATATCTACGTATTCTACCTTGTCCAGATCTCTCTCCAGGTTCAGGCCTGTGTAGTGATAACCTTCTTTGTTGGCGCCCGCCACCAGAGAATTGATTCCCTTCAGGGAAAGATCTACATAGTAAGTAACTTTATCGGAGATGCCGTAAGGTCCGATATAACCGGCCACGATGGGCGCGTCCTCTGTGATATCGGCAGGATGGATCTCCTCCCCGACCAGGTTGCGCAGCTTGGTCTCATTGACTTCATAATCGCCGCGTACAAACGCGACCACATAGGCGTCATCCATATTCTTCTGATAAACGACCGCCTTGCAGGAAGCCAGGATATCCTTGTGCAGGAACTCGCAGACCGCTTCAATGGTCTTGCATTCAGGGGTCTCCACACAGGTGAGTTCTTCCATCTCACCGGCATTTTCATTGATGACGGTGTTCTCGGCGGCTTCCATGTTGGACCTGTAATCGCACTCCTTACAGAGAACGATGGTGTCCTCGCCGGCCGCTGTCAGAAGCATATATTCATGGGAGACGCTGCCGCCCATCATACCGGAATCCGATTTGACGGTCACGACTTCGGGGATGCCGGCCCGCTTGAAAATACGGTTGTAGGCATCGTAGCACTTCTGATAGTAATCCTCCAGGTCCTCCTGGCTGGTATGGAAGGAGTAGGCGTCCTTCATGGTAAATTCACGGACACGGATCATGCCGGCGCGGGGCCTGGCCTCATCACGGAATTTCCGCTGGATCTGGTAGATCATGAAGGGATACTGCTGGTAAGAGGAGGCATATTCTCTGACAAGCTGTACCGCTGCTTCTTCGTGGGTCATGCCAAGGACATGTTTGGACCGGTTCCTGTCTTCAAAACGGACCAGTTCCTTGCCGATGGAGCCGTAACGGCCGGACTCTTCCCACAGATCCGCAGGCATAACGACGGGGAACAGGACTTCCTGTCCGTCAATGGCGTTCATCTCCTCACGGATGATCTTCTCGATCTTGGAGGTGATCCTGCGAAGGATGGGATATTCACTGAAAATGCCGTTTCCGACATATTTCATGTAGCCGCCGCGGACCATCAGCGCGTGGCTGGCGATCTGCGCGTCGGAAGGGTTTTCTTTGAAGCGCTGGCTTACCAGATTTTTGAGTTTCATCGCATTTCCTCTTTTCTTTTTTATTGCGTGCCCGCCGCCTGTCCGCAAACAGAAGGCAGAGCTTTTATAACGATTGCCGCAGGTACCGGTCCGGAAATAAAAAAAGCCCTGAGTAATCATACTCAGGACGAATCAATCGCGGTACCACCTGAATTCGGGCCTGCCGGCCCGCGCTCTGCGCAGGATATGCCTGCCTGTCCATGATAACGGGGACTGCCGGCGGAAGTTTCAGAACCGAAAGCTGTTCTTGCCGGTCCCGTTTTACCCTCCGCTGCTCCCAGGCGGGTTCCATGCCAAACACACCAAAGCCTCGCACCGGCCGGCTTCTCTCTGCAGGGTTCTGACATGTACTGCTCCTGTTCAACGCGCTTCTTGTAATGTAGCACAGAATCCGGGGAATGTCCAGTCATCCGCTCCACATGGAAAGGATACCGTTCCTATAGGCGCGGCCGGCCATATTCAATCCAGAGGCACCTCTTCCCCTTCATTTGAGGAACCGCCGTCCTCCTGTGTGCCCGCGTCATATTCCGCGGAGGCAGGCGTCTGCGTATGCTGCTCATTCCTGTTTTCATCAGGGATGACCGCTTCCTCCGGCGCCGGGCCACCGGAGCCTTCGGCCTTTTCCGGTTCCTGCGATGCCTTCTTCTGTTCCTGCGGCGCCTGCCCCGGTTTTTGAGAAGTCTTTTCCTGTTCCCGGGACGTCCTGTCCGGTTTTTGTGATGTCTGCTCCTGT
>ONRU01000112.1 GCA_900320325.1 uncultured Lachnospiraceae bacterium
CGCATAAAACGCATAGGAGGAAAAACAATGGCAAGAAAAATGTTGACCATGGATGGTAACGAAGCTGCCGCTCATGTATCGTACGCGTATACAGAAGTAGCTACCATCTTCCCGATCACCCCTTCCTCTGTTATGCCCGAGCACGTAGACGAGTGGGCAACAGCAGGCAGAAAGAACATTTTTGGTGAGGTCGTCAGAGTCACTGAGATGCAGTCCGAGGCCGGTGCTGCCGGTGCCGTACACGGCGCAGTCGCAGCAGGTGCTATGACATCTACATACACCGCTTCCCAGGGTCTGCTTCTGATGATCCCCAACATGTACAAGATCGCCGGCGAGAACCTTCCGGCCGTATTCAATGTTTCCGCACGCTGCGTCGCTACACATGCGCTGAACATTTTCGGTGACCATTCCGACGTATACGCTGCCCGTCAGACAGGCTGCGCTATGCTGTGTGAGTCTTCCGTACAGGAAGTTATGGACCTCTCTCCCGTAGCTTACTGCTCCGCCGTAAAAGGCAAACTTCCTTTCGTTAACTTCTTTGATGGTTTCCGTACTTCCCACGAAATCCAGAAGATCGAGACATGGGACTATGAAGATCTGAAAGACCTCATCGACCTGGATGCGGTTCAGGCTTTCCGTGACAACGCCCTGAACCCCACACATCCCTGCCAGATGGGCTCCGCGCAGAACCCTGATCTGTTCTTCCAGACCAGAGAGTCCTGCAACCCTTACTATGACGCGATGCCCGCGATCGTAGAAGAGTACATGAACAAAGTCAATGCCAAGCTCGGCACAGACTACAAGCTGTTCAACTACTATGGCGCTCCCGACGCAGAGCAGATCATCATCGCCATGGGCTCTGTCAACGAGACCATTGAAGAGACCGTTGATTATCTGAACGCCCGCGGCCGCAAGGTCGGTGTCGTAAAGGTCCGTCTGTACAGACCTTTCAGCGCTGAGCACCTGATCGCAGCGATCCCGGATACAGTAAAGAAGATCTCCGTTCTGGACAGGACCAAAGAGCCCGGCTCCATCGGCGAGCCTCTTGAGCTGGATGTCATCAAGGCTCTCAAGGGCACCAAGTTCGACGCTGTCGAAGTTTACGGCGGACGTTACGGCCTTGGTTCCAAGGATACAACTCCCGCGCAGATCATCGCCGTCTTTGACAACACCGAGAAGAAGAGATTCACCATCGGCATCATCGATGACGTGACCAACCTGTCCCTGCAGACCGGTCCCGAAATCGTTACCACTCCCGAAGGCACGATCTGCTGTAAGTTCTGGGGTCTGGGCGCGGACGGTACCGTCGGTGCCAACAAGAACTCCATCAAGATCATCGGCGACAACACCGATATGTTCGCACAGGCTTACTTTGATTATGACTCCAAGAAGTCCGGCGGTGTTACCATGTCTCACCTGAGATTCGGTAAGAAACAGATCAAGTCCACATACCTGATCCACCAGGCCAACTTCGTAGCCTGCCACAACCCTGCCTATATCCGTAAGTTCAACATGAGCCAGGAGCTGGTAGACGGCGGCACATTCCTTCTGAACTGCTCATGGAGCCAGGACGAGCTTGAGACTCGTATCCCTCCGCAGGTCAAGAGATTCATCCATGACCACAATATCCAGTTCTACACCATCGACGGTGTCAAGATCGGTATTGAGACCGGCATGGGCCCCACACGTATCAACACCATCCTGCAGTCCGCTTTCTTCAAGCTGGCCAACATCATCCCCGAGGAAGACGCGATCCGTCTGATGAAGGCAGCCGCTCAGAAGACCTATGGCCGTAAGGGTCAGGACGTCGTAGAAAAGAACTGGGCAGCCATCGACGCAGGTGCCAAGAACGTTGTCAAGGTAGACGTTCCCGAGAGCTGGGGCGCTGCTGAAGGCGAAGAATACGATGTTGTGGTAGCTTCCGGCGACAGAAAGGACGTTGTTGATTTCGTTAACAACATCCAGGTCAAGGTCAACGCGCAGGAAGGCAACACTGTTCCCGTATCCGTAGTCAGCACCTACGCAGACGGCCGTACACCTTCCGGCGCTGCCGCATATGAGAAGCGCGGTATCGCTGTCAACGTTCCCGTATGGAACAGCGCCAACTGTATCCAGTGCGGTTTCTGCTCTTATGTATGTCCTCACGCGGCAGTCCGTACAGTAGCCATGACAGCAGAGGAAGCTGCAGCCGCTCCCGAGAACACCGTTGTTCTCGACATGATGGGCATGCCCGGCTACAAGTTCGCGATCACTGTTTCTTCCCTGGACTGCACAGGCTGCGGCAGCTGCGCAAATGTATGTCCCGGCAAGAAGGGCGAGAAGGCTCTGTCCATGGTCAGACTGGACCAGGCTATGCCTCAGCCCAACCAGCAGGAAGCTTTCAATTACGGCGCAACTCTGGACGAGAAGGCAGACGTCATTGCCAAGTTCAAAGAAGCTACCGTCAAGGGCTCTCAGTTCAAACAGCCTCTGCTTGAGTTCTCAGGCGCGTGCGCAGGCTGCGGTGAGACACCTTACGCGAAGCTGGTCACTCAGCTGTTCGGCGACAGAATGTACATCGCCAACGCGACAGGATGTTCCTCCATCTGGGGCAACTCCTCTCCTTCCACTCCTTATACTCTGAACAAGAGAGGCTTCGGTCCCGCATGGTCCAACTCCCTGTTCGAGGATGCCGCTGAGTTCGGTTTCGGAATGTTCCTGGGCCAGGAGGCTCTTCGTGACAAACTGAAAGGCAAAGTCGAGGCTCTGGCTGAGACAGCCGGCGATGATGTCAAGGCAGCTGCCAAAGAATGGATCGACACCTACAAGGTTGGCGCGACCAACGGCGCGGCTACTGACAAGCTGGTAGCGGCTCTGGCTGCTGACGGTTCCGCGGAAGCTCTTGAGATCCTCAAGGATAAGCAGTTCCTGTCCAAGAAGTCCAACTGGATCTTCGGTGGTGACGGCTGGGCATTCGATATCGGCTACGGCGGTGTTGACCACGTTCTTGCTTCCGGCAAGGATATCAATGTATTCTGCTTCAACACAGAAGTTTACTCCAACACAGGCGGACAGTCCTCCAAGGCTACTCCTGAAGGCGCTGTCGCACAGTTCGCCGCAAACGGTAAGGAGACCGTTCAGAAGGATCTGGCCGCTATGGCAATGAGCTATGGCTATGTATATGTAGCACAGATCTCCATGGGCGCTGATAAGAACCAGACTGTCAAGGCCATCGCCGAGGCAGAGGCTTATCCCGGACCTTCCCTGATCATCGCTTACGCTCCTTGTATCAACCATGGTATCCGCAAGGGTATGGCCAAGGTACAGGATGAAGAGAAGCTGGCTGTTGATACCGGTTACTGGAATCTGTTCAGATTCAACCCCGCCGGCGGCAGCAAGAAGTTCACTCTGGACAGCAAGCCCGCTAAGCAGGACTACATGGACTTCCTGGCAGGCGAAGTACGTTACACTTCCCTCAAGCAGAAGAATCCTGAGAGAGCAGCGAGACTGTTCGGCGAAGCGAAGGCGCACGCGGAAGCGCATTACGAGTATCTGTCCAAACTGGGCGCTCTGTACAACGAATAATACAGAGGATACCCGCGGAGATCGGAACCTGCCTTTGATCCGGCAGATCTGATTTCCATCGAAAATGTTATGTCAGCCACAGGTTCCCCCGGGAATCTGTGGCTGTATATAAAATAAAGCAAAATAGTCCTGACTAACTCAAAGACCCGTCAGGACCAGCACTCTTTCATGAATAGGAGGAAAATTAATATGGCACGTGTTATTAGTGATTCTTGCATCAGCTGTGGTTCCTGCGCCGCTCAGTGCCCCGTAGAGGCTATTTCCCAGGGTGACGAGCATTTCGTTATCGATGCTGATACCTGCATCGACTGCGGTGCTTGCGAAGCTCAGTGCCCTGTTGGCGCTATCTCCGAGGAATAATTTTATTCCGCTGTAACATCACAGCAGCAATCGCATAGCGAAAAAGAACAGCCCCGTACCGATCGGTACGGGGCTGTTTTTATGTCGTATATTCTGCTGTCAGAAACAGGTGCGTCTGACCTCCGCGATATGGATCCGCCTTAGAAGAAGATCCTGTGCAGGTCATCCTGCATGATCGGCTTGAAGCCGGCATCGATCAGGACTTTCTCCGCTCTCTCGTAATCCTCGATACGCATCGCGAAATAGAAACGTTTCTGTCTGTTCTCCAGGAAGGAGTAACCGTATTTCAGGGTGATGCCTTCCGCAGCCAGCGGGGCCAGGAATGCGGGAAGAGACTCGGGTGTGTCTTCCAGCTCCAGTACAATAACAGGCCTGATCACTGTATCATAGCCTGCTGCCTTGAGGACCATATTTGCTGTATATACATCATCAACAATGATCCTGAGACTTCTGACATCCTTGATATCCACCAGGTTCATGGCACGAAGCTCGATGTCATGATCAGCAAGCACCTTTGTCAGCTCCATCAGTGTGCCGGATTCATTACCTACTGTAATTCTGATCTGTTTAATGCTCATTTGTAACCCTTTCCTTATAGCTGCAATTCATCCCGGCTTATTGTACATACTGTGCAGCTGTTTTCTGTACAATATGCCCTGTCTGATTTTACAGGCAAATCACTTCTGTCTGATAATATATTACCACATTAATTGTGTCTGGTCACTTTTTAATATACGATTTATTTTCATCGCGCCAGATTGGTGAACCTGGTCAGCTGCGGCTGCCAGCCCAGCTCCACGGTACCGATGGGACCGTTCCTCTGCTTGGCGATGAT
>ONRU01000084.1 GCA_900320325.1 uncultured Lachnospiraceae bacterium
TAGACCCGCAGCAGTTTTTCCGGATCCTTTTCCACGCGGCTGATCCCCAGTGCCCGGTCAGGCCGGATCACGAAAACATGGCCCGATTCTTCTCTGGACTGTATATAAGCGGTCCTGCGGTTATAACGGAGATGGCGGACCTCCATGTCCTCCGCGATCATGGGATAGTCTTTCATGACTTTTCGGATCACCGGCATCATGGACGTCGGCTTCTTGACATACTCCAGAGGGCGGGTCAGCACGACAATGTTCTTCTCATATCCTTTATGTTCCATATATACGAGAGGGATCGAATCAGAGACGCCCCCGTCCAGATAGAGACGCCCGCCGGCTTCCACAGGTCTGGATACCACAGGCATGGACGCGGATGCCTGAAAGAATTTCAAGTCCTCCGGTCCTCCATCCGTACACAGATGGTAAAAAGGCCTGCCGGTCTCCAGATCTGTACATACGCAGTAAAATTTCATGGGATTTTCAGCAAAGGCCCTGCTGTCAAAAGGGTCGAGCTCATTGGGCAGCGTGTCATAGCAGAATTCCTCTCCGTACAGATTTCCGGTTCGAAGAAGGGAGCGCCAGCTGGAATATCTCCAGTCCCGGCTGAAGGCCAGATTATAACGGATCGCGCGGCCATGCTGCCGTGATTTGAGATTACAGCCGAATACCGCCCCGGCCGAAACACCGACAGCGGCACTGATCTGCCTGTCTATTCCTTTTTCCATCATCACGTCCAGAACGCCGGCCGTAAACAGGCCTCTCATGGCTCCGCCTTCGAGCACCAGTCCAGTACCTTTATTCATAACCAGTTTCCTCCCCCTGTTCTCCGCCGGAGCCCTGTTTCTTTGCCAATATGTACGAAGGGACTGTCCGGCAGTTCTAAGCATCTCCTGTCTGACTACAGTATTCCATATCCGGCGAAAAAAAGCAAAGCCTGCCGGCCCGGCTGCCGCGGAACCGCATTGAGAAAAACCGGAAAATCTACTATACTATTACAGATACAGGGCGGGAAAGCCCGGAAAGGACTATATCATGAAAACTCGTTTCAACAGAGGCAATACTCTCCCCGGACGTCTGCTGGTCCTGGCCATACTGACCAGCCTCCTGACAGCAGGCTGCGCCTCCGGTCAGACTGCTGATCATTCTGCCCAGGCCGCCACAGAAAGTTCTGCCGAAGCTGTTCCGGCAGCTTCCGCTGATACCTCTCTCCAGGCGGCGACAGCTGCCACCACTGCGGCAACTGCCGCCACTGCCGCTGCTGCCGTTTCTTCCGCCGAAATCTCCCGGTATTATGATCCGGCACCGGAGGATCCTGAAATGGAAGCCCTTGCCAGGACCCTGGAAGCGGAAATCGCCCCCTATGGCGGCGACTGGGCCGTGTATGTCCGGAACCTCAACAATGGGACCGTCATCAACCTGGGGGATCAGTCTCTTCCTTCCGCCAGTGTCATAAAGATTTTCATCGCAGGCGCCTATCTGGAAGCGGTGGAAGAAGGCCGTCTGGAAGATACCTGCGCGGATTCTCTCCGCTATATGATCACGGAGAGTGATAATTCCGCAACCAACAAAATCATAGACTATGTGGGCATGGACAATATCAACACGTTTATTGAGAAGTACGGTTTCACCGAGACAAAGCTGCAGCGCCATATGCTGGAAAGCTCTTCCAGGGACAACTTCTCCTCCGCCCGGGATGCCGGTATCTGTCTGGCTATGATCTATGACGGAAATTATGTCAGCGCAGAAGCTTCCGAGACCATGCGGAACCTTCTGCTGCAGCAGGAACGCCGCGGCAAGATCCCCGCGGGTCTGCCCTCCGGCACCAAATGCGGCAACAAGACCGGTGAGCTGAACTACGCGGAAAACGACGCCGCCATTATCTGGGGCCCTGCCTGTGATTATGTCCTGGTCGTATTCGCCGGGAATATTTCCGCCCCCGGCACGGCCCAGTCTCAGATCCGCCATCTTTCCACCACGGTCTATGAAGGCATGAACAATATGGGTTCCGGCCGTCAGGACGCCTATGCCGCGGATACAGCCGCCACAGCCGCGGAGACTGCGGAAACCGCCGCTGATGCCGCTTCCACAGGAGAAACAGCCTCCGACTGATCCGGTCACGCGGGGATGCCATTCAAAAGCAGCCCTGCATGTATTTCGACAGCAGACATACACAAAAAGAAGGCAGCAGATCCGCGCTCAGAACGCGTGTTCTGCTGCCTTTTTACACTGTGTCTCTCACGCGCTGTTTCTAAGTCCATCGGTTACATTCCCCAAAAACCACTTTTACAGATCTTCCGCCGCGCGGAAAGCCGAAGCCGGGCTGCGCAGGTCTGACCGTCTGTCGCCCAGATCATCGATACAGCTCCTGACCGCGGTACATACCCTGGACATGGCAGGGCGGACTGCCGGATCTCCTGCCAGCATGTCCCGGATCACCGCGCCGAGCGCGGCGGGCATATCCGGGTCCACCTGCAGCTCCTGTCCATCCAGGACCGCTTCATGAGGATAATCACATTCTTTTCTGTCAAACCCGGGCAGATGGCCCGTATACAGCTGATGAAACAGAAGCCCGGCCGCGAATACGTCAATGGCGCAGGTCAGTTCCACCTGCTCTCCGAACAGGAAACGGCATGTCTCCGGGGCCATATAGACCTGGTCGCCGCCAATCTCATCTTCCCCGGCAGGGGCCTCATTTTCAAAGAAGGCCGCGCCCAGATCGATCAGCCTGGCCCGCAGATACCCGGCCTCCGTCTTCTGCAGGATCAGATTGCTGAATTTGATATCCGCATGAACAATACCGGCTGTATGCAGCTGTTCGATTCCCCGGGCCGCCGTCAGCAGAAGCAGCCGGCGGACGTCGCCGGGCAGGCCCGCGATCTCTTCTATGGTGATGTCCACACCTTTTACATATTCTGTGGCGATATAATACCTGGAGTCCCTTCGAAAGAACTCCTCCGTCCGCACCAGCGTTCCGTCCGAGAACGCGTTGGCGGAGGCATAGATCCGTTTCCACTTATCCTCATACGCCCTGCATACAGAAATCGCCTCCCGGCGTAAATCTTCCCGCAGTCCGGTCCCCGCGGGCCATACAGGATCCAGAAATTCCTTCAGAAAGAATCTGTTCCCGTCTTTTCTGCCGGTCGTCCATCTGGAAAATCCCGCGTCCCTGTTCTGAAAGGGCTTTTCTATCTCATATCCGTTCAGGACCTCTGCCATGCTCCGGTCATCCTTTCCGTGTTCTTTTCGGCCGACGCGCCACCCGTGTCCGTCCCGGTGCCGCCGCGGTTTTTATGAGGATTCTTTCCTGGGCGGAACCGGATCAGATGGAATTGGCGATCGCGTTGATGATCTGTTCATAGTCGCAGCTCTCCAGTCCGCTGCCTGCTTCCGAGACATACTGGATCGTCTGATTCCAGTTATTGCGGATCAGGTTCCAGTCATCCTTGTCCGGGGTAAACAGCAGCAGTCTTTTGGCGTTCTGATCCATCAGTCCGGGGGCAGACGCGTTCCCCCACCACATGGTCAGCTCATTAAAATCTTTTGCCATCCCTCTGGGATAGTTGGGGGCGTCACTCCCGAATCCCAGTTTATGGGTGCCGTCATCGGACCAGACCACGATCACATGTCTCTTTCGCTGGGAACTGGTATCCCAGGGCGACCGGATGGCGTAAGCCAGCGCTTCCAGGCCATCCTCAGGGTCATCTCCGCCTCCTTCGGGCACAATGCTGCGGAGACTGGCCTCGAAAGCCTTTTCCTCATCCGGCAGCCGGAAAAAATCCGTGACCATCATGGCGGTCTCCTGGTCATATTTATAATCCCTGAAAGCGATGATCCGGATCCGCACCTGTTCCACCCGCTTGTTTTTCCGCTCCATGATCTTCATCAGGTCTCTGTACAGATTCAGGGCGTTCGCCTTGACTGTATCCAGAAGGGGTCCCATACTGCCCGTCGCGTCAATGCAGAAGACCAGGTCGACCCCGTATGTAAATCTGTAATTACTTGCCATCCGCTTCCTCCAGGTTTTTGTTCGTCCACCGGGCAGTGTCCCGGTTCCAATCAGCTCTTCCGGCCCGCGTCCGCGCTTCCCGTTTATTCATTCTGCCGTCTATGTGCCGGCTTTACCGAATGTCCTTTGTCAGCGTCTGTCCGCAGAGATTGCAGGCAGACGCTGTCAGACCGTTTTCAGTACCGCAGACCGGACAGATCCGGACAGGCCATGCTTTTCTGCGCTGGTAGATCGTGACGACCGTTTCTGCCTCCTCCTCTTTCCCGGCCGGCAGGAACAGATGTCCCCCGGCCGGAGCGGCCGGACCCGCCGCCTCCTCTTTTTCGGGAGTCGATTCCGTCGTCTTCTTCTCTGCCCTGCCTGCTTTTCCTGACAGGGCTGCTATGGCGATCAGGGCAGCAACTGCTGCCAGGATCCCCGCCTGTATGGCAATGATCATTGCTGACTACTCCCGTTCCTGACGGCCGCCAGATCCCGTCCGGGATTTTACCGGATCAGGAATTTCTGATTGCTTCCCTGATCATCTTTTCCCTGACAGATATTTGTCTTGTTGGAAAGTTTTTTTCCGGCTTCCGTCTTGTCATTGGTCTGCATGGCCTTTCCTGTCCACGCGTTGATGAATGTATATGTCTTATCCTTATTTTTGCGTATGATCCACTTCTGGGCCAGCCCTCCGTTGGATGTATACTGCTGGATGTTGGCGTCCTCTTCCCTGCTGCCGCCCTTTACCTCCAGGACCTTGCCTGTATAGACATTCTGGATCGTATAAAGTCCGTCACCGCCCAGGGCGATCTTGAATTTCTGCGCGCTGCCGCCGCTGGATTTATAAAGCTGAATATTGGCCTTGTCGGCTTTGGAACCCTTATAGACCTCCACGACCATTTTGGAATTGCCTGCCGCCGCGATGGTCCTGGTCCCCGTCACGCTGTAGGGCGCGGACGCTTTAACGAATTTGAAATGCATTTTCTTCGCGCCGGTCGGTGCCTGGACGCAGAGATTCTGCTGATTGGCAGCTTTTCCGCTTTCCACAGACAGATAATTGCCATAGACATCGGAGATCAGATAATAGCCGCCCGCGCCGTCGCTGTGAATGATCCACTTCTGGGCCGCGTTGTGTTTCAGGTCATACAGGTGGACATTGGTCCCGGAAGCCGCGCCGGCCCCTTTGACATCCAGGGCCTTCCCGGATTTACAGCTGATGATCACATACCGTCCGCTGCCGACATGACGGACAATGAATTTCTGGGCGCCGCTGCCGTTGGATTTATAAAGCTGGAGATTGGTGCCGCTTTCGACTTTGCCGCCGGCGATATCCAGCACATAGCCCGTATCCATGGCAGACTGGATGGTATAGATCCCGTTCTTGATGGCAGGACTCTCATCTTTCAGGGTAAAACGGAATTTCTGGTTCCCGGCGGATTTCGCCACTTCCAGCTGCATGCGGGTGCCGGCGCTGCTGCTGCCGCCGGCGCAGGTAACGGCCTTTCCGCCCGAAGCGGACTGGATCGTATAGTATCCGTCCTTTGTGGAGCGGATGACCCACTGCTGGATCGCCGAGCTGTTATTTGCCGCCGCGTCCTGGACTTTGGCGCCGCCGGCTGCCATATTCTGTCCGGTCCCGCTGCAGGTCAGGACATAGTAGCCGCCGTCCAGATATTTGATTTTGAATTTCTGATTCGCCTTGCCGGTCGCTTTGGCCAGGGTCAGCTGTCCCCCTTTGGAAGCCTGCAGGACCATGCCTTCGTCCAGGGACGAGGCAATGGTATAGGTCCCTCCAGCTACTGTATAAGCGCCCGCGATCCTGGCGGCGCCTTTAAAGGTCGAGCTGTTGGCGCTGAACGAGCCGCAGTCATACCAGACGTTGAGATCCACATTTCCGGAGATGCCGCTGACCGACCCCGTAGAGGAATGCTGCCACATGGTATATTCCCCCTTATAGTCGGTCTTACTGGCGTAATGAGCCATCCAGATGACATATTTTTTCGCCAGTGCCGTGTAGTCCATCTGCTCATAGTAGAAGAATTTGCTGGCGTAGATGCCCGCGCGGTAGCCTGCCTTTTCCACCTTGTCACAAAAGGCGGTAATGACCTTTGTCTGGGCCGCCTTGGACAGTTTTGCCGATTTCAGCCTGCTGCCGGAACCATATTCCACATCCATATAGAAAGGAAGATCCAGGCTGACGCCGGCATTTTTGACCGCCTTGATGGCGTACTCCGCTTCCTTGACCGCCTCTTCCGTCGTAGTCGCCTGAGAGAAGAAGTAAACGCCTACCTTGATCCCGGCCTTTTTCGCGGCCTTGATAAAGGTATTGAAGTCATTATCCGTATGCAGGTTAAAACGGTTCAGATTGGTGTAGCCGCAGCGGATAATGGCAAACTCGCAGCCGGCTTCCCTGACCTTGGTCCAGTTGATCGTCTTTCCTATATTGCTGCCGTTCCAGTAGGAGACATCGATGCCCCAGCGCTTGGTGCACTTGGCAAAGCGGCCGTCATGGGACAGTCCGTTGCCCTTGAGACCGGCCAGGAGCTCGCTGGCGGATCCGACACCGATCTCACCGTTCCGTACCATCTCCTCCACTTCTTCCGCGCTGACACCATAATTTTCCGCGATCCGCAGGACCATAGGGTCATCCGGATCATAAGCGGATTCCTCTACAATATCCGGGTCCTCATCCGCGACCGCTTCCCCCTCCGGGCTCTCTGCTTCTTCTCCCTGCGTATCCGTCCGGGGATAGACCTCCCGCTCTTCTTCCGTTATGACCTCTTCCCCGCTGTCGTCCGTCTCTTCCGCGTCAGTTTCCGCGGCCATGACCGGGAATGCTGTCATTCCGGCAGACAGGCTCCCTGATACAGTCAGGATCAAGATCATGAGCAGCGCGTATATTCTCCGTATTTTCAAAACAAGGCCCGCCTTTCTATACATAAGGCCGCACGCGCCGGTCCGTCCGGCAGCCGCGACTCTTTTCCCTCTTTATACAGTATAAACATGGCAGGCCGCAAATTCCACTGAATCTTTTCCTGTCTGCCGTGTGCGCATTCACCAGCTCAGAGCTCATTTGCCACGTTCGCCAGCTCCGCGTTCACCAGCTCAGAGCTCATTGACCCGCGTTCACCAGCTCAGAGCTCATTTGCCACGTTCGCCAGCTCAGAGCTCATTGACCACGCGTTCGCCACCTCAGAGCTCATTGACAGCGCGTTCGCCACCTCAGAGCTCATTGACAGCGCGTTCGCCAGCTCAGAGCTCCTTTGCCGCGTGTTCGCCAGCTCAGAGCTCATTGACCAGTTGTTCATCCGGAATGTAATATTTGCGTAACAATTTTTCTCATGATATCATTATCTGTGATATCTTATTTTCGCAATGAAAAGAGCGGCCCCGGCTGTCCGGCATGCTCTTATTTCCCGTATCGGAAAGGCTGATTTACCATGAAAAAAACTTTGATCTCTTTACTTCTGTGCATGACCTG
>ONRU01000051.1 GCA_900320325.1 uncultured Lachnospiraceae bacterium
TATTATTTTGATCAATTATAAGTTCATTTTTGATGTCTTCTGCACCTGTACCGGAAAATTCAGCCATAAAAAAATTATCAATGGTTAAAAGTTGCTTAACATGACTCCGGAATTACGTCCATTGTAATTCTGGACAGCGTTACGGAATTAGGATCGAACGCCTTCGCGGACTGCCGGCAGCTGGAGCGCGTGGTGATCGGGAAGGGCATAACTCAGATCAGCGATTATACCTTCCGTTACTGCCAGTCACTGGAGCATCTGGAATTGCCGCCGGGACTTGAGCGCGTCGGATATTATGCCTTTGAAGAATGCTATTCCCTGAGAAGGGTATGGGTAGAAGGCATTGAGTACCGGATCAGGGACAGCAAGGCGCCAAAGCCCGTCCGTCTTGTCTTTGATTCCCTTGAAGTAATACGGAACAAGATCCTGTCGGATTATAAAAACGGCCGCATGGATGAATTTGAATATATTGACTACCAGATCGCAGGTGACGGATATCATTACTGAATGAGCTGCCCCTGTCAGGCAGATGCCTATAGCTGACATATCAGGACTGACCCATCAAGTACCCGCGGAACAATAATCATACACAAAAGATAAGGCTGTTTTCGGAAGCCCCTGTTTCCGAAAACAGCCTTTTTTGTGGCAGCCAAAATAATAATCAATGATTTAAACAAAACGGTCTGTTTGTAATGGGACCTTTCTTAAGAAAGTGCTATAATCCCGTGGGTTTATATATAAGTGGTTTTTATATCAATTACATGTAAGCGAAATAACATAAAGGAAGTGAAAGAAAAATGGATTTTGCAACTGTTAATCAGGAACTGTTCCGATTTTTGGACCACAGTCCCAATGCTTTTTTCGCGGTCAGAAATATGTGCGAAAAGCTGGACCGGGCCGGAATGATCCGTTTGTTTGAGGGCAGGCCCTGGACACTGGAAGCCGGCAAAGGTTACTACGTGACCCGGAACGATTCGGCGCTCATTGCCTTCCGTATTCCCCGGGCTGATTACACGGGATTTCAGATCATGGCAAGCCACTGCGATTCGCCCGTTTTCAAGATCAAGACCAACGCGGAGATCACGGTCGATGACCGGTATGTAAAGCTTAACGTTGAAAAATACGGCGGCATGCTGTGCGCTCCCTGGCTGGACAGGCCCCTTTCTGTCGCGGGCAGGATCATGGTAAGAACCAACGAAGGTATTGAAACGAAGCTTGTGAATGTAGACCGCAGCCTGCTGATCATTCCCAATCTGGCCATCCATATGAACCGTGAGGTCAATGACGGATACAGCTATAACGCCCAGGTGGACATGCTTCCCCTGTTCTGCGAAAAGGGAGAGGAGAAGGACGTTTTCCTGCAGATGATCGCGTCGGAGGCGGGCGTGGACGCGGAGGATATTCTGGATACAGATCTCTTCCTGTACAATCGTATGCCCGCCGAAAGCCTGGGCCTGCGGGGTGAGTTCATCGCCAGCGGCCGCCTGGACGACCTGCAGTGCGCGTTTGCCTCCCTGCAGGGATTTCTCGCGGCCAGGCCCGGGGATTCTGTGGCCGTCCACTGCGTTTTTGACAATGAAGAAGTCGGCTCCGGCAGCAAACAGGGTGCCGCGGGCACCTTCCTCAGCGATACACTGCGCCGGATCAACCGGGTCATGGGCAGGACCGAAGAAGACTACCTTATGAGCATCGCGTCCAGTTTCCTGGTATCTGCCGACAACGCCCACGCGGTGCATCCCAATCTTACGGACAAGGCGGATCCGACCAATCGTCCCTATCTGAATCAGGGGATCGTCATCAAGTACAGCGCCAACCAGAAGTATACGACCGACGCGGTCTCCGGCGCGATCATGCGCGCCATCTGCCGGCAGGCAGATGTCCCCTGCCAGACCTTTACCAACCGGTCTGATCTGCTGGGCGGTTCGACCCTGGGCAATATCTCTCAGAGCCAGGTATCACTGAACACCGTCGATGTCGGTCTTCCCCAGCTTGCCATGCATTCGCCGTATGAAACAGCGGGCGCCAAAGATACGGCATATCTGGCAGAAGCGGCCAGGGTCCTGTTCTCCTCCTCCGTCGAGGGGACCGGAGACGGCAGCTATAAACTGAAGTTCTGACACTTCAGAAAATCATTAAAGGAGTATATATGTAATGGACACGAAACGTATTAACTGGTCAACTCTTGCCTTTATGGCATTCTCAACAGTATGGGGCTTCGGCAACGTACTGAACGGTTTTGTTTACTTCAACGGGATCCAGGTCATCTTCAGCTGGATCCTGATGTTCGCCCTTTATTTCATCCCCTACGCGCTGATGGTCGGTGAGCTGGGTTCCGCCTTTAAGGAATCAGGCGGCGGCGTCAGCTCCTGGATCTTGAAGACAACCGGCCCCAAGATCGCCTATTACGCCGGCTGGACCTATTGGGCCTGCCATATCACCTATATCGCCAGCAAATCCTCCGGCGGACTCAAGGCCCTTAGCTGGGCGGTGTTCCGAAACGCGGAGACTTATGATACATTCCCTACGATCTGGGTGCAGCTGGCTACGTTCGCGGTACTGCTCCTGTTCTGCTGGGTCGCCAGCAGAGGACTGAACCCCCTGAAGAAGCTGGCCACCATCGCCGGTACCAGCATGTTCATCATGTCCATCCTGTACATCATCATGATGTTCGGCGCCCGTGCCATCAACCCCGGCGCGGATTATGTGACACTGGACTTCAGCATGAAGAACCTGATTCCCCAGTTCAATGTAAAATATTTCACATCCCTGTCCATTCTTGTCTTCGCGGTCGGCGGATGTGAAAAGATCTCTCCCTATGTAAACAAGGTAAAGGATCCCAGCAGGGGCTTCCCCAGGGCCATGATCACCCTGGCCATCATGGTCGTTGTCTGCGCGATCCTGGGAACCGTCGCCATGGGCATGATGTTCGATCCCGCCATGATCAACGCGTCGGAAGAAAGCTTCAACTCCTATGTATCCAACGGAGCCTACTGGGCTTTCCAGAGGCTGGGCAGTTACTGGGGCATCGGTGATTCCCTTCTGATCATCTACGCGGTCTGCAACGCCATCGGCCAGCTTTCCACCCTGGTCATCAGTATCGACGCGCCGCTTCGTATGCTCCTCGACAACGAAGACGCCCAGAAGTTCATTCCCCGGACCCTTCTGAAGAAGAACGACAGCGGTGCCTATGTGAATGGTATCAAGATGGTCGCGGTCCTTTCCGGTTCCATCATCCTGATCCAGTCCTTCGTTCCCGGCGCGGCCGCTGTACTCAAGCAGCTGACCAAACTGAATTCGGTATGTATGCCCATGCGTTATCTCTGGGTATTTACCGCCTATATCGCCCTTCGTAAGGCCGGCAGCAAATTCAGCGCCGATTACCGTTTTGTCAAGAGCGACAAGCTGGCCCTGCTGGCCGGCGGCTGGTGCTTCTTCGTGACAGCGGCCTGCTGCCTGCTCGGTGTCTATGATCCCGATCCCTTCACCATGTGCCTGAACATCATTACGCCCTGCGTACTGACTGCCCTGGGCATCATCCTTCCGGTCATCAAGAAAAGGGAACTCGCGAAAACAGCCTGAGTACAGACCATCAAATACAGGACTCCTTTGCCATACGGCAGAGGAGTCTTTTTATTGCCGGGTGAACCGGGCGTCAGACCTGCTGGTCCATTTTTGAACCGGACGCCAGACTATGCGGTTCATTACATGAACCGCATAGTCTGACTTGTGGTTCACCTCCCGCAAAGGTAAAATCTTTATGAGCCGCGGTGTTTCCGCCGGCATCATTCCATGAAGGAGATTGAAAGATGACTGCATCCAGCAATCCTGATCCCGCAGATAAAAGAAACGATTCACCTGTCCATTTCGAATTCACGGAACCGGCCGCCATTGAGCAGGAAAGCATGCGTCGGATCTCCCTGGGCCTGCAGGAAAGGGGGATTGAAATTGAAGAAGCGCTGCTGCCGGTGGTCCGCAGGGTCATCCATACGACCGCGGATTTTGAATACGCGGAGACACTCTTTTTTACGGAGGATGTGATCACATACGCCCATCATGCCATTCGCGGCGGCAAAACGATCATCACGGATACGAACATGGCGCTGGCCGGTATCAGCAAGCCGGCCTGCCGGAAATGGAACTGTCAGCCTGTCTGCTATATGGCAGACCCGGAGATTGCCGCAAAAGCGAAAGAGGATGGTACGACGCGGGCTTACGCTGCTATGGTCCGCGCGGCAGGAGAGTTCCCTGACGGGATCTATGTGATCGGCAACGCGCCGACCGCCCTGCTGTGCCTGGACCGGCTGATCCGGGAGGGCAGCTGCAGGCCGTCCCTTGTCATCGGCGTTCCGGTCGGTTTTGTTAATGTCGTGGAAAGCAAGGAACTCCTGCGCGCGGCCTGTCTGCGCTGTCATATCCCCGCGATCTTCAATATGGGGCAAAAGGGCGGCAGCGGTGTCGCGGCCGCAGTCATGAACGCGCTTCTATACACTGCCGGGGCTGACTAACAGATCTCAGACAAATGTTTTTGTACAGGACCCTGCATCTGCAGTATTAGGTATCCCTGTTTTTGTGGTACAATGAATGTTAGATTTGTCTAATACCGGAGGCATAAACGATGAATTTGAGCAATTTACAGCCGGGACATTCTGCCCGGATCACGGAAGTCGGCGGAGAAGGGGCGCTCCGCCAGCATTTCCTGGACATGGGCGTGATCCCGGGGGCAGAGGTCACGGTCATTAAACTGGCGCCTTTGGGCGATCCCATGGAGCTTCTGATCCATGGCTATAATCTGACCCTGCGTATGGCGGACGCGGCACAGATCACGATCGTACCGGTGGAGGAAACCACCGTCAAGGAGCAGGCGCCGAAAAAGCCGCATAAACATAAAACAGAACATCCCGGTCTTGGCGAAGGCGGAAGGTTCCACCCCAAAGGAACAGGAAATCCGCTGCCGGCAGATACAACACTGACCTTCGCTCTGGTCGGCAACCAGAACAGCGGCAAGACGACCCTGTTCAACCAGCTGACCGGATCCAATCAGCATGTGGGCAATTTCCCGGGCGTTACCGTAGACCGTAAAGACGGTGTCATCCGGGGCCATTCCAATACCCTGATCACCGACCTGCCGGGCATCTATTCCATGTCCCCCTATTCCAAAGAGGAACTGGTATCCCGCAATTTTGTCCTGGAGCAGCATCCCAGGGCCATCATTAACATTGTGGACGCCACCAATATAGAGCGGAACCTGTATCTGACCATGCAGCTGCTGGAGCTGAATATCCCCATGGTGGTCGCCCTCAACATGATGGACGAAGTCCGGGGCAACGGTGGCACGATTGATGTCAACCACATGGAATACATGCTGGGCGTCCCGGTAGTCCCCATTTCCGCCGCCAGGAATGAAGGCGTAGATGAGCTGGTACGGCACGCGGTCCATATCGCCAAATACCAGGAATCCCCGGCCAGACAGGACTTCTGCGGCGCGGATGACCACGGCGGCGCCGTCCACAGGGCCATCCACGCGGTCAGCCATCTGATCGAAGATCACTGTGCCCGTACCGGACTCCCGATCCGCTTCGCCGCCTGCAAGCTCCTGGAAGGAGACCCCCTGATCGTGGAGCGGCTGGATCTGGATGAGAATGAGAGAGAAACGCTGGACCACCTGATCCTGCAGATGGAGAAGGAGAGGGGCCTGGACCACAGTGCCGCCATGGCGGACATGCGTTTTGACTTCATCGGCAAAGTCTGCGACGCCTGCGTGATCAAACCCCAGGAAAGCAGGGAACATATCCGGAGCGAGAAGCTCGATAAGATCCTGACCGGTAAGTATACAGGAATTCCGGTTTTCATCGCCGTTATGGGCCTGGTCTTCTTTTTGACCTTCTTCCTGATCGGTCCCATCTTCCAGGATCTTCTGGCATCCGGGATCGATATTCTTAAGGGCCTGATCGGTCAGGGCATGGAAAAAGTCCAGGTCAATCCCGCCATTCAGAGTCTGGTCCTGGAGGGAGTTTTTGAAGGCGTGGGCACGGTCGTCAGTTTCCTGCCCATTATCGTGATCCTCTTTTTCTTTTTGTCCATCCTGGAGGACAGCGGCTATATCGCCCGGGTCGCCTTTGTTATGGACAGTATCCTGCGCCGCATGGGTCTGTCCGGCCGCAGTATCGTACCCATGCTGATCGGCTTCGGCTGCACCGTTCCCGCGGTCATGTCGACCAGGACCCTGCCCAGTGAACGGGACAGGCGGATGACCATCCTGCTGACGCCTTTCATGTCCTGTACGGCCAAGCTGCCGATCTACGGCTTTTTTGTCAACGCCTTCTTCCCTGCGCACAGCTGGCTGATCATCACAGGGCTGTATCTGTTCGGTATCCTGGTGGGTATCCTGGCGGCTTACCTGTTTAAGAACACCCTGTTCCGGGGAGAAGCGGTTCCTTTTGTCATGGAACTGCCCAATTACCGCTTCCCCAGTCCCAGGAACGTCGGCATGCTGCTCTGGGAGAAATCCCGTGATTTCCTGCAGAGAGCCTTCTCGGTCATCCTGATCGCGACCATCGTTGTATGGTTCTTAAAGAGCTTTGATTTTGGCTTTAACCTTGTAAGCAATTCCCATGACAGTATGCTGGCAGCGCTGTCGGGCCTTCTGGTGCCGCTTATGCGGCCTGTCGGCCTTGGCGACTGGCGGATCATCACTTCTCTGGTCTGCGGCTTTATGGCCAAGGAAAGCGTAGTATCCGTCATGGAGACCCTCTTTGTCGGCGGCGTCACGGAAATCGGAGCTCTGTCAGCCGCGTCCATGCTGGTCTTCAGCCTGCTGTATACGCCCTGTGTGGCAGCCGTTGCTTCCATCAAAAGGGAGCTGGGCCATAAATGGGCAATATCCCTTGTACTCTGGCAATGCGCCATCGCATGGGTCATGGCGCTGCTGATCCGGCTGATTGGTCTGGCCATCGGCCTGGGATAAGGAGGCCGCATGAATATCTGGGATATCCTGATCCTGCTGGTCATAGCGGGCATTATCATCATTGCCTGGCGGGCCGCCAAAGGCAGCGGCGGCTGCCATGGATCGTGCGGCAGCTGCGCGGGCGACTGCAGTTCCTGCGGCAGCGCCTCTTCCTGCAGTCATAAAGATCATAAACAGGATCTGAAAAACTGACCGTAAGCAGACCTGGGTGCCGCGTAAAAAAGCCGCCTGCAGATGAGGCGGCACGAAAGCGAACAATAAACCGGAGGACAGCCACGTCATATGACCCACTGTCCTCCGGTAGTTTTTTGTAAAGTTTTGTCATTCTCCGGAAAGATTGCTGAGCACAATTGCGGCCAGAACCAGAACGATCCCGATCAGGTTGCCGCCGGTCAGGCGCTCGTGGAAAGCAAAGAAGCCCAGAAGCGTCGCTACGACCGGTTCTATAGAGGCAATGATGGCTGCCTGGCCGTTCTCCATGCCCGCCAGCCCGAAATTATACAAAATATAGGGCAGGGCCGTGGTCACAAAACCGCTGAACAGGCAGAACAGCAGCATGAACAGGCTGGATGTTCCGACTGCCGCGATCTTTCGGAAATCAGCCATGGGAATCGTGGCGATGGAAGCGAACAGAAATGTGTAAAAACTGATCGTAAAGCTGTGGCAGCCTTTCCGCAGGGCAAATCGGCTGAAGATGGAATAGAGGGCATAGCCCAGTCCCGCGCCCAGCCCCAGCAGAATGGCCAGCAGGCTGAGGGACGCCGCGTCCCCGATGACACCGGTCACGAAGATACAGCCCAGGACTGTGAGCAGCAAAGCCGCTGCTTTGTTCTTTGTCATACGTTCCCGGAACAAAATCGCGGACAATATCATGACAAAGACCGGGGCGGTATAGAGCATGACCGCCGCGACCGAAAGGGTAGAGATCGTGATCAGGCTGAAATAGCAGAAGTTAAAGAAAGCCATACTCACAATACCGGTACCGATAAAACACCAGATATCTCTCAGACGGATCTTCAGCAGCCTCCTGTCATAGACCAGCAGGAACAGGAAGAGGAAGATCGTGGTGGAGATGGACCGCAGTACCACGATATCCAGGGAATAAAGGCCTGCCTTATTGAAGGTACGTATAAAAGGGCCGATGCTGCCCCAGCAGATCCCTGCTGCCAGAACGAACAGGATGCCCCTGATCTTTTCACTCTGCTCGCTTACGTTATTATTCGTGCCGGTATGAAGGCCGGCTGCCTGCTGATTGATTTCTCCCATGAAAATTACCAGATCCTTATCTTTTTGCGTCAATCATCATATCATGATATCCTGAAAAATACGAGATGTCTATTTGAACAGGGAAGCGGATCCGCCAAAAAAAGACACGCGCAAACACGTAGATCGCGCATATCCCTGTTATATCCCTGACATATCAGGAAACGAAGGAAAAGGATATAAATTCATGACCACAGGTAAATTTTACGGTATCGGCGTCGGTCCCGGCGACCCGGAACTGATTACCCTCAAAGCCATCCGTGTCCTCGAACACTGCAATGTAATCGCGGCACCCAGAACCAGGGGCGGCGGCATGCGGGCCCTGGACATAGCCGGGCAGGCTGTCAGCCTGCAGGATAAGACCATCCTCCCCCTGTCCTTTGCCATGTCTTCCGACAGGGCTCTGCTTCGGGAACAGTATCAGCGCAACGCGGAACTGATCCGCGCTTATCTGGAAAAAGGGGAAGATACCGCCATGATCTGTATCGGTGATGTGTCTGTCTTCTCAACGGTCTGCCAGATCGCCGATGTACTGAAAGAGATGGGCTGTCAGACCTGTCTGGTCCCCGGCATCAGCAGCTACAGCGCCATCGCCGCCAGGATGGGCATCAGCCTTACGGAAGGGAGCAGGCCTTTCCATGTCCTGCCTGTTTCCGATGTGGATCTGGAACAGGCCCTGTCTCTGGAAGGCACCAAAGTCCTGATGAAGGCCGGCAGCAAAATGCCCGCTGTCCTGGACCTGCTCAAAGAACGGGATCTTATGTCTGTGTCTTCCCTGGCTGTCTCCTGCGGCTGCCCGGATGAGAAGATCATGGAAAGGCTGGATAAGGAATCAGACCTGTCTCCTGAAGACAGTTACATGTCAACGGTCATCGTACGGGACCGGAACCTCTGATTCCTGCCTGCCAGTGAAACGGCATATTGAAAGCGTAAACAGACGATTTGCCGGCGCAGGCACGGACGGTCCCGTGATATTGACTGCGCGGCATACAATACCTCCCGCAGCGGATTTCTGCTGATCCGCCGCGGGAGGTATTATATTTCCTTCTGATTGTGTTTTTGTCAGGCAGCGTCGTCCACCGCTTCTTCGGTTTCCTCCGGAGCCGGTTCTTCCTCGGGCGCTTCCTCTGTTTCTTCTTCCCGGGCAGGCGCTTCCGTGCCGGCTTCCGCGGGCGCGGCTTCTTCCGCAGCGGGCGCGGCTGTGGCTGCCTCCTCCGCGGAACCGGCCGTCAGAGATAAGGTATCATACAGGTCCAAGGCTTCCTGTATCCTGGTATAAACGTCCTCCAGGAGATACAGGCCGTCCGCGTTCTTTTCCATCCCCCTGAAATCCGGCGCGAAGCTGGCAGGTGGAGTATCCAGGTCCAGCGGCTCCAGTTCGCGGATCTGCTGCGTCGTCTGATAGACCAGACGGATCCTGCAGTAGTCCTGCTGATCGGGGCCTTCATAGACTTCAAAGACCAGCTTGACGCCGATGGGCGTATCACGCTCGACCGTGCCGGGCAGGCTGTATTCCTCAACGCCCATAGCGGCCAGTACAGAGGCCACATTGGAATCGTGGCCGCACAGGAAAGTGAATCTGCGGTTCTCTTCCTGCAGCTCGTTTTTGATCTCGACAAGCAGGGGCTGGGCAACGTTGACAGCAACGGAATCGGAAGTGAACAGGATTTTGGAATACAGCTCTTTAATACTGTCGAGCGTCTGCCAGTCCTCCATGGTCAGATCGTGGCCGAAGGCGGCCTCTTTGGGATCCTCTTCCTCATAATACTGCAGGACCAGGGCGTCAGCGAGCTGGGTAGACGTCTTGAGATCTCCCTCCATACCGGGTTCTTCATCCAGGTTCAGCTTGATCTGGATGTTACCGGGGGTAAATCCGGTCAGTTCTCCGTTCTTGTACGCTTCGGAATCCTGCAGGTCCAGGACATCCTCCAGCAGGGCGTAAGCGTCTGTCATCTGGCTGTCCAGTCCTTCGAGTCCCTTGTCGCCGCCGAACGCGGCTATCTCTTCCATAGCGGTCTTCTCAAATGCATCGTTGAGGAAGTGCAGCTTGGGCGTAAATGTTTCATCCATGGTGTCGTAATCCGCGTGGCGTTCAATGTCAACGATCGCCACCGGCAGCATGCCGGACGCGAAATACCTGGCCGTGGCCTGGGTACGCTGCTTGGCGTTGGCATAGAAACGGACTTCTCCGTCCTCCGGCTGGTAGTTCTCCGGGATCAGCTCCTCATTTTCCAGCCATTTGCGGAAATACTGGCCCATCATGGTCTCCAGAATACCGCCCCGCAGAGAAAGCTGGCTGGTATCCGCGGTCCACTGGAACCATGTGTGGGGCGTCGCGGTGCTCAGAAAGGATCCTTCCCCGGAAAGAGGGGCGCGGATATTGTGGCGGCTCAGGACCACGACCTTTTTCAGGGTATAATCATCACTGACGTCCGGTGCCTGGGGTATCTCGTCCGTAGCCGCTGCCTCCGTTTGGGAGACCTGCTCAGCAGCCTCCTCTGTAGCGGCGTCCTCTGCCGTTTCTTCCGCCGGGACAGCGTCCTGCGCGGTCTCCCCCGCCGGGACAGCTTCCTGGACCGTGCTGCCGGTACCGGCCTCCGTTTTCGGCGCCGCTGCGGAGCATCCGGATAAAACGGTCGTTATCATGAGTACGGTGAGCATCAGGAATGCCATCACATTCCTTCCTTGTTTCCTGTTGTTCTTTTTCATTATGACCTCCCTGTTTACTGGCATCGATCAGCCGTGACAGTTCCCGCGTATTCATCTGCGGCCCTGAAGCGGACAGACCGGATTTCATAAATGATTATAGCATACATCCGGTCCCGGACTTACATGATCTGAGACAGAAAAGCAAAGCCAAAGCAAAGCCGGAAAAGCAGAGCAGATAAGAGGATCCCTATGGTATCTAAAATCCTTATTCCGCCGGAATGATTGCAATAACCGTCTTTATCACGCTCTGCCCGTCGTTTATTTTTATGCTCCCGGCGGATACAATGAACTCGTAAAAGGAAAGAGGCATTGGTCTCTGAGGCCGGAAGGGTCCGGGGATTGTGTGCTGAATCCCTTACGGAATTGATCCAGAATACACCGGCTGTCTGAAGAACAGGCGGCCGAAGAGAATATCCGAGGAGGAAAATAAAATGAACAACAACACCATGAAATATGTTATTCTGGCACTTGCCCTGCTTTATGTCGTATCTCCGGTCGATTTTATGCCCGGTCCCGTGGATGATGTGATCATGCTGGCAGCGACCATGATCCTGAACAACAGGAATGCTTTTCTCAACTCGAACAAAACGATTGATGAAAAAAATGTGATTGATGAAGCCTGACAGCGGGAAACCGCTGTCACCTTCATGCAAAGAAGGCGTATAAAAAGGAAAAGAGGAGAGTAGAATTATGCGTATCGCGAATCTTGAGAACAACAAAAGAAAGATCATATCCAACATCGGCAACCTGGCCGTGCTGGAATATGTGGACGACGCGTCCGTATCCCCCGCCAATGCCATGACGGAATACTTCATGAGCAAAATGGGTGTCCGCCGCAGGCAGCTGGTGTGCCGTCTGAACGGCAAGAACTCCATCATCACCCAGGCCGGCGCCATGCAGTGGACGGCCGGCAATGTGCAGGCCACGACCGGCCTCAAGGGCGTCGGCGACCTGTTCGGCAAAGTCGTGAAAGGCGCGGTGACCAAAGAATCCGCTGTTAAGCCCGAGTATGTAGGCAGCGGCCTGCTGGTCCTGGAGCCCACCTACAAATATATTATCCTGGAAGACATGGAAAAATGGCCCGGCGGCATGACCATAGAGGACGGCATGTTCCTGGCCAGTGAAGGCAGTGTCAAGTCCAAGGTCGTAGCCAGAAGGTCTCTTTCCTCCGCGGCCCTGGGAAATGAAGGCCTCTTCAATCTGAGCCTGTACGGCAGCGGCGCGGCCGCCCTGGAGAGCAATGTCCCTGCCAGCGAGCTGATCCGGATCGAACTGAATAACGATGAGCTCAAGATCGACGGCAGCATGGCCGTATGCTGGTCCTCCGATCTGAGCTTTACCGTCGAACGTTCCTCCAAGACCCTGCTTGGGTCGGCCATCAACGGGGAAGG
>ONRU01000113.1 GCA_900320325.1 uncultured Lachnospiraceae bacterium
GAAGGGATATTACAAGATGCCCAAAGCAACCGCGGCTGCCATTGACAAGGACGGCTGGCTGCACACGGGAGACCTGGCCTGCCGGACGCCGGAGGGCAATTACCGGATCACGGGCCGGCTCAAGGATATGATCATCCGCGGCGGAGAAAACATTTATCCCAAGGAAATTGAGGAGTTTATTTATACCCATCCCAAGGTGAGCGATGTTCAGGTCATCGGCGTGCCGGATGAGGCACTGGGAGAAGAAATCATGGCCTGCATCATCCTCAAAGAAGGCGAGGAGATGACGGTAGCGGAAATGAAGCAGTACGTGCTGGACCACATGGCCAAACATAAGGTGCCCAAGTATATTGATTTCGTAGATGGGTTCCCCATGAACGACGCAGGCAAGATCCAGAAATTCAAGATGCGGGAGATGGCGATCGAGAAGCTGGGCCTGCAGAAGGCCGCCGGGATTGTGACTGCATAAGGAGGAAATATTTAATTATGTCAGATAAACCCAGAAAATATGTGGCTGTAGACGGTAACGAAGCCTGCGCCTATGTGGCGTATGCTTTTTCCGAAGTCGCTGCGATCTATCCGATCACACCGTCGTCACCGATGGCGGTCAAAACTGATGTCTGGTCCGCTAACGGGAAAAAGAACCTGTTTGGTCAGCGGGTACAGCTGATCGAGATGCAGTCCGAGGCAGGCGCGGCCGGTGCCGTGCACGGCGCTCTGCAGACGGGCGGCCTGGCGGTCAGCTTCACTTCCTCGCAGGGCCTGATGCTGATGCTGCCCCTGATGCACCGCATCGCCGGTGAGAGGCTTCCGGGTGTGCTGCATGTGGCGGCAAGGACCGTCGGCGCGCATGCCATGTCCATTTTTGGCGACCATTCGGACGTCATGAGCACCCGCAACACAGGCTTTGCCATCTTCTCCACCGGCAGCGTACAGGAGGTCATGGATCTGGCCGCCGTTCCCCACCTGGCCGGCATCAAGGCGCGGATTCCCTTTTTACACTTCTTTGATGGCTTCCGCACCTCCCACGAGATCGACAAGGTGGAGCAGATCGATTACGAGGATCTTCGAAACCTCTACGATTTCGAGGCTCTGGACGCCTTCCGGGCCCAGGCCCTGAATCCCGAGCACCCCATGCTGCGCGCCACGGTGCAGAATCCCGATATTTTCTTCCAGATCAGGGAAGCCAGCAACACAGACTATGATGCCCTGCCCGACATTGTGGAAGATTATCTGAACAGGCTCTCGGAAATCACCGGCAGGGAATATCATATTTTTAATTACTACGGAGCCCCGGACGCGGAGCGCGTGATCATCGCCATGGGTTCGGTTTCCGGATGCGCCCAGGAGGTCGTGGACTATCTGAACGCGAAGGGCGAGAAGGTAGGTTTCATACAGGTGCATCTCTACAGGCCCTTCGACGTCACCCGCTTCCTTTCCGCCATCCCGGAGAGCTGCAGGGGAATCGCGGTACTGGACCGCACCAAGGAGTACGGCAGCGCGGGCGAACCGCTCTATGCCGACGTATGCACGGCTCTCCGCGGCCGCTCGGATCTCACTGTCATCGGCGGCAGATACGGCCTGTCCTCCAAGGACACCACTCCGGCCCAGATCCTTGCTGTTTTTGAGGAGCTGAAAAAGGAGAATCCCAAAAACCGCTTCACCATCGGCATTATCGACGATGTCTCCAACACATCCCTCGAAGTGCATGAACCCTTTTATCCGGAACAGGGCAATTCCGTCAGCTGCAAATTCTGGGGCCTTGGCTCGGACGGTACGGTGGGCGCCAACAAAAATACCGTCGGAATCATCAACGACCACACGAAAAAGTTCGCGCAGGCTTATTTTGAGTACGATACGAAAAAATCCTTCGGCCTCACGAGAAGCCATCTGCGTTTCTCCGACAGGCCCATCCGCTCTTCCTACTACGTCAAATCCGCGGATTTCGTCGCCTGCCACAACGCGACCTATCTGGACAAATACGACATTACAGAGGAGATCCGTCCCGGCGGAACTTATCTGATCAACTGTCCTTATGACGCTGAGGAGCTGGAAAAGCACCTGACCGCCAAGGCCAAACGGGACATTGCGAACCGCGGTGTCTCCCTCTATACAATTGACGCCGCGAAAATTTCCAACTCCCTCGGCCTGGGCAATCATTTCAACCTGGTACTGCAGTCTGCCTTTTTCCATCTGATGCCGGTCATCCCCGTTGAAGACGCGGTTCAGTACATGAAGGACGCTGCTGTAAAGACCTATTTCGCAAAAGGTGAGGATGTCGTGAAAAAGAACCTGGCTGCCATCGACGCGGGTGTCGGTTCTCTCACGAAGATCGAAGTGCCGGAAGCCTGGAAGACGGCAGAAGACGCGCCGGCGCCGGAGAGGAATGTACCTCCGGTCGTTACAAATTTCCTGGATCCCGTCAACGCCCAGAAGGGTGACGACCTGCCGGTCAGCGCCCTGATGAGATACAAGGACGGCACCATCGACATGGGCCTTACTGCCTACGAAAAGCGCGGTATCGCGACCCGTCTCCCTGTCTGGGATCCGTCAAAGTGCATCCAGTGCAATAAGTGCAGTTATGTCTGCCCTCACGCAGTCATCCGGCCTTATCTGCTCACGGAAGAGGAAGCGGCAGCTGCGCCTGCCGGTATCCAGCTGATGCCCGCGAACGGAAAACAGGCGGCGGGCATGAAGTTTACCATGCAGATCAGTCCCCTGGACTGCACGGGCTGCGGCAGCTGCGCGGCCGTCTGCCCCGCCAGGGAAAAGGCGCTTACCATGGTGCCCGCGGATCCCGCGACCGTCGATACCGCCGCCTGGGAGTATACAGTCGCGCTTCCTGAGAAGGAAGATTTCTTCGATCCCTATTCCGTTAAGGGAAGCCAGTTCCGTAAGCCGCTGCTGGAGTTCTCAGCCGCCTGCGCGGGCTGCGGCGAAACGCCCTACGCCAAGCTCCTCACCCAGCTCTTCGGAAGCCGGGTCTACTGGGCCAACGCGACGGGCTGCACCCAGGCCTGGGGTTCCTCCACGCCGGGCATTCCCTACACGGTAAACAGAAGGGGACAGGGTCCTGCCTGGACCAATTCCCTCTTTGAAGATAACGCCGAGTTCTCCCTTGGTATGGTCCTGGCCGTGCGCCAGCAGAGAGAAGCGCAGAAGCTGCGTCTCTCCGAACTCCTGGAAAAGACCTCTGACGAAGCGCTGAAGGCTGCCATCAGCAAGTGGATGGAAACCTATGATGACTTCGACAAGTCGGAGAAGGCTTCCGATGCTCTGGTCTCCGTGCTTGAATCCGTCGCCGCTTCCGGCTCGGCAGACGCTGAGAGCGCTGACGTGATCCTCCGCTACAAGGATCAGCTTTCCAAGAAAACCTTCTGGATGTACGGCGGAGACGGCTGGGCCTACGACATCGGCTTCGGCGGCCTCGACCATGTCGTTGCGAGCGGAGAGGATTTCAACATCCTGATCGTCGACACAGAAGTATACTCCAATACCGGCGGACAGTCCTCCAAGGCCACCCAGGTCGGCGCAGTAGCACAGTTCGCCGCCTCCGGCAAGAAACGTCCCAAGAAGAACCTGGGCGAGATGATGATGACCTACGGCAACGTCTACGTCGCCCAGGTCGCCATGGGCGCGGACAACGCCCAGCTCATCCGTGCCATCCACGAGGCGGAACAGTTCAAAGGACCCAGCATCATTATCGCCTACGCCCCCTGCATCGAGCACGGCATCCGCCGCGGCATGCAGAACGTACAGGAGGAGATGAAACGCGCGGTCGACGCCGGCTACTGGTTCCTCTACCGCTACAATCCCAATGCCGAGCCCAGATTCCACCTGGACTCCAAGGCTCCGACATTGCCCTACGAGGACTTCCTCGATGGCGAAGTCCGCTACGCGGCCCTCAGGCGCACCTTCCCCGAGAATGCCAAAAAGCTTTTCGCGGAGGGCACACGCCTCGCCAAAGAGCGGTATGAACAGCTGAAAAATAAATAAGCAGTCAGCATACGGGTCTGCATCAGACTCCATCTGACTTGATGAAAAGCACCCGCGCGGGCCCCTTTTGTGTGCCCTGCGCGGGTGCTTTTCCTGATTCCCGGGTTTACCGTTGATCAGCTGTTAACCTCTGTTTATCGATGAAGAAGATCCGCCGCCGCATTTCTGTGCCGCGGTCAGATACCGGCAGTGTCTGCACGGTATAGCGTGCGGAATTATTGATAATCATCCACTCTTTCCTTTGTCATATCCTGATTTAATAGTATAATAATTGTATGAATCCGCTCCATTTTTCAGTATATTTGCATAATAGAGAGGGAATTTGCTATGAAAACCTGGACAAAAGAAGAAAAATACCGCTATCTGAAAGATCCTCAGGAACTGCTGGAGCTCTATCAGGCAATTTCCGCGTCCCCTTACCGCCAGACTTTCCATAACCAGGCTGTGACAGGCCTGATGAATGATCCCAACGGCTTCGTCTGGCATGACAATAAATGGCATCTGTTTTATCAGTGGTGCCCCTGGGGCGCTGTGCACGGCCTGAAACACTGGTACCACATCGTATCCAAAGATCTGGTCACCTGGAAGAATCTGGGCGTCTGCCTGCTTCCTGACCAGGAGGAAGGCTATGACAACAAGGGCGTCTACTCCGGATCCGCCATGCCGATCGGTGACAAGATCTACCTGTATTATACCGGCAACCACAGAGACGCGGACTGGACCCG
>ONRU01000071.1 GCA_900320325.1 uncultured Lachnospiraceae bacterium
TGGCAGCGCCAAAATGGTCCTGGAGACAGGAAAACATCCCGGCGAGCTCAAGGACATGGTCACTTCTCCCGCCGGAACGACCATCGAAGCTGTCAGGGTCCTGGAGGAAAGAGGTTTCCGCAGCGCCGTGATCGAGTGCATTGATGCCTGCGCAGCTAAGTCGGAAGCTCTGCGGAAGGGATGACCCGGAAGGGAAGGAGAGCAGGACGATGAATATCGGATACGCAATGAAAATCGGGTTCCGTTCCATCCGCGCCGGAGCAGCGTCTCTGGACCGGATCACCCGTGCAGGTGGGAAGGTCAGGATTGGAAAGAATGGTCCCACTGTGGTGCAGGCCGCAGCGGCAGGGATCATTATCAGTCAGCTGAATAAGGCGTCCAAAGATAAAAAAGCAGATAAAAAAGCTGACAAAAATGCGGTCAGTGACATGAAAGCGGACGCCGCAGGAGCTGGCGCCGGCCGCGCAGGCCGCGGGCGCGGTGTCAAAAAAAACAGTATGGCCCTGTCCATGATCCGGACGGGCTGCAATATCCGCAAAGCGGCCAGGAACACGGAAAGGGTATACAATCTGGTGCAGTTCAGCAAAAAATTCCGCTGATACTATAGAAAATTATATCGGTCTAATCCCGCATTGTAAGGCGGCTGTTTCCGGCTTCGGAAATGGCTGCCTTCTTCTGTTATGGGACAAATTATCAATGTAATAATAAAATAAAATTAAACAATATAATCAAATTATAAAAAATTCGGTTGTTTTCTCCTTGTCGTTTGTTTATAATGATTAACAGATTATCTAATCAAAAGGAACTTTTTGGACATTTTTTCGAGAATGCCCAAAAAGCATCACATGCAACTATCAATTCAAAAGGAGGAATAGCAAATGGTTAGTATTCTTCTCGCCACTCACGGAAAATTTGCGGAAGGCATTTTTATGTCCGGCAACATGATTTTCGGTGAGCAGGAAAACGTTTCTGCAGTCATTCTGCTTCCCAGTGAAGGCCCCGATGATCTCTGCGCAAAGATGGAAAAAGCCATCTCTGAGTTTGATGATCAGGAGCAGGTCCTGATCCTGGTCGATCTGTGGGGCGGCACGCCCTTCAATCAGGCAAACAGACTGATTGCGGGACACGAAGACAATTGGGCGATCGTTGCGGGCCTGAACCTTCCCATGCTCGTTGCCGCGTATGCCGCGCGTGACGATTATGAGACGGCTCATGAACTGGCTCAGGCGATCATCCCCGAAGGAAAGACCGGTATCCGTGTCTTCCCGAAAGATCTTGAGCCCGCTGAAGAAGGCGGCGCTGCTGCTGCAGCAGGCCCCGCGGCTCCCGCAGGCGCCATCCCGCCCGGAACCGTTCTCGGCGACGGCCACATCAAGATCAAACATGCCCGTGTCGATACCAGACTTCTGCACGGACAGGTCGCAACCAACTGGTCCAAGGCGATCGCTCCCCAGCGTATCATTGTCGTTTCCGATAATGTCGCCCATGACGCTCTGCGTAAGCAGATGATCATGGAAGCAGCACCGCCCGGAATCAAAGCACATGTTATTCCTCAGTATAAGATGGCTGAGGTCGTTAAGGATCCTCGTTTTGGCGATACGACCGCTTTCCTGCTCTTCGAGACCCCTCAGGACGCTCTTGAGGCGATCGACAACGGCGTTGAGATCAAGAGCCTGAATATCGGCTCCATGGCGCACAGCCAGGGCAAGGTAGCTGTTAACAAGGTGCTTTCCCTTGACGCGAAGGACATCGAGTGCTTCGAAGAACTCAAGAAGCGCGGCGTCAAATTTGATGTCCGTAAGGTACCCGCAGACGCTCCGGAAGATATGGACGCTCTGCTCGCTAAGGCAAGAGAAGGCCTTGGTCTCTGATAACAAATTCTTTTAGGAGGAATGACAATGAATATAATTAGCATTCTGTTAGTATTTATTGTTGCATTTCTGGCCGGTGTTGAAGGCATTCTCGATGAGTTCGAATTCCATCAGCCCCTGGTCGCATGCACACTGATCGGTCTTGTTACAGGCCAGGCCGTACCCTGCATTATCCTGGGCGGCACACTGCAGCTCATGGCTCTGGGCTGGGCGAACATCGGCGCGGCTGTATCTCCCGATGCTGCTCTTGCTTCCGTAGCTTCCGCCATCATCCTTGTCAAGGGTGGTCAGGGTGAAGCAGGTGTTGCTTCCGCGATCGCGGTCGCGATCCCGCTGGCAGTAGCAGGTCTGTTCCTTACCATGGTTATCCGTACTGTTTCCGTCGCGGTCGTTCATCAGATGGACGCTGCTGCCGAGAATGCCAACTTCGGCGCTATCGAAATCTGGCAGTACATCGCGATCTGCCTGCAGGGTCTCCGTATTGCGATCCCCGCTCTGGCACTTTGCTTCGTATCTGATACTCTGGTAGCAAACGCTCTGAATTCCATGCCCGCATGGCTGACCGAAGGCATGTCCATCGGCGGCGGCATGGTCGTTGCAGTAGGTTACGCGCTCGTTATCAACATGATGGCTACCGCTGAAACATGGCCTTTCTTCGCCATCGGTTTCGCATTAGCCGCTGTTTCCGACCTGACTCTGATCGCTCTTGGTACAATCGCTGTATCCATGGCTCTGATCTACCTGAAGCTCTCTGAGAGCGGCGGCGTAGTTGCAGCCGGCGGCCAGGGCGGCACCGGTGATCCTCTGGGCGATATTCTGGATGATTATGAATAAGAAGGGGGAGTAAAAATGGCAGAAAATAAAGTTCAGTTAACAAAAGCGGATCGCTGGTCCGTATGTCTTCGTTCTACTTTCCTCCAGGGTTCCTGGAACTATGAACGTATGCAGAACGGTGGATGGTGCTATGCCATGATCCCCGCGATCAAAAGACTTTACACCACAAAAGAAGAGCAGTCTGCTGCTCTGAAGAGACACCTTGAGTTCTTCAACACCCAGCCTTACGTAGCCGCTCCTATCCTTGGCGTTACACTGGCTCTGGAAGAAGACCGCGCGAACGGCGCTCCTGTAGAAGACGCCGCCATCCAGGGTGTTAAGGTCGGTATGATGGGACCTCTGGCCGGTGTCGGCGATCCCGTATTCTGGTTCACAGCACGTCCTATCCTGGCTGCTCTGGGCGCATCCTTCGCTCTGACAGGAAGCATCCTCGGACCGATCATCTTCTTCGTATTCTGGAACATTCTCCGTATGGCTTTCCTGTGGTATACACAGGAGTTCGGCTACAACGTAGGTACCGCGATCACCAAGAACCTCTCCGGCGGTCTGCTTGGTAAGATCACCAAGGGTGCTTCCATCCTCGGTATGTTTGTCCTGGGCGCTCTGGTTGAGAGATGGGTATCCATCAACTTTGTAAAGGTCGTATCCTCTGTTACCGCTACTCTGGAACCCGGCCAGTACATCGACTGGGCAGCTCTTCCGGCTGGCAGCGAGGGTATCCATCAGGCTCTGAGCCAGTACGCAAGCGGCGTTTCTCTGGAACAGACTATTACTGCAGTTACAACTCTGCAGGACAACCTGAATTCCCTGATTCCCGGCCTTATGCCTCTGCTGCTGACTCTGCTCTGCATGCGCTTACTGAAGAAGAACATTTCCCCTATCATGATCATCCTTGCGCTGTTCGTGATCGGTATCGTATTACACCTTCCTTTCATCGGACTGCTGTAATAAAGGGCTGAAATGGTCTTTCAACAGATCAAATGAACGGAACATCCCCGCAGTCAGCTGCGGGGATGTTTTTCTTTCGTCAGGCCGGAAAAGCGGAAACAGATTTGCCTGATTCCTGTGTTTTTCCGTTCCAATCGTGTTACTATACTATAAGAAATAATAATCCTGCCGGCATGTATACTCCGGCAGGGAAATGGAGAGAGCAGATGAAGAAAACAGACCGCAGATCCCGGGAACAGATTGTTGAGCCTTTGAATCCCACCCCTGAGTTCATGACTATGGGCAATGGATTCCATCAGATCACCTCCTATGGTGCCCTGATCGTCGGTGAAAAAGGATTTGAGTATTATAACGAAAGGACCCTCAAGGATTTTATACAGATTCCCTGGGAGGAGCTGGATCTGATCATTGGCTCCATCTACTTCGGAGGCCGGTTCATTCCCAGAATCGCTTTCCGTACCAAGAACAACGGGACATTCGTCTTTTCCTGCAGAAAGCCCCACGCTTTCCTCAGGGCCTGCCGGGAGCATTTCCCCGCGGAGAGGATCGTCAGGTCCAAGACGCTGACGGAAGTCATGGGACAGAAACTGCGGGGCCTCTTTCGTAAAGATGACGGCATGCTGCACTAAAGCCGGAAGCGGCAGCGGCAGAAGGGCATATAAAGACATAAAAAAGTTATATAAGGAAAGCCATAGGGCCGGTGTCATGCCTGCGCAGTGACAATGGCCCTATGGCTTTCTATTCATGTACGCCTTACGGCGCCGGTCTCTTAAGTGATCCCGCAGACTTCTTATGCCAGCGGGGATCCGGTCAGCAGTTCATAGGCCTCTTCATACTTGGCAATGGTCTTGTCGATGACATCCTGGGGCAGATCATAATCGCTGTCAGGATGGGCCTTGAGCCAGTCGCGGACGAACTGCTTGTCAAAGGAGGGCTGGCCGTGGCCGGGTTCATAGCCTTCCAGAGGCCAGAAACGGCTGCTGTCAGGTGTCAGCATTTCATCGCCCAGGACAACGCGGCCATTTTCATCCAGACCGAACTCGAACTTGGTGTCGGCAATGATGATGCCTCTGCTGAGGGCGTAATCCGCGCATTTCTTATACAGAGCAAGGGTATAATCACGGATCTGCTCCGCGTACTCCTGCCCGTGGCCGGGAAATGCCTTTTCCAGGACCTCTACAGACTTCTCAAAGCTGATGTTCTCGTCATGATCGCCGATTTCCGCCTTGGTGCTGGGCGTATAGATGGGTTCAGGCAGCTTATCGCATTCTTTCAGGCCCGCGGGAAGTTCGATCCCGCATACAGTGCCGTTCTTCTGATAGCTGGCCCAGCCGCTGCCGGTGATATATCCCCTGACGATGCACTCGACGGGGATCATCCGCAGTTTTCTGCAGAGCATGCTGCTGCCGTCAAAACGTTCCTGACGGAAGAACTCGGGCATATCGTTGACATCCACACTGATCATATGGTTGGGAAGGATATCGCTGGTCAGGTCGAACCAGAATCTGGACATCTGGGTCAGGACCTTTCCCTTGTTGACGATCTTATTCTTCAGGATGACATCAAAAGCGGAGATGCGGTCGGTGGCGACCATGACCAGGTCTTTGCCTGTATCATAGATCTCACGTACTTTACCTTCTTTTACGGGACTGTATTCTTTCATGGGACTTCCTTTCTGTTACCTGAGATACGACCGGACTGCCTGAGATCCAGGCCGGACCGATCCATTTCGAACATTTACAGTATAAAGGTTTTTCTTTTGAAAACAAGTGTCAAAGTTACAAAATAGAAATGAGAAGATACCGGCACATATGGTATTATTTGATGGAAGTCTGTTCCGGCAGGCTGATGACGGCGGGATTTTGGGCTTTATGTGGATCATCCTGCTGTCCGGAGAAAGAAAATCCCGCTTTTTATCCGGGCTGTTTGCTTTTGATTTCGCGGGTCATCAATAGATTGGAAGGATAAATATGGCACAGTCAATCATCATGGGGATCCTGGCACATGTAGATGCCGGCAAAACGACCCTTTCAGAGGTCCTTCTCTACCGGAGCGGCGCCATCCGCAGGCAGGGAAGGGTCGATAATAAAGATACCTTTCTGGATACCAACGCCATGGAGCGGGAGCACGGCATCACCATTTACTCCAAGCAGGCCAGATTCAGTTCCGTCGTTGATGGGGAAGAAAGGACCTATACGATCCTGGATACGCCCGGACATGTGGATTTTTCCGCGGAGATGGAACGGACCCTGCAGGTCCTGGATTACGCGGTGGTCGTGATCAGCGCCCCGGACGGCGTGACAGGCCAGGTCCGGACCCTCTGGAGACTGCTGGACCACTATCATGTGCCGGCCTTTTTCTTTGTCAACAAGATGGACCAGCTGACCACGCCGGAAGAGCTGGCGGAAACACCGTCCAGAGGATGGCCGGAACACATCCGGGAAAAAATCATGGCGGAACTGTCAGAAGAACTGAAAGGGCACTTTGTGGACATGGACCGGGACTACAGCTCCGACCAGGTCCAGGAAGAACTGGCCCTTTGCAGTGAGGAACTGATGGACGCCTACCTGGAAGGAACCGAGATCGGACCGGATGTGACTGCGGATCTGATCAGAAACCGGTCCTGCTTCCCGGTCATTTTCGGATCCGCCTTAAAGGATATCCATGTGGACCGCCTGATGGAGACCATGGACCGTTTCATGACAGAACCGGAACGGAAAGAGGAATTCGGGGCCAGAGTTTACAAGATCACACGGGATGAAAGCGGCGGCCGTCTGACCTGGATGAAGATCACCGGCGGTTCTCTTAAAGTCAAGACCATGCTGACCATGAATGTCAGGGGCGAAGAGATCAGCGAGAAGGCGGACCAGATCCGTATTTATTCCGGAGAGAAATTCACGCCTGCCAGAGAAGCGGAAGCCGGTCAGGTATGCGCTGTGACAGGCCTGACCGCCACTTACGCGGGCCAGGGCATCGGCGCGGAAGAAAACGGACATGAAGGCCTGCTGCAGCCGGTCGTCAGCTGCCAGATCATCCTGCCGCCCACGGAGGATAAATTCAAGGCCTACAGGAACCTGCGCCTGCTGGAGGAAGAGGATCCGGTCCTGCACGTCATATACGATGAAGACAAGAAAGAAATCACGGCCCAGGTCATGGGCGAAATGCAGCGGGAAGTGCTGCAGAGAACAGCATGGGAACGATTCAAACTGCCCATCAGCTTCGGCGCGCCCGGCATTGTTTATAAAGAGACCATCCAGGCGCCGGTGGAAGGCGTAGGTCATTTTGAGCCCCTGCGTCACTACGCGGAGGTCCATCTGCTGCTGGAGCCCGGCGAACCCGGCAGCGGACTGGTTTTCGAGTCCCGCTGCAGTGTCAATGAACTGGCCAGGAACTGGCAGCGACTGATCATGACCCACCTGGAGGAAAGAAGGCACAGAGGCATCCTGACCGGATCCGAGATCACGGATATGAAGATCTCTATCATAGGAGGCAGGGCCCATGAAAAGCATACCGAGGGCGGAGACTTCCGCCAGGCCACCTACCGGGCGGTACGGCAGGGCCTGATGATGGCTCGGTGCAGCCTGCTGGAGCCCTATTATGATTTCCGCCTGGAGATTCCCGGAGACAGCCTGGGACATGCCCTGACAGACCTGACCCAGATGGGGGCCTCCTTCGGACAGCCGGATTTCATCGGTGACAGAGCAGTTCTGGAGGGCAGTGTCCCGGTCTCTTCCATGGGAGATTACGCCAGGGACCTGAACGCCTATACCAGGGGAGAAGGTACCCTTTCTGTATCGCTGAAAGGCTACGGCCCCTGCCATAATGAAGAGGAAGTCATTGAAAAGACCGGCTATGATCCGGAGATGGACCTGCGCAATCCTTCTTCCTCCGTGTTCTGTTCCCATGGCGCCGGTACCGTAATCCCCTGGTATGAAGTCAGGGATTATATGCAGGTGGATACCGGCTGGCAGGAGGAAGACACCGGAAAAGAAGAGGAAGAGACCATCATGACCGGCTATTCCGAGATGACCGGCCGCAGAGTCATGGTCAAGGATGAGCGGGATTTCAGCGCCAGACAGCGGGACTACTATGCCGGCGAAGAAGAATTAAAGGCCATTTTTGAAAGAACCTATGGGCCTATCAAATCCAATATCGGCCGGAGGGAAGAGAAATCGGCAAGGACCATTTCTTCCGGCAGCTCTGCCGGCGTCAAATACAGAAAGCCCCGCCCTGTCCCGGAGAAGGAATACCTGCTGGTCGACGGCTACAATATCATTTTTGCCTGGGACGATCTGAAGGCCTTGGCCGAAAAGGACCTGAAAGCCGCCAGGGACAAGCTGATGGATATCCTGTCCAATTTCGCGGGCTTCCGCAGGGAGTCGGTCATTCTGGTCTATGACGCCTACAGAGTCAGCGGCGGAAAAGGTTCTGTGATCCGCTACCACAATATAGATGTTGTTTTTACCAAAGAAGCTGAAACAGCGGATCTGTATATAGAAAAGACCACCCATGAGCTGGTGAAGAATTACAAGGTTACGGTCGCCACATCCGACGCCGTGGAACAGGTCATCATTTTCGGCGCGGGCGCTTTCCGTATGTCAGCTTCCATGCTGCAGGAAGAGGTCAGACGGACCGAACAGCAGATCCGGACCGATTACGTGGAAAAAACATCAGCAGGCAAAAGCTACCTGCTGGACAGCCTGACAGAGGAAGAATTACAATCATTGAAAGAGGAAAGTGAAAACAGGGATCAGGAGCAGTCATGAAAAACTTTAACTTAAAAGAACAGATGAAGATCGTGCACCGCTATATCAAAAGGATCACCGCAATGATAGAGATCCTGATTTCTATCATTGTACTGGCCGGACTCCTGGTCAGCTTTATTCCGCTCCTAAGGGAAGTACCGGAACTGATCTCCGAATCCGGAAAATTTTCCCATTTTCTGGAATTCTCCTTCAACCTTGTCATCGGCATCGAATTCCTGGAAATGCTGAATAATCATTCTCCCGGATCAGCACTGGAGGTATTCCTGTTCGCCATCGTCCGGCATATGGTCATTGAAACCGGCAGCGCCCTTGATATGCTGATCGGCGTCCTGGC
>ONRU01000013.1 GCA_900320325.1 uncultured Lachnospiraceae bacterium
CCGTAGCTCTCCGCCTGTTCCCGGACCCGGTCCAGGTTGATGACGATATCGCCCAGCATGATGGCGCCTGTCTCGGGATCCTCATACATAAGCTCCATGCCCTCGACCACGGAAAAGTCCGCCGGCCCTTCCCCGTAGTCCAGCATGGGGAAGGACAGGACGTCTGTCACCCTGTCCGTATCCCTGTGTTCCCGGTTCATGGCACGGATCTCTTCCGGCGTCGTGAGCAGCAGCTCCACTTCTCCGTCATAGGGAAATCCCTCCTGCTCCAGGACCCGGCTGCAGACACAATACGCGGCCTCCTCCCAGGGATAATCAGGCTTTCTTTCGGTTTCCACTTCTGTGTTCAGTATTACCACGTTCATAGTCCTCATATGCTTTGACGATTCTCTGTACCAGGGGATGGCGGACCACGTCATGGGAGGTCAGCTGACAGAAGCTGATCCCGTCCACGCCCCGCAGGACTTTCATGGCCACATCCAGTCCGGACCGTTTGCCGGGGTCCAGATCCTTCTGGGTGGCGTCGCCGGTAATGATAGCGTGGGAACCGAAACCGAACCTGGTCAGGAACATCTTCATCTGCTCCGGCGTTGTATTCTGGGCTTCGTCCAGAATGATATAGGCGTTGTCCAGGGTACGTCCCCGCATGTAAGCCAGCGGCGCTACCTCGATCAGGCCCTTTTCCATGTTTGCCTTGAAATTCTCCGCGCCCATGATCAGATACAGGGCGTCATACAAAGGCCGCAGATAAGGGTCTACTTTGCTCTGCAGGTCGCCGGGCAGAAAGCCCAGTTTTTCACCTGCCTCGATGGCGGGCCGGGTCATGATGATCCGTTCCACCTCTTTATTCTGGAAGGCCGTGATCGCCATGGCCATGGCCAGGAAGGTCTTGCCGGTGCCGGCAGGCCCGTTGGCGAAAACGATCAGGTTATGGCGGATGGCGTCGATATACTTCTTCTGGCCTATGGTCTTGGGCTTGACCGGTCTGCCGTTGATGGTATGGCAGATGGTATCCTCATCCATGGTCAGCAGCATATTGGGCGGCGCTTCTTCTTTCATCTCCAGGGCATAATCCACTTTCTGATCCTCAATAGGACTGCCCTTGCCGGACAGGCCCGCCAGCTGATTGAGGATGCTGACAGCCGCGTTGACGTGGTGCTCCTCACCGGAAACACGGACTACGCCGTCCCTTGCGACCACCGAGATCCCAAGGTTCTTTTCGATCTTGCGGATATAACGGTCATGACGGCCGAAAATATCCCTCTGCACTTCCGCAGAAAAATTCAGTTCTTCAGTCATTTACACTCCATGCGTACAGGAAAGCTCCTGTATCAGAATCGCTAAAAAACGGGACAGAGACCTGATGTCCCTGTCCCGGAAGTTGTTCGGAATCAGACGGCCTGCAGGGCCGCGGTCCGTCCCTTATTTATTGGAAAGATACTCGTCGATACCTTTGGCGGCTGCCTTGCCGGCACCCATGGCCAGGATTACGGTAGCGGCGCCGGTCACGGCGTCACCGCCCGCGAATACGCCTTCCTTGGATGTCTGGCCGTTCTCCTCATTGGCGACGATGCACTTCCTTCTGTTGATCTCCAGGCCTTTGGTCGTGGAGGAGATCAGCGGGTTGGGAGAGGTTCCAAGTGACATGATAACACAGTCGCACTCGATTTCAAACTCAGAACCGGGAATCTCGACCGGTCTGCGTCTGCCGGACTCGTCAGGCTCGCCCAGGCCCATACGGATGCAGGTAATGCTCTTGACCCAGCCCTTCTCATCAGCGTGGATCTCAACGGGATTGGTCAGCAGGTTGAAGATGATGCCTTCCTGTTTGGCGTGCTCGACTTCCTCCGCTCTGGCAGGCAGCTCCTTCTCGCTTCTCCTGTATACGATATGGGTCTCCGCGCCCAGACGCAGGGCCGTCCTGGCCGCGTCCATGGCAACATTGCCGCCGCCGACGATGACCGCCTTTTTGGCGTGCATGATCGGGGTCCTGGACTTGCTGCTGAAAGCGCCCATCAGGTTGCTTCTGGTCAGATACTCATTGGCGGAGAAAACGCCCATGGCCTGCTCGCCCGGGATATGCATAAATCTGGGCAGTCCCGCGCCGGAGCCTACGAATACGGCGTCATAGCCTTCTTCGGTCATCAGGGCGTCAATGGTGGTGGACTTGCCGATGACACAGTCGGTCTCGATCTCCACGCCCAGAGACTTGACGTTCTCGATCTCTTCCTGAACGACACGCTCTTTGGGAAGACGGAATTCGGGAATACCATAGACCAGAACACCGCCTGCCTTATGCAGGGCTTCAAAGATCTTGACGTCATAGCCCATCTTGGCCAGATCGCCGGCGCAGGTCAGGCCGGAAGGACCGGATCCGATGACGGCGACCTTCTTGCCCTTCTTCTCTGTCGCGCCCTGGGGCTTGATGCCCATTTCCCTGGCGGTATCAGCCACGTAACGCTCCAGCTTGCCGATGGAGACCGGCTCGCCCTTGATGCCTCTGACGCACCTGCCTTCGCACTGGGACTCCTGGGGACATACACGTCCGCAGATGGCCGGCAGGGCGGAGGATTCGCTGATGACATCGTAAGCGGCCTTCACGTCGCCTTCTTTTACCTTCGTGATAAAGCCGGGGATATTGATCGCTACAGGGCATCCCTCCACACAGCGGGGATTCTTGCAGTTCAGGCAGCGAAGGGCCTCTTTTTCCGCCTCTTCCTTGTTATATCCCAGACATACTTCTTCAAAATTGGTGGCGCGCACCTTGGGGTCCTGCTCCCTGACAGGGACCTTTTCCATCATATTCATTGCCATTTCAAAATTCCTTTCCTGCGCATGGGGCTGCGCAAACCGTCAGTCAGATCCTGCCTGGAAATACGATCAGCCGCAATGGCCGCAGCCGCCGTGGTGGCTGTCGCCTTCTTTGGCTTCCAGATACAGTCTGCCCTCTTCCGTCTTATACAGTGTCATACGCTGCATGGCCTGTTCGAAATCGACCAGATGGCCGTCGAATTCAGGACCGTCTACGCAGGCGAATTTGACCTCGTCACCGACGACCAGTCTGCAGGCGCCGCACATGCCGGTGCCGTCGACCATGATCGGGTTCATGCTGACGATGGTAGGAATCTCCAGCTTTTTGGTCAGCTGGCAGGCGAATTTCATCATGATCATGGGACCAATGGCAATGACACGGTCATAGCGTTTGCCCTCATCGTAAAGCTTCTGCAGGGCTACGCAGACATTGCCGTTGATTCCATAGCTTCCGTCATCTGTACAGATATACAGATTGGAAACCTCTGACATTTCCTTTTCCATGATCAGGATATCTTTGGTCCTTGCGCCCTGGATGCAGTCCGCGGTAACGCCCTGGGACTTCAGCCATTTCAGCTGGGCATAGACAGGGGCTGTACCGACACCGCCGGCGATGAAGCAGAGCTTCATGGCGCGCAGTTCCTCGAGGGGAAGTTCGCACAGATCGGAGGGCCTTCCCAGAGGACCTACAAAATCGGCAAAGCTGTCGCCCACTTCCAGAGCTGCCATACGATAAGACTCGGCGCCGACGACCTGGAATACGATCTGGACCGTACCGGCTTCCGCGTCATAATCACAGATGGTAAGGGGAACCCTTTCGCCTTCCTCGTCTACCCTGACAATAAGGAACTGGCCGGGCAGCGCGTTTTTGGCAATACGGGGCGCGTCCACGTCCATCAGGACAATATTGGGTGCAAGATATTCCTTTTTCTCAATCCTGAACATAACTTTTACTCATTTCTGCACTGCCTTTCCTATGATCCGCGGCGCAGTGCGGCCCTGCGGATCATGATATGCCCTTTACGTCATATCCTGTTACTGTTTTGTCTTTCCCTTTTGATGACGAATCAAATCCGGTGCCGGCAGGCTCCCGGTGAATCCCGTGACGGCAGGCTCCCGGTGAATCCCGTGACGGCAGGCTGCCGGTGAATCGCGTGACGGCAGGCTGCCGGGCCGGAACCCTTCCGGATGCCGGAAAAATAAGCAGATTCATACATTTGTATACAAATATACAGCAGTTGCTTTCCAAAAGGCAATACCCAACTGCTTAATTTGCCTGTCAGATTGCATGCCGGACCGTGAATAATAACCCTGCCGGACCGCTTGTGAGACCACGCAGAAAAAATGCCTGTGCGCAGCCCGGCTGCTGTATCCACATACAAGGCAGCCGTTCTCAGCCGCCGTTGGCCAGCATGTTCTCAAATTCCGCCAGGGTCATCAGGATCTCCCGGGGCTTGGTGCCGCTCTCGGGGCCTACGACGCCGGCTTCACAGAGCTGGTCCATGATCCGGGCCGCCCGGTTGAAACCGATCCGGAAACGCCGCTGCAGCATACCGATGGCCGCCCGCTTTTTCTCGATGATGAAACGTCCCGCCTCCGGGAAATATTCATCTCTTCCGTCGGCGGTTCCGTTTTCCGCGCTGCCGGCCGCCTGGGACAGGCCGGTGACCGTCATCTGATCGATCTGTTCCTCCACGCCGGCTGTGGAAGCCGCCGCGGTATTCCGGGATTTCACCGCTTCCACGACTCTGGAAACCTCGTCGTCGGAAACAAAGGCGCCCTGCACGCGGACCGGCTTCTGATAATTCTGCGGATAGAAGAGCATGTCGCCCTCTCCCAGCAGCTTCTCCGCGCCAGCGCCGTCAATGATGGTCCTGGAATCGACCTGGGAGGACACCGCGAACGCGATCCGGTTGGGCATGTTGGCCTTGATCAGGCCGGTGATGACGTTGACCGAAGGACGCTGGGTGGCCAGAATCAGATGGATGCCGGCCGCTCTGGCCAGCTGGGCCAGACGGATGATCGCCGCTTCCACATCATTTTTGGCGACCATCATCAGGTCTGCCAGCTCATCGACAACGATGACCAGACGGGGCATGTAGGTGATATCTGTCTCTTCCCCTTCTTTTGCGTACTGGAGGGCCAGCTGATTGTAGCCCCGGATATCCCGGACATTGGCGTCGCTGAATTTCTTATAGCGGGCGTTCATTTCCTGGATGGCCCAGTTCAGGGTCACCGCCGCCTTCCTGGGATCTGTCACCACCGGATGCAGCAGGTGGGGAATCCCGTTATAGACGGACAGCTCGACCTGTTTGGGATCGATCATCAGGAACTGCACTTCTTCCGGTCCCGCTTTATAAAGAATACTGATAATGATCGTATTGATGCAGACGGATTTGCCCGAGCCTGTTGTGCCCGCGATCAGCAGGTGAGGCATTTTGGACAGATCCGAGATGACATTCTGACCGCCCAGATCTTTGCCCAGAGCCAGGGTCAGGCGGCTCTTGGAACCGGCAAATTCCCTGGATTCCAGCAGCTCGCGGATAGTAACGGTCTCCTTGTGCCGGTTGGGGACCTCGATACCGACGGCGCTCTTGCCGGGAATCGGGGCCTCGATCCGGATATTGGTGGCCGCCAGGGCCAGCTTAATGTCATTTTCACGGCTGACGATACTGGAGACCTTGACGCCCACATCCGGCTGCAGCTCATAGCGGGTGACGACCGGCCCCCTGTCAATGTCGGTAATCGTCACGCCGACATTGAAACTGCGCAGGCTCTCCTGCAGCCGGTAGGCAGTCTCCTGCAGCGTCCTGTCGGATTCCGGATTCCGGCTCCTGTCAGGCTGATTGAGAATATCCATGGGTGGCAGGATATAACTGCCGCTCCTGGCGGGCTTCTTCGTTCTGACGCCGGTGTTCTTCCCGGTCTCGGCCCTGTGGACCTCGATCCCGTCCAGATCCTCTTTGCTGGCGGAAGGCAGGACGGTCCTGATATAGGCGGCCCGTTTTTCCACGGTCTCCGTCCCGTCCGCGGCGGCGTCCCATACGTCTGCCGGACCGTCTTCCGGATTGTCTGCCGGAACCGTAACGGCCTGCCGGGCCCGTCTGTCTGTGACCTTCTCGAAGCCGCCCGGTTCCGACAGCCTGCGGCCTTCTTCGCCCATGCTGTCAGTTCCGGCAGGCGGTTCCATCCGGTCCTCATCAGATGCGGGAGACATCCCGCTCTGCCCGGGAAGAGAATCAGGTCCTTCGAAGGACCCATCCGGAGATTCCCTGAACAGGTCCGTATCTTTTTCCGTCACTTTCACACCGGAAATATCCCGGGCCTGCTCCCCGGCCGGCCGCGCCCTGCCGGCGCTGCGGCGCCGGTAGCTCTCAAATGTCTCCCCTTTTCGGAAGCCTCTGCTGCCGGAAGTCTCTTCCGGTCTGACCGCGGAGGGTTCTTCCTCATCGAAGGGGATCTCATCAAAGTCTTCTATCACGATCCCGTGGCGGTCGTCACGCTGGGTATAAACAGGATCGGCTTTTTTCCTGCCGTCCGCCTTTTTTCCGCGGCCGGCGCCGGTCTTTTCCGGTCCTATGACCATCCTGTCGAGACGGCCGGGATCTGCCGGATTGTCTTCTTCCGCGGGATCCAGAAATACGAAGCCGTCGTCCTCTTCCTCTGCTTCTTCCCGCTCCAGGCTTTCCATCCTGCGCCGTTCCCGTTCTTCTTTGACGGCCTGCCGGACCAGCTTTTTCTGTCCGGCCCGTTCTTTATGCCGCTTCCCGTACCGCCGCAGGGCGTTGACATAGGAATGGTCTGTCAGTACGACCAGACAGACAGCGATCAGCATAATGACTGCAATGACCGTACCGGGTACCCTGACCGCGTGATAGAGCAGCCAGTCCAGACTGCCGCCGATCACGCCGCCGCCCCGTTTCATATCCCTGCAGAATTTGAAAATCTCCTCCGCGGAATAGTTTTTGGATGTATACAGGTCCTGCTCCAGCAGGCCGCAGATCATGGTAACAGCCAGCATAATGCCGCAGAAGGACAGCACTTCAGGCGTGCCGAAGCGATCCTTCCCCCGGATCACCGCAGCCGCTGCCGTGAAGAACACGAACAGGGGCAGAATATAGGAAGTCAGGCCGAAAAGCCCGAACATGATCTCTGAAAAAATATCGCCGGCCGGGCCTGTCACCCCGAACATGGACAGCATCAGGAAGACCGTGGCACAGAAAAGAATGACCAGACAGACGTCCCGGACAGTCTCCTGCCGCCGCATTTCCTCTTCCAGTTCCATGCGCTGCGCCGCTGCTCCGGAAGCAGTCCGGCGGCCCGATGAGGAGGTGCCGGTGCTCTTCTTCCTGCCTGCGGAAGAAGCGGTCTTATTACCGGCTTTGCGGCTTCCACCGCTGCCGGTCTTTTTCCCGCCGGCAGCCCCGGTCTTTTTCTTAGTACCGGAAGCCTTGACGGCGGTCTTTGCTGCTTTACGCGCCATATAGAAAAATCCCTTTCCGGAGCGGGCCGGCGGCTGCCGGCAGGGGCTCCATCCTAAAGATCAAAGTCATCGTCATCATCAATGTCAAAATCAAAATCGTCTTCATCGCCGGGGGCCAGGTCCTCCTCCTGCAGGTCAAACTCCATGACGCTGTGGGCCCGGCGGGCCGGTACAGGCAGGGGATTACGCAGGTATTTGATCTCTTCTCCCTCCGCGGGGCCGTACTGTCTTTTTTCCTGATCCATCCCTGCTCCCTTCCTTTTTACACAAATACACAGCTATATACAGATACAAATCTATAATCATATACACAGCTATAATCATATACACAGCTATTATACAATATCCGTCAGCATCGATTTTTCCGTGCGCTGTTAATCGGGAGGATTTCTCCCATTGCGCTCATCTTATCTGCTCCAGGTTCCCGCCTCATCTGTTCCGAATGCCTGGCTGTCATGAGTTCAGCGGGAATTCCCTCCTTCTGTAAAAAACATTTAAAGAACATAAGGAGACTTCCCCTTTTCTCGAAAGTCTCCTTGGATTTACGTACTTTCCCAGCCGGAAAATACCCGTGTAATTCATTTCAGCCCGGCGCGGCGGGCACAGGGAAAAGATCCCGACCGGCCGGAAAATACCCGGCAGTCATCTGACTGCCGCCCTGGTTACCGGAAAGGATCAGTCGTCCGCTTCCGCCCAGTTGGTGTAGACAGCCTGTACGTCGTCATCCTCATCCAGGATGTCCAGGATTCTGCGGATCTGTTTGACAGCATTGGGATCTGTAACAGAAACATAGTTCTGCGGAATCATGGTGACTTCCGCGGAGGCCGTCTCGATGCCTTCTGCCTTCAGGGCTTCAACGACCGCTTCAAAGTCCTCCTCAGCGGTACGGATCTCGAAGCTGTCCTCTTCCTCAATGATATCCTCGGCGCCGGCGTCAATGACGATCATCATCAGGTCATCCGCTGTCAGGTCGCATTCCTCCTTATCAATAATGATCTGTCCCTTTTTGTCGAACATGAAAGAAACACAGCCAGGGGTACCGATGTTGCCGGCGCCCTTGGAGAAGGCGGACCTGACATTGGCTGCTGTACGGTTGAGGTTGTCTGTCAGTGTATCTACGATTACGGCGATACCGGAAGGACCATAGCCTTCATAGGTATTGACCTGATAGTTGACATTGCCTACATCGCCCGCTGCCTTCTTGATGCCTCTCTCGATGGTATCGTTGGGCATGTTGTTGGCCTTGGCCTTCTGGATGACCTGGGCAAGCTTAAAGTTGTTGGCGGGATCCGGGCCGCCTTCCTTAACGGCTACCGCGATCTCACGGCCGATGACTGTAAAGATCTTACCCTTCGCAGCATCATTTTTTTCCTTTTTGTGCTTAATGTTGGCAAATTTAGAATGTCCTGACATACTTCCTACTCCTTTTACTGTTCCTATTGATCGATCCGGGCCGGAGACCGGCACGGTTATCTGTCTGCATTGTTATCAGCACACCATTATAACAAATGAACGCATGTACGTCAAACCGGAAGCAGTCCAATTCGACAGCCTTCGATGCTTCTTCTAATTTTTACGGTATAAATAGCAGCTTTTGCTAACGTGCATTTTTAGGAAATATATGCATGTTAAGCATTGACAGGCAGACGGATTAGTGTTATGTTCGTCATTAGATTAGGAGGCTCATATACTATGCTTAAGTTCATAAAGGATCGAGTAAATGATTATAATATCATATATTTCGTGAATGAATTGACAAATGCTTCAAAAAAACTTGGGATACTGGAAGCAAAGATAGATTCCTATCAATTCAACAGTATTTTAATTCCCATGCTCCTGAAAAAGGAAGCCGTATCATCTATGTATATCGAGGGCACTCAGACAACTATTAGCGAAGTGCTTAAAAATGAAATCAACCCCCAACCAAGCGATGAAAAAATCCGCCTGGAAGTCAGAAATCACGTGCAGACGCTTATCTATGGAGCAGACCATCTTCGGACGGGGAAATTCACTCACTCCTTCATGAAACAAATCCATCTATACATGATGACAGATATAATATCACCTGAGCTTGAAAAAACACTTGGCAAATACAAGCTTAAGGACAATCGAATCAAAAGTTCTACAGGGTCCATAGTCTACATCCCTCCGTCGGCATCAGAAACAAAAAAATACATGGATGAATTAATTTCATTTATGAATGACACAAAAGATGAGCTTAATCCTCTTATTAAAGCCGCCATGATTCATTCACAATTTGAATCTATTCACCCATTCTCTGATGGCAATGGCCGATTAGGTCGTGTTCTAATCAGCTTGTACTTATTTAAAGCAAAAGTTATTAATTTTCCTTTTTTCTATATTAGCGAAGCTATTAATATGGATAAATCAGTATATTATAGTATGCTTACTAATTCCAGGTCCAGTACTCTTGATGAGTGGATAAAGTTTTTTTTACATAAGATCGAAGTACAAACCACAAAACATATAGAATATATTGATGCTTTAAACGCTTTATATACAAAAACAAAAACCATTGTTAAAAAAAGCATCAATAGCCCGAAGTTTGACGAGATAATTGAATGCCTCTTTACACATCCAGTTTTAACTGCCACTTCTCTTGAAGACCAGTTAGCAGTTTCTCACGGACAAGCAGTCCGTTATCTCCATGTGCTTGAAGATATACATATTTTAATGGGGGATGATCGTAAACGAGGAAAAACATATTATTTCTCTGAGCTTATAGAATTAGCCCAAAGGGCTTAAATGTATAAGGATTCTGAAAGGCGGTGATGCTTATGATTGTATAGGATGGTTAGTATATCTGCTACCAACAGATATGCTGCCAAAAGATTGTATTGTAATTATTATAAAATGGTTTGTAAAAATCATTGCAGCACAACAATTCTGGGGATACGAGTATTCTCCAAATAAGCTAAACCTCGTATCCCCTGGTATTTCAGAGGGCTGGGAGGTCTTTTATTAATGAATTCTAAAAAATTTAGACAAACAGAACGATTCCTCAGATACGGTTTTGAGACAAGTGGTGAATGGGGATTCCCACTTATAAAAAAGCAAAGTCTTGACCTTACTAACATTGAACTCATTGCATGCTCTGATACAAGTACACATGATACATGCAACCTGGATAAGGGAGTTCACTTTTGGGTGGATGACTATCGTTTTGAAAGCACCTATAATAACCCTGAAAAGACCTTGGAAAGATTAAGGAAATACCGGTTTCTTTTGACCCCCGATTTTTCCTTATATGCCGAGATGGATCCCTGGCGACAAATTGAGTCTATCGGAAAGTCAAGGTGGGTTGGGGCATATTGGCAAAGTCAAGGGATTACCGTTATTCCTACTATAAGCTGGGCTCTGCCTTCAAGTTATCGATTTTGCTTCGATGCAATAGAAAAACATTCCATTGTTGCAATTGGTATGATCGGATGCAAACGCAACCCTTGCAATTTTCTACGCGGATATGCAGCTATGATGGAAACAATTGAGCCAGAAGCGATTATCTGTTTTGGTACTCCTTTCCGTGAAATGAATGGCAATATCATTTCGATCGATTATGTTTCATCCAGAAAGGTGGTGCGATATGGGCGGTAGAGGAACATTTGCAGCAGGAAACATAGTGGCCTATGTTTACAGGACAGTCGGAAAAATAGAGGGTGTAAAGGTACTGGTGGGTTTAAACGGAAAGCATGGCCTTCCTGAAGAGGCACATTCAAGTCGAGCATACATCAAGCTGAAACCCGATGGAACATTTCATGAAATGAGAATATATGATAAAGAACATTTTCTCCGCTATGAGATAGCGTATCATCCAGAACCCAATATCGATCCGTCAAGGAAACCTGTACTACATTATCATAAGTATGGGAGAGATTTTAAACGAAGCCGGGCAAAGCCCATTAGTAGCAAAGTGAAGCAACGTTTTAAAAAATACTTCAAAGGTGTTCAAGTATGATAGACGGAAGATTATCAGAATTTTTAGATCTCCTGTATATGGGAGAAGAATTGGTTTTTGAATACCATAATGTAAAATACTTTCTGCAAGGATGGTCTTCTGAAGGACAGGCAAGAATGGTGCTGGATAAAGTGAGTGAAACAGCTCCATTCAAAGAGTATTTTTGGGAGTTTTCAGGGAAAACTATGAAAGAATGCGCAGATGCTTTTCTCAAAGCAAATATTTGGGAAGAAAAAAGGTTTTTGCAGATAGAGAACGAAATTCGTTGGTCTGATTGGTAAAAGCAAATGAACTGATGGGTGCTACCAACGCCCATCAGTTCATTCTAAGGATACGAGTATCCTCCAAATAAGATTCTTAATTCATAATAAAAGACTATTGAGAATCCGTCAATCCAGAGCATATGTTCTTATGTACGACATTTTGCCAGGCATTTGGCAGATATCTATCTAAATATTTTCAACTTACTCTATTTTTCCTTCAATATTTCCCGACATCCCTCTTCGTCCACTTATCAGCCGCCTATAAAACAGCATCAATGCTCTCCGATTTTAAGATCACGAAACATCCTGTATACATAAGGTTTCAACTACTCCTTCATAGTGGAATATTAATACATTGCCAATTTCGATCAGGTTATGCTACAGAGCCTGGGAACACGGGGATTGATATCACAGGCCAGTTCATAATTGAACCGTCCGGACAGGTCACCTACTTCCTCCATGCTGATAAAAGCGTCTCCATCCCGGCCGATCAGGGTGACTTCATCCCCTTCTGCCGCGTCCGGAATATCCGTGACCTCGACCATGAACTGGTCCATGCAGACCCTGCCCCGGATGGGCGCTTTCTGCCCGCGGATCAGGACATAGCCTTTATTGCTCAGGCTCCTGGGCCAACCGTCTCCGTAGCCGACCGGAACCGTCGCCAGGCGGACCGTGTGATCCGGCGCCCAGGTGCCGCCGTAACTGACCGGCGTGCCCGCGGAAATCTCCTTGATATAGATGATATGAGACCGCAGGGACATGACCGGCTCCAGAGGCACGATATCCTTCCGGACCTCGTCGGAAGGCCACAGACCATAGAGGGTTATTCCGGCCCGGACCATGGTCATATTGGCGTGGGGATATTCGATGATGCCGGCGCTGTTGGAGCAGTGGCGGATTGGAATATCATAGCCCAGACGCTCTTTGACCGCTTCTGTCAGCCAGACAAATTTTTCCAGCTGTTCCTCCGTAAAGGATCTGTCCGCTTCATCCGCCCTGGCAAAATGGGTAAACATGCCTTCCACCTGCAGTCCCTCTGTTTCCAGCGCTTTTTTAACAAAATCAAGCCCTGTCTCATCCGGGAAGATCCCGATCCGGCTCATGCCAGTATCCACAGCAATATGTATTTTAATCTTCTTTCCGGCAGCTTTTGCCGCCGCGGACAGCTGTTCCAGCATGTCTTCCCGAAATACGGCAGGACGGATATTCATCCTTGCCAGCTCCTGATAGCAATAAGGGAACACATAGCCCAGCAAAAGAATCGGCTTGCGCAGCCCTGCTTCCCGCAGCTCCACAGCCTCTTCAAAAGCCGCTACGGCATAACCCCAGACATAGTCCAGAGGTTCCAGGACTTTGGCAATTTCAACGGCCCCGTGCCCATAGGCGTTGGTCTTGAGAACCGCCGTGATCTGAACCCCTTCCTTCAAATTTCTTTTCATGCTTTCCATGTTGGCAAGGATGGCATCCAGACTGATGTCAGCCCTGACTCTCTCATATCCCTTCCTCATACAAGCCTCCTGCGTAATCTGTCTTATGTTGATATGGCGGACATTTTCTAATAAATCTGCAATCTGTCCGCCATTGCATTATTGATCGAGCAGACATTCTGGTGATTTTCCTGTTTTTGTCTGCCTCTGCTTTGCTGGTCGGGCAGATATTTTTCTTGTTTTCCTTGTTTTGTCTGCCTCTGCATTGCTGGTCGGGCAGACATTTTCCTGTTTTTCCTGTTTTTGTCTGCCTCTGCTTTGTTGCTCCGGCAGACATTTTTCTTGTTTTCCTTGTTTTGTCTGCCTCTGCATCAATGGTCGGGCAGACTTTTTCCTGATTTTCCTGTTCTTGTCTGCCGACAGCTGAATAATCCAGAAAAAATACCTGGTCTCTATTCAGGCGCGGTCCCCCTGTAATGTCCTGGGAATCCTGTCCGCGATATCGCCGGCAATCATGCCGCTCTCCCCGATCTCCCGGGCGCACAAATCGCCGGCTGCGCCGTGCAGGCCCACTGCGGCCACAGCTACCTTGTCAGCATCACAGCCAAGTGCCAGGAAAGCGCCCGCCATACCGGCCAGCACATCACCGGATCCGGCTGTGGCCATGCCGCTGTTGCCGAACACATTGAGGAAGACCTCATCCCGGCCGGGAACGACCACCGCGGTCCTGGCGTCTTTGCAGCATACAACCGCCCTGTAAAGTATTGCGCATTCTCTTCCGGGAACGCGCCTGTCCTGATCCAGCTCTCCCGGATGCGGCGTCATGATGCAGGCGCAGGCAGGATTCCGCTTCTGCAGCAGGCGGGACAGACCGCTGTGGCGCCCCACCAGCCAGAGCGCGTCCGCATCCAGGACCAGGCCTCTGACCGGCGTCTCCTCTGCGGCTGCCGCATCAAGCAGGGCCCGGACGATAAAGGAAGCGTCTCTGTCCCTGCCAAGGCCGGGGCCGCATACGGCCACATCCGCCCAGGCCAGATCATCTGTCATCTTCTCTCTGAGTATTTCCCGCTCCCCGGCGCTGTAAGTAGATATCATGGCTTCGGGCAGAGCGGTCTGCAGGATGATCCGATTCTCTTCCCTGGTAAATACTTTGACCATGCCGGCCCCGCTGCGCAGACAGGCCCGCGCGCACAGAACCGCCGCGCCGCACATGCCGGCTGTTCCCGCGATGACCAGAACTTTACCGAAAGTCCCCTTGTTGCCGCCTGAATCCCGGGGCGGGATCATGGCCCGCAGCTCGTCGGTGGAAAGGGTGAACATGCCCGGCTTCGCTGCCAGGGATCTGTCCGTGATTCCAATTTCCTTACGGATCGTCTGTCCGCAGTAAAGGGTGCCGGGGTAATAATAATGTCCTCTCTTGTAATAGGCAAAGGTAACGGTCTTATCACAGCGCACCGCGCATCCCATCACCTGTCCGTTCTCCGCGGAAATACCTGAAGGAATATCCACAGCATAGACCAGAGACCTGCGGCATTTTCCCGTCCTGTCCCTGTATTCGTTGATCTCATGGATCAGGTCCGCCGCCGCGCCTGTTACCTCCCGGCTGAGCCCGGTCCCGAAAATACCGTCGATCAGGACCGCCGGGGCAAAGTCATTCAGCATGCTGCAGCCGGGGCTGTATTCTTCCACCGGCAGACCGTAAGCGTCCAGGATCCGCAGCTGTGTCTGCAGGGAGGAGCCTTCCGGAACCCCTCCCGGGAGACGGAGAAAACGTACCCGATAGCCCGCGTCTGTCAACAGTCTTCCGGCTGCCAGGGCATCCGCCCCGTTATTGCCTCTGCCGCAGATGGCCAGTACAGGCATGGAGACCGGGCAGTCTTTCCGGATCTCTTCCACGAGTCCCAGGGCCGCCCGTTCCATCAGGACCAGGGCCGGGATTCCGATGGTCTCCCAGGTATAGCGGTCACATTCTGTCATTTCTTTTCCCGTCAGTAAATATTCCATCTTCTCCCTCTCAAAAAAATATATCCATACAATACAACGGTATTTCTATCAATACAGATTCATATCATAACAGCGAAATATCTCTCAGAAATGTCTGTTCGTACAGCACAACAGAACATCTCTCAAAGTGTATTGTATAACATTTGCGAAAACGCATCTGAAAAACATTTTGAAAAATTCAAAAAAATTTTCAGAATATGTCCGCACATAACAAAAGCGGCACGGATCATTCCGTGCCGCCGGGTCATTTCTATTCCTGTTCTCCTCTGTGGATGTTGTAAGACAGCTTCATCAGGCTGTCTGACAGGTGGACATTCTCCACTGTGATCGTGTCCGGTACATCCAGATCCAGATGTGCGAAGTTCCAGATCGCCCGGATATTGCTGCGGGCCAGTACCTCCGTGACCTTCAGGACCGCTTCCCTGGGAAGTGTCAGGACCGCTATGTCAATGCTGTTCTCCCGCAGGTAGGATTCCAGCTCATTGACATCATGGATCTCAATCCCGCCCACCGTCGTGCCTACCAGATCTGGGTTGCAGTCGAAAGCAGCCTTGAACAGGAAGCCGCGGGTACGGAATTTCATATAATTGATCAGGGCGGAACCCAGATGTCCGGAACCAATCAGGATCATATTGTGTTCGTGATTGAGCCCCAGGATCTTGCCGATCTCCTCCCGCAGATAGGCAATATTATAGCCATAGCCCTGCTGGCCGAAACCGCCGAAGTTATTGAAATCCTGACGGATCTGAGAAGCCGTGACATTCATGATCCAGCTCAACTCCTGTGAAGAGATCCTCTCCACACCTTCCTTCTGCAGATCTCCGAGATATCTGTAATATCTGGGCAGTCTGCCGATTACTGCCTGAGAAATACCTTTATTTGTCATATTTCACCCAACACAAGAAAGAGACAAAAGCCAAAATGTATTCAGCTAATTTTGCCAAAATAATACTGCTATCATTATATGTTCTTGTTAAATTTGTGTCAAGCAACCTTACGATTTAAACATATTTGTCATGGCATGCTCATTAAATGATTGTTCCGACAGACATTATGACTATTTAGGAAGAATTTGCATATTTGCCCAATACAGCTTCTTCTGCACACGCTTTTATGAGCAGCTGGCGGCCTCAGAGGTCGTCCGCCACCTCAGGGGTGGTTAGCCAAGAGGTCGTCCGCCACCTCAGAGGTGGTTCGCCAAGAGGTCGTCCGCCACCTCAGAGGTGGTTCGCCAAGAGGTCGTCCGCCACCTCAGAGGTGGTTCGCCGCCTCTATTTGACAACAGCCTGCGCTTTCTGTAAACTTCCATAGGGTGATCCATGATCACTGAAAAAGAAGCAAAGAGATTCGTAGGAGTATCCATGATTTTATCCTGTCATCATATTACAAAAGCGTTTGTGGAAAACACGGTCCTGTCCGATGTGAGCTTCCATCTTGAAAAAGGGGAAAAAGCTGCTGTGATCGGTATTAACGGCGCCGGCAAATCCACCCTGCTCAAGATCATCACCGGTGAGATGCAGGCCGACAACGGTACTGTATCCATTGCCCGGGATCAGAAGATCGGCTACCTGGCCCAGAACCAGAATCTGACCTCTTCCAATTCCATCTATCAGGAGATGCTGTCCGTCCGGCAGGATGTCCTGGATATGGAAAAGGAAATCGCCGAGAGCGAGCGGCAGATGAACAAGGTCAAAGGGGAAGCCCTCAACGCCCTCATGGCCCGCTACACCAGCCTGCTGGAACGCTATGATATGGAGAGCGGTTACAGCTATAAAGGCGAGATTGTAGGCATCCTGCGGGGCCTGGGATTCTCAGACCAGGATTTTGAACAGCCTGTTTCCACCCTGTCCGGCGGTCAGAAGACCCGGGTCGCCCTGGGCAAGCTCCTGCTGCAGAAGCCGCCCATCATTTTGCTGGATGAGCCCACCAACCATCTGGATATGAACAGTATCCGCTGGCTGGAGACCTACCTGTCCAATTACCGGGGTACGGTCCTGATCGTATCCCATGACCGCTATTTCCTGGACAGGACCGTTACCCGGATCATTGAGCTGGAAAACACAAAGTGCACGGTCTTCAACGGGAACTATTCTTTCTACGCGGAGCAGAAAAAAGCCCTGCGGGAACAGCAGCGCAAAGCCTGGCTCAACAACCAGGCCGAGATCCGCCACCAGGAGGAGGTCATTGCGAAGCTGCGCCGGTTCAACCGGGAGAAATCCATCCGCCGGGCGGAGAGCCGGGAAAAGATGCTGCAGAAGACCCAGGTGGTGGAAAAGCCTGTGGAACTGCGGGATGACATGCGCCTGGTCCTGACCCCCTGCATCAAAAGCGGCCGCGAGGTCATGCATGTGGAGAACCTGGCCAAGTCCTTCGATGACAAGGTCCTCTTTACCGATCTCTCCTTCCAGATCCGGCGGGGCGAACATGTAGCCCTGATCGGTGATAACGGGACCGGCAAGACCACCATCCTCAAGATCATCAATGAGCTGCTGCCTCCCGACGGCGGCCATATCCGTCTGGGCACCAATGTCCATATCGGCTACTATGACCAGGAGCACCATGTGCTGACCGATTCCAATACCGTCTTTGAAGAGATCTCCGACGCCTATCCGTCCATGACCAATACAGAGATCCGCAACCTGCTTGCCTCCTTCCTCTTTACCGGCGAGGATGTCTTCAAGCAGATCAGCGACCTGAGCGGCGGAGAAAAGGGACGTGTCTCCCTGGCCAAGCTCATGCTGTCCCAGTGCAATTTCCTGATCCTGGACGAGCCCACCAACCATCTGGATCTGGTCTCCAAGGAAGTCCTGGAAAACGCCCTGAACTCCTATACCGGCACCATCCTCTACGTGTCCCATGACCGTTATTTCATCAACCGGACCGCCAGCCGGATCCTGTCCCTGACCGATCAGGTCCTGCTCAACTATCCCGGCAACAACAGCACGGAAGTCCCGGACCGCTTCATCGGCAACTACGACTTCTATCTGGAAAAATCCGCCCAGATACAGGAAACCCTGTTGGACAACGCCTACGCCGAGATCCACGGCCTGACTTATGAGGAGACCCGCGGCCAGACCGCCCGGGCCGCCCAGAAGACTGCCAAAGTCACGGAAGCCGGCCAGGACTGGAAACGTCAGAAGGAAGAACAGGCCAGAAAGCGCAAAGCCGCCAATGACCTCAGGAAGTGCGAGGAACGGATCGCCGCCCTGGAAGCGGACAATCTGGCCATTGATGAAGATATGGGCAAGCCGGAGGTCTTCACCAGCCCGGACAAACTGCGTGAACTGACCGCCCGCAAGGAAGCGAATGAGGCCGAGCTGGAGACCCTGTATGAGACCTGGGAGGAACTGTCCGAGAATCAGGAGTGAATACACGGGATACAGACACTTACGTCGGCCTGCTGCCGGAAATGAACGAAAACCGCTGCATACAGAATTTTGAATATCAATCAATGCCTGTCAATCATTGAACATAAGTCAGTTAATATAAGTCATTGAACACCAGCCATTGAATATCAGAACAGCCGTCAGATCCGGTCCTTTTTCTTCCGGGCCTCTGACGGCTGTTTCTTAATGCTCTGTATGTTCTGTTTTCATTCCCTGCCATAAACAAAGGCTGCGCAATGGCATTTGATCATGCAGTCTGTATCTCAGGCGTTCAGGATCTGGTCCGGTCTCTGGCGGATGGCCTTGATGTAATCCTGAGTGCTGAGCGCTTCTTCTCTCAGGCGTTCAGGACCTGGTCCAGTCTCTGGCGGATGGCCTTGATGAAGTCCTGGGTGCTGAGCTTCTCCACGCCCTGCAGGGTGGTGATCAGAGCCAGGTCACCGGTCATTTTGCCGGATTCGATGGTCTCGATGACCGCGCGGTCCAGGGCGTCCGCGAAGCTGACCAGAGCAGGGATGTCATCCAGCTCGCCCCTCTTGCGCAGGGCGCCGGTCCAGGCAAAGATGGTCGCCACGGAATTGGTCGAAGTCTCTTCTCCCTTCAGATGCTTGTAATAGTGCCTCTGCACAGTGCCGTGGGCGGCTTCATATTCATAGTTGCCGTCCGGGGAGACCAGAATAGATGTCATCATGGCAAGTGAGCCGAACGCTGTAGCCATCATGTCGCTCATGACGTCGCCGTCATAGTTCTTGAGGGCCCAGATAAAGCCGCCTTCGGAACGGATCACGCGGGCGACCGCGTCATCAATCAGGGTATAGAAATAAGTAATACCGGCTTTGTCAAAGGCTTCTTTATATTCTTCGTCATAGAGCCTCTGGAAGATGCTCTTGAAGTTCTCGTCGTAGGTCTTGGAAATGGTATCCTTGCAGGAGAACCACAGGTCTTCCTTCCGGTTCAGGGCGAACTGGAAGCAGGACCTTGCAAAGCTCTCGATAGAATGATCCGTATTATGGATACCCTGCAGGATACCGGGGCCGTCGAACTCATGAATGGTCTCACGGATGACCGTGCCGTTATCGGAGGTAAAGACCAGTTCTCCCTGGCCCGGTCCGGGAACCCGGATCTCGGTATTTTTGTAGACATCACCGTAAGCGTGGCGGGCCATTGTGATGGGCTTCTTCCAGGTACGTACATAAGGATCGATGCCTTTTACAAGGATCGGGGCGCGGAAAACAGTACCGTCCAGAATGGCGCGGATGGTGCCGTTGGGGCTCTTGTACATACGCTTGAGATTATACTCTTTGATCCTGGCCTGGTTGGGGGTGATGGTGGCGCACTTGACGGCAACGCCGTATTTCTTTGTCGCTTCGGCAGCGTCAAAGGTAACCTGGTCATCTGTCTCATCCCTGTGGGGAAGGCCCAGATCATAATACTCGGTCCTGAGATCGATATAAGGCAGCAGGAGCTCATCCTTGATCAGCTTCCAGATGATCCTTGTCATCTCATCTCCGTCCATCTCCACAAGGGGCGTCTTCATCTCGATTTTGCTCACGTCATCTCTCCTTTATATTTGATTTTCCGCGTCATCCGCAGTTCACAGATACGGGACGCGCATGATGGCGTCCCGTGGTCTTCCATTTTTATTTTCCGTACAGGTCATACAGCCCGTTGCTGACCATATTGGCATAGGCGTTCTTCATATGCTCACTGGCCAGGCGTTCCGCCAGATCCGCGTTGCCGGCCCGGATGGCTTCCATGATGGAACGGTGCTCCTTATTGGAAGCGGTCCCTCTGTCAATGGAAGAAAGGGCTTTCTTCCGGACCCGGAGCAGATACTCATGATAATCATTGAGCAGGTGCTCGAGCATCTTGGAATCACAGGCCTTGTACAGCGTATGGTGGAACTGATTGTCCAGCTCTGCCATCTGCTCCATATGGCCTTTGCCCGCATGGAACTCCGCCAGGTATACATTCTCCTCCATGGATTCCAGCTGTTCCCTGGTGATGTGTTCACAGGCCCATCTGGCGCACAGGCCTTCCAGCCTGGAACGGATCATATAGATATCTCTTACATCCTTGGCGGAAATGCCGGTTACAAAAGCCCCTCTGTTGGGAATGATCTGGACCAGTCCTTCCAGTTCCAGCTGCCGCAGGGCCTCCCTTACAGGGGTCCTGGACACGCCCAGCTCCTTGCCGATCCTGGCTTCCTTGAGTTCCTCATGTTCCTTATATACGCCGTTCAGGATATCATCACGAATCTTGGTGAATACCCTTCCGCGGAGGGAATACTTGTCTGAGACCTCCCGCGTTAAATCATAATCCTTCATTTTTATCTGCACTCTCCCTGTATCACCTGCATCAGTGACCTATGATTGTTAAGGTACGTATGTATAATTGTATACACCTATCAGAACCATGTCAAGGAAATCAAAGAAAGCCTGTCGGGAATTCTTGGGGATTCCCGACAGGCTTTCACCCGCATTGCAAAGTCTGCGGAAAAGCGCTTACTTCCGGAATGGAAAACCACCCGTCCGGCAGGTATCTGCCTGCCCGCGGACTGTCTGCGCCTTCCTATTTGTCACATAGATTGATGATTCTGCCGGGAATGTAATAAACCGCGTATCTTTTTCTGCCAATCCGGTAAATACCTTCTCCCTCTGCGGCAATGGGGATATGGTCCGTATATTCCTCCGGAGCCGGCAATTCCGCAGGCCCCAGGGCCGGCATTTCCGCAGCCTTCGGGACCAGCATCCCCGCTGCTTCCGCGGCCGCTTCCTCTTCTCCCGCATCTGCCCGGATCCGGATATGACTATACAGTTTTCCGTTGTACTGCATGGGTATTTCAATCCACGAAATACCGTCTTCTGTCTTTGCAGGCGCGGAATAATCAATGTTCCACAGTTCCGTGACTCCCGTATTTGTCCCCTGCAGAAGCAGCGTCAAAGCAAGACAGGGCGCGTACGGCAGCAGCAGACGCAGATAACTCTGACGGTCCGGATCTACCCCATCAGGGGTCTTCCTTTTAAGAAGGGACATCAGCATGGTCAGGCCCGCATGATATCGTCCCTGCCGGGTCTGGTCTATGATCTGTCGATACCCCAATGTAAAAGCCTCTCCGGTATCCCATCTCAAGGCTTTTCCTGCTGTTTTGTTCCTGCCTGCAGACACGGGGACCTCCTGTCCGGCCATGCCCCACTTTCTCCAGACCCTGCCCAGATAGCGGAAAAGCCCGGCCATGGTATCCTCATCCCAGGCTTCCTCCCGCTGATACTCTCTGCCGGGACCCATGAACAAAAGATACAGGCGCAGGCAGTCGCTGCCATATTCCCGGCGCAGATCCTCCGGTGCCAGCGCAAGAGCATCGCTGACAGCTTCTGTCATACGATCCAGCACCTGCCCGCATGTCCGGTCTGTATGTCCGGATACCCCGGACGCGGTTTTTCTTTCCTGCGGACTTCCCTTTACCGCCGCCCTGTAATTATATTCACATTCCAGATGATTATATGCTTCCATTCACTGCACCACCGGGTATTCCGCAGACAAAGATGCCGCAAAGGCTTCATTAAAAAGCCCGTCCATCGCCTGTTCACAATCAGCACGTTTTTCCTCTGAAGTACCCTTCAATAAGTCAAAGTTGTATTTCCCTCCAGCGAGAATCTCATCAACATGATACAACATTTGCGACTAATCAGGAATCAAATTCCGGATTAGCCAACATTTCGCAGTGTTTTGTTTTCAAGTCAGGAAATTTCGGAATAGCGCCTTCACGAAAAAGATGCCTTACCGGCACTGGTCTGCGCCGGTAAGGCATCTTTTCAATTTACATTTGAAATTTCAAGCGCATTTCACTGATCGATCGGATCCCGCGCCTGCTTTCGGTCTCAGGCTTTGCCGTTGGAACCAAGGACGTTGACGATCTTGTGGGCGACCATGTCCTTGACAGCCTGTCTGGCGGGTTTCAGATACTGTCTGGGATCGA
>ONRU01000052.1 GCA_900320325.1 uncultured Lachnospiraceae bacterium
TTTGGCCCGCAGTTTGCTGATGCAGACCATAATGTTATTATCGGAAACCGCGTAGGTATCCTCCCAGCCGCATTCATAGATCTGCTGCTTGGTAAATACCTTGCCGGGATGCTCCATGAACAGGCGCATGATCCTGTATTCCACGGAAGTCAGCTCGATCGGGCTGCCGTTCCGGTACAGGCAGCAGGCCTCTGTATCCAGCGTCAGATCTCTGCAGCGGAGGCCGGCGGAAACGGCGGGCGCTCCGGCCGCTGCCGCCCCCAGGCGGTAATAGCGGCGGATCATGGAGTTGGTCCTGGCCACTGCCTCCAGGGGGTTGAAGGGTTTGACCATATAGTCGTCGGCTCCCAGATCCAGCCCAAGGATCTTTTCCGGATCCTGGTCTTTTGCAGTGATCATGATCACAGGAATGTTGCTGACAGCCCGGATGCCGCGCAGGACCTGATACCCGTCTTTGCCCGGCATCATAATATCCAGCAGGCACAGATCCACCTTTTCACTGGCAAAAATCCTTTCCGCTTCTATGCCGTCAGCGGCTTCCAGGACTCTATAGCCTGCGTTCTCCAGATACAGGCGGAGAACAGAACGTATCTCTTTTTCATCATCAGCAGTCTGCCGTGCATGGCTGCCTTTGCAGGGATGCTTTTTCCTTTGTGTTTCTTCCTAATATTCCGGACTGCCGTAAGCCAGCCGTTCATACAGGGCCGCTTCTGTCATGCTGCGGTAGGGTCTGACATAAAAAACGCCCAGAAGGCCTGCCGTTACGCCGGAGAGGATTTCCCAGCCCAGGAATGACAGATCCAGCAAAAAGGCTTTCCACTTCTGCCCTTCCATCATCAGGGTACTGCGCCGCAGGACTTCCTCCGGCATAAGATCCGGATGCTCAGCCAGTATATAAGGGACCATCTTATATTTGTAATAGCGGACCAGTCCCGGAATCAGGAACAGCAGGCCCCAGAGGAAGGTATACAGATCCCGCAGGAACATGGTCATGACGATATTTTTATATCCGTGGTCAAAAGCGAAAGCCGCCTCTGCCACCCTGGCTTCCCGGTTAAGATTCATCAGCATAAAGCGCTGGGCGCCCACCCGCAGCGGGTTGAGCAGACAGGCCTTTACGATGATCACAAGCAGTAAAGCCAGCATACCGACCGTAAGGCCGATCAGACCGGTCAGGAGCCAGAAAACAGGATTCCCCGCCATCTGTTCCCCCGTCACATGGCCGCTGTTATAGGAAAAAGGGCCCAGATGAAAAGAGGCAGTGAAGGTATCTTCCGCCTCTTCTGATCCGGACCCGCCGCGGGAAAACGCGCCGATACCGGTCAGCATGATGAGCATGCTGACCAGTACGGTTTTCCAGTAATTCGCTTTAAATGCTGTTTTTCCTTTTTCTTTCAGTTCCCTGCGCGTCCACATGTCAGGCATTCTCCATAATCAGCTTCCGGTAAAGGGCTGCTCTTGTCATATCGTGGTAGGGATTGGCGTAAAGCACACCGACGATTCCCATAGTGACCGCACTTAAAATGTACCAGCCGATAAATGAAAGGTCAAGAATGAAGGCATTCCACTTGCTGCCCTGCATCAGGCGTCTGCTTTCCGCGAAAGCTTCCTGACGGGTGATTGACGGATCATCGGCCAGCAGATAAGGGATCATCAGATATTCATAATATTTGACAATGCCCGGAATCACCAGCAGCATGGTCCATAACAGGGTAAACAGGTCTCTGCAGAAAAGGGTCTTGACTCTTTCCAGATAGCTGTCACCAAATCCGGCGCCGATACTGGATACTTCCGCCGGCCGGGTCAGATTGATCAGGAAGAACCTTTTGCATCCCAGATCCAGGGGATTCAGGATGAAGGCCCTGATCATCAGGCCTATGATGAAGACCGCAAGGGCGATGGCGGAAACCAGCAGACCGATCAGGAAGGTCTCCGGCGTGGCATGCTGGCCGTACTGACCGGCAGCTTCTCCTGCTTCCTGCATGGTCCCGGCGCCCGCGCCTGAGGAACCGCCCGCGCCAATGGAGCTGCCGCCCGCGCCGGCGATGACCATGGCAATCACGGAGACCAGGACTGTCCTCCAGTAATTTGCCTTAAAAGCGTTTCTGCCTGTTTCTTTCAGTTCAGCTCTTGTCCACATAGTTATATCCTCCATGGAATAAATCCTTTTTTCTGATGTGTTCTGTTTTTCTGAGCTCCGTTTGTTTTGATGTGACTGATTTACTGCCTTGTTTCTGTTTACATCCTGAGGATACCGCGCGGACCTTTCCGGGAAACACAAAAAACCTTAACCTTTCCTTAAACAAATCAAAAAAAGAAACAAATCAAAAAAGAAACAAGTCAAAAAGAAACAAATCAAAAAATCGACCGGCCCGGGGCTGCGGGATTGCCGCGGCCCAGGCCGGTCAGGGAGGGGATGATATATTTTTTTATCAGAGGATCCTGCTGTTTCAGGACCGCTCTGTCATCCTTTAAGCGAACAGATCGTAAATCTCGTCGACACTCATCTTCAGGATATCTTCCACTGCTTCTTCCGATTCGCAGGCACCGGCGATCTTGCCCAGAGTCTCCACATGGCTGTCGCCTGCGGACGCGACCGCGATGACCAGTCTGACGGTCTCGCCTTCACCCCAGTCGATGCCGTCGGGGTAGGTAAAGATGGCCAGTCCGGAGTTGCGGATCTCACCGATGACACTTTCAATACCGTGCGGGATGGCAAGGGAATTGCCGATGGCCGTATTGAAAACATCTTCCTTGGCGATCATGCCGTCTACATACTTCTCGGTTACATAACCTGTCTCAACCAGGGCATTGCCGATGGCGCGGATGGCTTCTTCCTTTGTCACGGAAGGCAGATTGGTGCGGATGTTCTTCTTGATCAGAACACCGCCGTGATAGTCGTCGCTCTCTCCTGTCAGGATATTGCTGTTGACCCTGGCCTGGAGGAATTCTTCGGTGATCTGCTTATATTCGGGAGCGTCCATGATGTTATCGATGGCGATAATCCTGGCGTCGGGCATGCAGTCCGCGATCTGTACCGCGAATTCCTTGGGACAGACGATGTATCTGCTGTCGGCAGGGATCTCCACGATCTTGCAGTGGGCGACCCGGATATTGGCCAGGCCGTTGGCTTCCAGCATGTTCTGCAGGACGACCGCGCCCATGGCGGAGGAACCCATACCTGCGTCACATACGAACATGATCTTGTCAATAGTCCTGAGATCTACCATTCTGCCGCCGGCTGTTCTTCTTCTGGCCGGGCTTTCTTCCTGCTGCCGGGGCTGCGGAGCAGGCGCAGGGGCTGCCTTGCGGTTTCCTGCCAGCTCTACTTTGATCAGGGCTTCTGTCAGTTCATCATATTCAGGGGCTTTCATGTAGTTGCTGATGGAAAGATGCTGCTTGCCGGGCTGGGCCGCTTTGGCGGTACCGGTCAGCTTCTCATGGGTGATGATCAGATCTACATCAGCCGGAATTCTGGCGATGGCGTAGTTGGTGACTTCGATGGGCAGGCCCGCTGCCTTGATCTTCTTCTTCAGTGCCTGAGCGCTCATGGCCGAGGAGCCCATGCCGGCGTCGCAGCATACCGCGATCTTTCTTACATTGGTCAGATCCAGACCGGCTACGCCCGCGTCGATATCATTGACAACGTCATTCCTGGCTGCGGAGGAACCCATGGCTTCCGCGGGAATCACAGATTCACCCATGGTCATGTCGCCGCCGCGTCTGACCTGGATCCGTACGAAAATACTGTTCAGGGCCAGAGAAACTGCCGCTGAGAGTACGACTGCCAGCAGGACCGCGATCATACTGTCCTTAGGCGTCAGGGCGATGACAGAGAAGATACTGCCGGGAGAAGGCGTCGCGACAGTACCCGCGTCGAACAGGGTCAGGGTGCCTGTACCCACGATACCGGCGGCGATCATGCCGAGGATGGTCACAGGGTTGGACAGTACGTAGGGGAAATACACTTCGTGGATGCCGCCGAAGAAGTGGATGATGATCATGCCGGGCGCGGCTTCCTTCATTTCACCCTTACCGAAGAACCAGTAAGCCAGGAGCAGTCCCAGGCCGGGGCCGGGGTTGGGGACCAGCATGAAGAGGGCGGAATGGCCGAACTGTTTGACCTGGTCATAACCGATGGGTCCGAAAATACCGTGGTCAAGCGCGTTGTTGAGGAAAAGCACCTTGGCGGGTTCTACGAAAATGTGGGAAAGGGGCAGGATGTTGTGGTCCAGCATCCAGTTGACACCGCTGGTCAGGGCCGCGGATACAGCATGCATGAGGGGACCGAACACCAGGTAGGCAAAGCAGCACAGGATGGCGCCGATAATACCCAGGGAGAAGTTGTTGACGATCATCTCAAAACCGCCCGGCACCTTGCCGTCGATGAATTTATCAAATTTGCTGATGACCAGACCGGAGAAAGGTCCCAGGATCATGGCGGCCAGGAACATGGGGGTTCCTTCTACCGCTACGATGGCGCCCAGTGTTACGAAAGCGCCAAGGACAGCGCCTCGCTGGCCGCCGACCATCTTACCGCCGGTATAGGCGATCAGGATGGGCAGCAGGTTGTTCAGTATGGGTGAGATCAGTTTGGCCAGCTCTTCATTGGGGGTCCAGCCTGTGGAAAGGAAGAAGGCCGTGATCAGGCCGAAGCCGATAAAAGCGCCGATATTGGGGATGACCATACCGGCCAGAAACGCGCCGAATTTCTGCAGTTTCTGCGCAACTGTAGTCTTTTCTTTCATGAATACCTCCATATGATCTGTGTGGATCTATATACTCCTGTATCTCTCGACAAACTTTATTTCTTAAATTTTCTTAAGTATTTCATGGTAAAAACAGGGAGCCCAGGCGAATCATATCCGGCGAGGGCTCCCGTTGTCTCCTTCCCGGTACCTCTCAGAATGTATATGCGTTTTTTCCTTTTCCCATACCTGACCGGGATTCCGCTCATGCGGTAAAAAGACTCTTCTTCATCTGCCGGCCGCGGACACCGGCGCGGCGGCAGAAGTCTGCCCGGAAACGGACTCAGCCTTCCACTTTCATTGTGAACTGCTCCCAGGGGATATTGACTTCGGCGCCTTCATTGATGATCGCGTCCACATGCATGAGGAGCGGATAATCATTCAGGGAAACGACGCCTCTTTCAGCCAGTCTTCTGACGGCTCTGGCCGTACGGGTCGCGATGACGATGGATTCCAGTGTCACGCCCTGGAGCTCATCCATGGCCTCCTGGAAAGTCAGGCCTCTGCCCAGCAGGGTGCCGATCTTGCGGGTACGTCCGCCGAATACAGTGACGTACAGGTCACCGGCGCCGTGAATGATGTTCTCGGGGCCGCCGCCGATCAGGGCCAGCAGCTGCATCATCTCCTTGACACCCTGGCCGAAAAGGGCTGCCTGGGAGTTGTAATGGACCGCGCCGATCTTACCGTCCTTTTTCTCAGCCATACCGACCGCCAGGGAAACGCCCAGGGCATAGGCATTCTTCATGGCAACGGCGCACTCAACGCCGGTCACGTCCGTAGACAGGCTGATGTGATAATAGTCTGTGGCCAGAAGGGATTTGATATATTCCAGCGTCTTCATGTCTTTGCCGCAGAAGGCCACATGGCTGTTGTCATGGTCTGCCAGCTCATAGCTGGTGCAGGGACCGCCGATGGCGTTGAAGTTGATATTTTTGCCTGCGGGCTGACGCTGGGCGAAAATGACCGGATAGGGGACCAGGGTGCCGTCTTCCAGATCGACCATACCCTTGGTGACAGTCAGAAGCGGGACAGTCTCCGGAAGGACCGGCAGGATCTCATCACAGAACCAGTCCAGGCCGAAGCTGGATACGCCGCCCAGGATCAGGTCCGCGCCCTGCAGAGCCTCTTCCAGCTCTTCGATCTGATAATATTTGATGCCGTCATGGAGGGTCCGCTTCAGTGTGATATGAAAGTTGTCCTCTCTGAGATGATCAATGATCTCCCTGTCCAGAGGCGATCCGACCAGGCGGACTTCATGTCCGTTCTCAAAAGCCGGAAATGTGATTGCTGAGTTCATCTGACCTGCGCATACAAAAGTGATAACTGCCATTTCATTTTTCCTTTCCGCATCGGACTCTGCCGCTGCTGCCGTCGACTGCAGGGGGCCCTTCCTGTGTCTTCGCTGCTGTGTTTTCTGTTCTTCTGTTGTATTATTTTTACTATACTTTTTCGCGTCCGTCAAACCGGCAAACGGCGTAAATACGCGCTTTTCCGGCACTTTTTAATTAATCGCAGCAATTGATTAACGCCCTCCGGAAGCAACCGGAAAGCAGGAATCAGATCCTGTCCTCAGGGGTATTCCGCCGCGAACCGCGGTAAATCAGGATTTCTGCCGCCGGACCCCGGATCCGGCTTGCGCAAGCTGTTGATCAACGCTATAATGATTAATAATCAATCTAAATTCTGATTAGTAATCGGTCGTTAATCAAAATAAATCAAAACGGTCAAAAAGGTGAAAACAGCCGGCAGAACAGTCCGGAAAGCGTTCCGGAAAGATGTTTCAAAGAAAGGCTGAAAGCCCCGGCAGACGTCCGCGGACAGTGGGAGCGGCAGGCCGGACAGGAGGAAAAGATGGGTAAAAGAAATAAGGTCACGACAAGAGATCTGGCAGAGTATACAGGGATCTCCCAGTCCGCTGTCTCCATGATCCTGAGCGGCAGGCCGGGCGTATCCTTCACGGAAGACACCGTCCGTAAAGTCAGGGAAGCGGCCGCGGAGCTGGGCTATCAGAAGCCCCGCAAAAAAGAGGCGCCCAAAGAAAAGGTCCTCAGGAACGTGATCGTGGTCCTGGGGCCTTCCCTGTCCAACGGCTATTATTCCATGATGGTCCATTCCATCACCAAACATGCCGCGGAATATGGTTATCAGGTCCTGACCGCCATTACCTTCCGGTCCGCGGAAGCGGAGGACCGGTATTTCGAGCTCCTGAACCGGGCGGAGCTGGCCGGGATCATCGCCCTGTATCCTCTCAGCAACACCTCTCCCGCCAACCGCCTGGCCAAAGAGATCCCGGTCATCTCCATCGGCGAGAAGCAGGAAGGAATCCGCTACGATTCCGTGGAACTGGACAGCCGCAAGACCGGCTTTCTGGTGGGAGAATACCTGCTGTCACTGGGCCACCGGAAAGTCCTCTATCTGTCGCCCCCGGTCCTGAAAAAGGAAATCAGCCGGATCAACCGCCTGGAGGGGGTCCGGGACGCCTTCCGGGAGCAGGGGCTGGATCCTTCCATGGTCCGCCTGGTAAGTCCCACCAGCGCCGCCTACGGGCTGTATCCGGCGGACGAAGCGGAATACAGGAACGGATATGACCTCACTGTCAAAGCCATTCAGGAGAAAACGGAGGCAACTGCCCTGATCGGCCATAACGATATGTCCGCCCTGGGCATCCTGGCAGCCCTGACCGATCTCAAATGCCGGGTTCCCAGAGACTATTCCGTAGTAGGCTTTGACAATATCCTGCACGCTTCCATGCCCCAGATCGGCCTGACGACCGTGGAGCATTCCTCTGTCCTGAAGGGACAGGCGGCCGTGGAGATGATCTACCGCAAGAACCAGCGCAGGGAAAAACAGACCTCCGGCAAATATACCATGCGGGCGGAATATGAACCTCACCTGATCGTCCGGGGCAGCAGCGGCCCGGCTCCGGTCTGAAAAACGGCGGACATGGACACAGGAAAACACAGGAAATAATACAAAAAACAGGAAGACACACAAAAAAGCCCTTCCCATACAGGACATCACGCGGTCATTACCGCGGATCCTCCTGTATACGGGAAGGGCTGTTTTCATTTGGTCTGTTCTATCTGTCCGGGCAGATCATCTGTTTTTGGACATTTCGTCCGCCAGGGTCTCTCCGTGGATCATCTCGAAGCTGACACCGGTCCGGTTGGGCTCGTCCTCTTCGAACTTGTAATCCTTGCCGGGCAGGATGGCGTTGAGGATGATACCTACCAGAGAACCTGTGGCCAGGCCTGAGAAAGTGATGGTAATGCTGCCCATGGGGATCACGATGGCGCCGGCCTCGGAGTAGTTGATACCGATGGACAGGACCAGGATCAGGGCGGCGATCAGAACGTTCCTGCTCTTGGAGAAGTCTACATTGGTCTCTACGATATTACGGACACCGACCGCGGAGATCATTCCGTAGAGGATCAGGGAAATACCGCCGACCGTAGCGCTGGGCATGACCTCGATCACAGCCGCGAACTTGGGGAAGAAGGAAAATACGATCGCCAGGACCGCTGCCAGGCGGATGACCATGGGGTCAAAGACTCTGGTCAGGGTCAGGACGCCGGTATTCTCACCATAGGTCGTATTGGCAGGCGCGCCGAACAGGGAAGCGATGGCAGTTGCCAGGCCGTCGCCTGTCAGGGTGCGGTGCAGGCCGGGATCCTTGATATAGTTGCGGTTGACCGTAGAGGAGATGGCGGAAATATCTCCGATATGCTCCATCATGGTCGCGAAGGCGATGGGGACGATGGTGATCACGGAGGTGATCAGCAGGGATGTATCCAGGTTTCCGCCGGTAAAAATGGAGAATACGGTATGGCTGTACACGATCGGGCTGCCGATGACAGGCGCTGTCAGAACAGGCGTCCAGTCTATGATGCCCAGGATCGCCGCGAACAGGTAGGAACCTACCACGCCCAGCAGGATGGGGATGATCTTGATCATGCCCCTGCCCCAGATATTGCAGATAATAACGATGGCAATGGCGACCAGGGCGACCGGCCAGTTGCTGGAGCAGCTGCTGATGGCCGTTACGGACAGGTTCAGGCCGATGGCAATGATGATCGGTCCTGTAACGACCGGCGGGAAGAACTGCATGACCTTACGGGCACCGAAGGTCCTGAACAGAAGGGCCAGGATCAGATAGACCAGGCCGGCTACCGCTACGCCGAAGCAGGCATAGGGAAGCAGCTCTTCCTCTCCGTTAGGCGCGATGGTGAAATAGCCTGCCAGAAAGGCGAAGGAGGAACCCAGAAATGCCGGTACCTTCCTTTTGGTCAGCAGGTGGAAAAGCAGTGTTCCGAGACCGGCGAACAGCAGGGTCGTAGATACACTCAGTCCGGTCAGCAGGGGCACAAGTACTGTCGCGCCGAACATGGCGAACATATGCTGCAGTCCCAGGACCAGGACGCGTCCCGCGCCCAGCTGTTTCGCGTCATAGATGCCTCTTTCTCCGATGTTGATTCTTTCGTTTTTCACTCTCTACCTCCCATAGAAAAAATAGATTACCGCAGAACGCAGGTCAAAAGAAAAGCACGCCTGCGGAAAAAACTATCCCCAAACGTGCTCCTGAAATTTTTATGTGTATTTCGAAATGATAAGTAAGCGCATTACCGTGCTGTTCCTTTCGAACCTGTTCCTGTCAGTTGTCTAATGAGCATTATAGTCTCTCATTTATGATTCATCAAGGAGAAATTCTACAGAAAATATGGCGGCTTACTCTTCGTCCAGCAGATCCACGACCTCGTCCGCTTTCTTCTCAAAGGCTTCTTTCGCGGCACTGACAGCTTCCGCGGCGTCCGCGGCAGCTTCTTCCGCAGCTTCTTTCGCGTCCGCGGCAGCATCTTCCACTGCCTCTTTCGCGTCCGCGGCAGCATCTTCCACTGCTTCTTTCGCGTCCGCGGCAGCATCTTCCGCAGCCTCTTTTACTTCTTCCGCAGCCTCCAGAGCTTCTTCCGCGGTCTCCTCCTCGGGCTCTTCCTCGGGATCGAACTCATCCTCTTCATCCCTGTCCAGATAATCCATTACCTTTTCAGCGGAATCCGCGATGAAGCTGACGACGGTCGTGTAGGTCCTTGTCGCCTTGTCAATGAAGTTATCTTTTTCTTCTGTTTTTGCTTCCACTTCGGGAGCTTCCTCATCTATATCCGCCGCAGGAATCTCAGATTCGGCGTTACGCTCCATAAAATAATAAGCGGTCGCTGCCGCGATGCCGATTGCCGTACATCCGATAAATAACTTAGTCAGTTTACCCATTTTTTTCCTCCATTCTTATATACAGTATTGTAACTGCACTAAAATCCATAATACCTTATTTCTTTGAAAATGAAAAGATGCAGACTGCCTGCATTCTAAATCTTTTCCCGTTTTTTGTCATGTTTTTTGACGTATTTTCCACCGGATGACGCTCCTTACAGCCGGGAGCAAATCCTTACGTCCTTTATTGAAAAGTCAGTCGCCGCATGCTATATTGATTGGTATGAATGAGAAATTTTTTGATCTGAAAAAATCCAAACAGGACCGCATGATCAACGGTTCTCTCAAAATATTTACAGAAAACGGCTACCGCCACGCCAGCACGGACGAGATCGTCAGTGAGGCCGGCATCAGCAAGGGCCTGCTCTTCCACTATTTCATCAATAAGATCGGCCTGTTCTCTTTTCTGTATGAATATTCCACCCGTTTCGTCCTGCTGGAACTCCATGAGGAATTCCGGCGTCCGGAAACGGATTATTTTGAGCTGCAGAAAAGGCTGACGGACGCGGAAGCCAGTGTGATCCGGCTTTATCCCCATATGCTGCTCTTCCTTGAAAAAGCGGACCGGGAGATCATCCCGGAAGTGGCGGAAGCAGTACAGGCCTGCCCGGCGCATGTCAGCGATCGTTATGAGGCCCTGTTCGAAGAAGTCAATTATCCGGCTTTCCTGTCCGCCGCGGACGCCCGCCGGATCACCGATATGCTGCGGATGACCCGGTTCGGGATCCTGCAGCGGTCTGTTCCCGGCGCTCTGCCGGATCCGGACGCCTATCGGGAGGAGGTCCGGGCCTGCCTGAACACTCTCCGCCGTATGACCCTCTGACATCATGCGGTCCCGGAATCTTTTATCCGGGTCTCTCATTTGACCGGCATTACAGGAAACGGTTCTCTTTCGAGAACCGTTTCTTTTTTATGTTGTATTTTATTTCTTAGGCAGCTTGAAAGAGCTCTTGAGCCCGACGATCCTGTTAAATACAGGAGCGCCTTCTCTGGAGTCCTTGTAATCCACGCAGAAATAACCGTTGCGGACGAACTGGAAACGCTCGAAGGGCTTCACGTCCTGCAGGGCCGGCTCTGCCCAGGCCCGGCATACTGTCAGGGAATGGGGATTGAGGTTGAGGCTGCCGTCCGCGTTGTAAACGCCCTTTTCCTCATCGATGATATTCTCATACAGGCGGGCTTCCACAGGAACTGCCTGGCCGGCATAGACCCAGTGGATGGTACCCTTGACCTTACGGCCGGTAAAACCGCTGCCGCTCCTGGTCTCAGGATCATATGTGGCATGAACGGCGGTGATATTGCCGTCCTCATCCTTGTCAAAACCGGTGCACCTGACAAAATAGCCGTACATCAGGCGGACTTCATTGCCGGGGAACAGTCTGTAGTATTTCCGGGGCGGCACTTCCATAAAGTCATTGCGCTCGATCCAGAGCTCTCTGCCAAAGGGGATCTTACGCTTGCCCAGTTCGGGATTCTCCAGGTTGTTGTCGGCATCCAGATACTCGACCTGGTCCTCGGGATAATTGTCGATGATCAGCTTGATGGGATCCAGGACCGCCAGCATACGCTTGCAGCCGATCTTCAGGTCGTCGCGGATGCAGTACTCCAGCATGGCGTAATCCACAGAGGAGTTGCTCTTGGAGACACCGCACAGGTCGACGAACTTGCGGATGGACTCGGGCGTGAAGCCTCTGCGGCGCAGGCCGGAAATAGAGACCAGCCTGGGATCATCCCAGCCGTCCACGATCCCGTCCAGGACCAGCTTCTTGATATAGCGCTTGCCGGTCACGACATTTGTCAGGAACATCTTGGCAAATTCGATCTGCCTGGGGGGATGGGGATACTCCGCCTCCCGGACGACCCAGTCATAAAGAGGCCTGTGGTCTTCGAATTCCAGGGTACAGATGGAATGGGTAATGCCTTCGATGGCGTCCTCGATCGGATGGGCAAAATCGTACATGGGATAGATGCACCACTTGTCGCCCGTATTGTGATGGGTCATATGAGCCACGCGGTAGATGATCGGATCACGCATATTGATATTGCCGCTGGACATATCGATCCTGGCCCGCAGGGTACGCTCGCCGTCCGCGAACTCGCCGTTCTTCATGCGTTCGAACAGGTCCAGGTTCTCCTCGACGGGACGGTCCCGGTTGGGATCGTTCCGGCCCGGCTCGGTCAGGGTGCCGCGGTATTCACGCATCTGCTCCGCTGTCAGCTCGGAGACATAGGCCTTGCCCTTTTTGATCAGTTTGACGGCGACCTCATACATTTCCTGGAAATAGTCGGAGGCGAAAAAGATCCTGTCTTCATAGTCCGCGCCCAGCCATGTCACATCCTCACGGATGGACTCTACGAATTCCGTATCTTCCTTGGTGGGATTGGTATCATCATAGCGCAGATTGAACTTGCCGCCGTATTCCCGGGCCAGCCCGTAGTTGAGCAGTATGCTCTTGGCATGGCCTATATGCAGATAGCCATTGGGTTCGGGAGGGAATCTGGTATGAACTGTGGTGTAAACGCCTTCCGCCAGGTCCTTATCGATCTCCTGCTCGATAAAGTTCCTGCTTTCTCTGGTCTCTTCTTCAGCGGCCGCGTCCGCGCCGTTCCTGATCTCTTCGTTGCTCATGAAATGCTGTCTCCTTCTGGACAGGGCATGCCCGCGGACCGGGCGTGGATTATTGTATCATTATTTTCCGCTCCTGTCACTGTCCGGCGGATATTCCGGACCGTGCCGGACCGGCCACGCAAAGAATTCCTTTTTTTCATACACCTGTTTCGATGCCTTTTTCAGGTGCTCCGTATCAGGCTCCGTTTCACGGCCGGGAATGCCGGGCGCAGAGACGTTCAGTCCCGGAAGATCTTGCGGGGCATATAGGTACGCAGGCTCCTGAAGATCTCCTCCGCGTACTCTCCCTCCAGATCCAGCACCAGGATCTTGTCCGGGAAGCAGACACGGTAGCGTATTCCCGGGCGGGCCGGCTCCATATGGCTGGAGTAGTCGGTCACCGGCAGGTTCCTGTTGTTATAACTGTCCAGATGATGGGATTTTTCCGGCGCCATGACCTCCATCTCATTCAGATCATAGACCGCCACTTCCTTCCGTCTGGATTTATTGATGATCTTTGCCACCCGCAGTTCCCTGTCCACATAGGCGTATTCATAGTCGATATTGAGATCCTGGCTCAGATACCAGGCAAGGGCGGCGAACAGGACCGCACCGATCAGAGAGAACACACCGAATACGAACAGGCCCAGGACACATACCGCGGCCAGGGCAGCAGCCACGATCTGCATGACCTTTTTCAGGGGATTGTTCGCTCTTTTTACAACAATTTCAAGACAGCCAGTATCCATAACTGCAGTCCTCCTTACCATATTCCGGACAGGCATGCCCGTCCGTTCGTCCTTTTCATTATGTCAGAAACAAAACAAAATGCAAGCGCCGAAGCGCCTGCATTCAGACAGACTTCTGTCAGACCGCGGCCGCCCGGGACCGGTCAGATCTGGGTCAGAACAAAAATATCATAAATGGCACGGATGGCCGTTTCAAAGTCTTCATTCTCAACACCGATGATGATATTGAGCTCGCTGGAGCCCTGGTCGATCATCCTGACATTGACATGGGCGTGGGCCAGGGCGGAAAAGATCCGGCCGGCGGTGCCCCGCGTGGACTTCATGCCGCGGCCGACCACCGCGATCAGGGCCAGGTCGGATTCGATCTCGACGGAATCCGGACCTGCCAGCCTGTGGATGGCGGAAACGACCCGCTGCTCCTTGTCCATGAACTCATCTTCATGGACCACAATGGTCATGGTGTCAATGCCGGAAGGCATATGCTCGAAGGAGATCTGGTTCTCTTCAAAGGCCTGGAGGACCTTGCGGCCGAAGCCGATCTCCGAGTTCATCATGGCCTTGGAGATCAGGACCGTACAGAATCCTTTCTTGCCGGCGATACCGGTCACGACATAGCCGGATTTCTGGCAGGTGGACTCCACGATCCAGGTACCGTCCTCATCGGGGGCGTTGGTATTGCGGATGTTGATCGGAATGCCTTCATGGCGGACCGGGAAAATGGCCTCCTCATGCAGGACGGAAGCACCCATGTAGGAAAGCTCACGCAGCTCCCGGTAGGTGATGGTCTCGATCCGGACCGGGTTGGACACGATCCTTGGATCCGCCACCATAAAACCGGAGACATCGGTCCAGTTCTCATAGACATCGGCCTTGCAGGCGCCTGCCACGATGGAGCCGGTGATATCCGAGCCGCCCCGGGAGAAGGTCTTGACCTTCATATTGTAGCCCTGTCCATAGAAACCGGGAATGACCGCCCTGGGCACCTTTTCCAGGCGCCTGCGCAGGGTAAAGGTGGTCTTTTCCAGATTCAGGGATCCGTCCTCATAGAAGAAGATCACTTCCTGGGCGTCAATAAATTCATATTTGAGATACCTGGCCATAATACGGCCGTTCAGGTATTCTCCTCTGGAAGCTGTATAGTCCTCGTCCGGATCGTCCAGAAGCTCATGCTCAATGACATCAAATTCCCTGTCCAGAGAAAAATTCTTCAGTCCCAGTCCCTTGATGATCTGGTCATAGCGGTCTTTGATGGTCTGCAGGGTCTTGCTGAAATCCTTCTTTTCCTTCGCTTCTTCATACATATGATAGAGCAGGTCCGTGACCTTGGTATCACCGCTGAAGCGTTTGCCAGGCGCGGAGGGGATGACATAGACCCTGGATTCATCCGCGTGGATGATCTCGGCGACTTTTTTGAACTGAGCGGCGTCTGCCAGGGAGCTGCCGCCGAACTTTACAACTTTTTTCATATTTCCGTATTGCTTCAGATCCGGTCCTCCGTCCGGGGGCCGGGTCATCCTTTCTCCGGGTTTCCCCGGTCTGTCCTGTCACATCGTAAGACCTTCCGGTCTCAATACATTTCCCGGCGCCAGACGGCCCCGGGAAAGTAGTCCGAAAATTTACTATACTATTAATGCGGCCGTCTTGCAAGACCCGCTTACCTGTATTTGACAAATCTCCGCTTCAGAAGAGGGTGGACCGGGCGTCAGACTCCCGGTTCATTCAGAAGAGACGGATCCATGACCGGATGCCGGAAATTCCGGCGGCCGCTTCCTCGAAGGCGGCTTCCGACATGGCACCGGTCACAAAGGCGCATTCATCCGCCACAGGGGTATCTGAAACAGCTTCTTCCAGATCCGGCCCGAAAGCGGACAGAACACTGTCCCTGTCGCCGGCTGCCGCGCGTATAAAGAACCTGCGGACCTCTTTGGAGGAATCCGCCGGCGCCAGCACCTCATCCGACCAGTTCACATCCACATTGCGTCCCAGATTCACGGCGCAGTCGACCACATCCGCCACCACCGCGCTGGCAGTCGGCAGTTTGCCGGCCCCGCGGCCATAGAACATCAGGTCGTCCACACAGTTGCCGTGTACGAAGACCGCGTTGAAAACGCCGGTGGCACTGTAGAGGGGATGGTCCCTGGAGACCAGGAACGGAGCGGTCCTGACATTGACGGAACCGTCCTCATTTCTATGGGCCATGCCCAGCAGCTTGATGCCCATCTGCATATTTCTGGCATACCCGAAATCTGTCTTGGTGATCCTGCTGATGCCTTCACAGGGAATGTCCTCATAACGGACCGTCTTTCCGGTCATCAGGGAAGACAGAATGGCAATCTTGCGGCAGGCATCGTGGCCTTCCACGTCGGCTTCGGGGTTGCGCTCGGCATAACCCTTCTCCTGGGCGATCTTCAGCGTCTCCTCAAAGGTCATGTCCTCCTTTTCCATACGGGTCATGATATAGTTGGTGGTCCCGTTCAGGATTCCTACGATCGAAGTGATATACTCCTGGGAAAGCGCGTCGCGAAGGGGACGGATAATGGGAATGCCGCCGCCTACACTGGCTTCGAACATATAACTGCAGTTATTGGCTGCCGCTGTCCGCAGAAGCTCCGGGCCGTGGGCCGCGACCAGCTCTTTATTGGAGGTGCAGACACTGATTCCTTTTTCCAGCGCGCTTTTGGAAAAGGCATATGCGGGATTCTTTCCGCCCATGGTCTCGCAGATGATCCTGATCTCGGGATCATTGAGAATGATATTGAAATCATGGATCACCCTGTCATGGTAGGGACTGTCGGGGAATTCCCGCAGGTCCAGTATATATTTGACGTAAATTCCTTCCGGGAATCTGTCACGGATCGATGCCTGATTCCTGTCGATCAGTTCCACAACGCCGCTTCCAACTGTGCCGAATCCGAGTACTGCGATCTGTACCATAACTGTTCTTCCTTTCTGACGCGGAAAGAGCTCAGGCCCTTCCGGTTATTCTCACTTTACGTACGCCGGCTGTCTTCTCCAGACTGCTGATGATGCCCGCGCCTTCTGACATTTCCGAAATCTGCATGCTGACGGACAGGCCCGCGATCCCGTTCAGGGGGATACTCTGATGGATGGTCAGGATATTGGCGCCCGAACCGGCCAGTACCTGCAGGATCTCTGAAAGTACACCCTTGCGGTCGTGGATCTCGCAGAACAGGGAAAGCGTTGTTTCCCCGGATGTATCATGGAACTCCTCAATATCGTCCTTGAACTTGTAATAGGAGCTCCTGCTGATCCCGACCTTTTCCGCCGCCTCATTGACCGTTCTGGCCTGTCCGGAGGCAAGCACTTTATTCACTTCTACGACTTTCCGGAGGATCTCCGGGACCGCCCGCCTGCGGACGATGTAATATTCGCTGCTATTCTCCATACTGTCTTTTCTACACGGACATTTGTACGCTGACGAAAGATATGTTATCACTTGCCTGCTGTCTTTGCAAGTCATTTTTTGCTGTTCCTGCCCGACCTTTTCCGCTCCGGAATGAGGCTGGCCAGCAACAGGAGCAGGGCCGCCGCGGAAACGCCGCAGGCCGGCAGGAGACCCGCCGGGAAATAGACAAATTCGATGGTATGGCTTCCTTCCGGCACGCATACGGCCATCAGTCCGTGATCGACCCGTTCGATTTCCCTTTCCTGTCCGTCCACATAAGCGGTAAATCCCCTGTCATAGGGAACCGAGAAAAAGACCAGGTTCTCCCTGTCCATGTCGGTCTCAGCCCGGAAGCCGTCTTTTGTGACCGTATAGCTGCTGCAGGACGAGGCTGCCCTGGCGTCACATTCCGCGAAGAAATCGGAAAGCTCCATCTCCCCGGAAGGGATCTCTGTCTCCTCCGTCATCAGATGGCCGTATTTTTCCTTCTGTTCTTCCGTCAGGACCAGATCCCGGACCAGCTGCCTGTCGGCGATGACGCCCCGGGGAACGGCCTTGTAGGTCGCCTCCGTCATGAAATAGTCAAAGGTAAAGCCCATCGGGATAAAGTGGGTATTCTCATAAATGTCATAGCCGTCATCAAGGGTATTGCTGTCCTCGACCCTGACATAACCGTCAAGACCGCCCTTCTCCTCGAAAGTCTCAGAAGGCTTGACCAGAGTATTCTCCAGATAGTAGCGCATGGATACCAGGGCCCGGGCCCCGATCCTCTCCATGGGCAGGGTCGATTCCACCGTACGGATCATGCCGATGCCCCGGTAGAAATCAAAGATCGAAGGGCTGACCGTACTTTCAAAGCAGTGAATGGTGGGGATGCCCCAGACCATCTCGTAATTGGTACTGGTACCGTCCGTTTCGACCCGCATGAAGGTGTCCGGATCCGGAATCTCCGGTACCGATCCCAGCATCTGCTTCTTCCATTTGACGCCGCCGGTCCAGGCAATCAGGGAACTGCCGTTGTAAAGGACCGTCACTGTGCAGATCAGGCAGCAGAAGGCTGTGACCAGGATCTGCTTCCGTCCTGTCCTGCTCCCGTTCTTCCGGGCCGGCCGGCCAAACACGATCCAGAGCAGGCCGGGGACCATCAGCAGGGTGCCGATGATCTGGACCCGGAGGAGTCTGGGGTTCTCACTGATCTTGAAGAATTCCAGCTTGCCGCCGCTCCCTTCGACCGGCAGACAGGCCGTGACCAGAAAGAGAGCCACAAAGCCCAGCGAGACCAGGGCTCCTTTTTTCAGGGCCGCCTGATTCCCTTCCTCCAGGGCTTCCGCCGTCATACAGGCCATGATCAGAAGGGGCATGTAGAACCAGCGGGCATAATAGTTGGAGTTCAGGGCAGAAAACAGGGCGTTGAGGACCGGAATAAAGGCCATCAGCGCGCAGATCAGGGTCAGCCGCTTTTTCCAGTCCATGGGACGCGTCAGGAAATAGGCGATGACGCCGGTCAGGGCAAAACAGGGCAGCAGGGCTGCCAGAGATCCGTTTGCGATATTGGAATTGGTGAACAGGGTGCCTCTGGCGATCAGGTCCGGCACCATGAACAGGGACTTAAGGATGGCAAAAGGGGTCCCCGCGTCCGGATAGATCAGGATATCATACCCTGTCAGCATATTCGAAAGGCGGCTGTTGCCGATGACACCGGTCAGGGACTGGATCAGGAAGAAGGCCGCCAGGGCGATACCGGCCGTACCGGCCAGTATGATCCGGACGATCTCCCGTACCATGGCGCCCAGGGGGAGCCTGCCTGTCCGTCTGACCAGATAATAGAGGATCAGGAAGATGACCTCACCCACAAAGAAATAATAATTGATGATCGACATCAGAGCGGTCATTACCGCAAAACCTCTCCACTTCCCTTTTTCCATCATGCGGTCCAGGGCCAGCAGGAACAGGGGGAAGAAGGCCGTAACATCATGAAAATGCTGAAAGACGATATTGCAGGCCTGAAAACCTGAAAAAGTATACAGGAGGGCACCCAGGTAAGCGGCGCCGGACGTTTTTGTCTGGGTCCGGATCCAGCTGTAGGAGGTGACCATGGCGGTCCCGTATTTCAGAGCCATCAGGAAAGGCAGCATGGCCGGGATCCAGGACTCCGGGAAGGGGATGGTCAGCCAGAAAAAGGGGCTGCCCCACAGATAGAAGGACAGACTGCCGCCCATACTGCTGCCCAGGTCAATATAGCTGTTCCAGAAAAAGCGCCCTTCCCGCACGGCCCGGTGGGCCATGATATAGAAAGGGACCTGCTGGACATTATAATCTCCATAGTAAAAGAAGACGCCCTGATGGCGCACTAAAAAAGGAAGGACTGAAAGCAGGTATAAAAGCAGTCCTCCCGCAAAAACCAACCAGTATGATGTTTCCCGTTCCGCAGGCGCCCGGTCCTCTTCCTCCGTCTCAGGCACTGCCGGTTCTGCCTGTACTGCCGGTTCTGCCGGCTGCGTGAGGGGTTCTTCCATCTGTTCAAGATTCTCCAAGATCAATTCTCCTCTTCGCCGTCTTCTTCCTGCAGGGACTTCATACGGCTGAATACAAGACTGTATCCGTCATCTCCGTAATTGAGAGAACGGTTGACACGGCTGATTGTGGCTGTTGAGGCACCGGTCCTGGCCGCGATCTGCAGATAGGTCTCATGCCGGCGCAGCATACAGGCAACTTCAAACCTCTGGGAGATGGAAAGCAGTTCGTTGACCGTGCAGAGATCTTCGAAAAAAGCATAGCATTCCTCTTCTGTTTCGAGTGTCAGAATGGCCTCAAACAAATGACTGACTGCGCTGGTCCTTAATTTTTTATTCATGTATCCTCCCGGGTCTTTTCCCAATGAACAGAGGCAGAAAGGCAGGCCTGCCCTGTGCTGTACCACAGCGGTTCAACACGTCAAATTTTAACACTTTAACGTCTGATGTGCAACAAAGGCCCCGCACATCCGGCTCCCGCCGGCCGGCTCCGGACATATGCCAGAAGCTTTCAAGTGTTCGTTTAAAATCATTTTCTAATCATTTTCAAAATCATAATTTTTCTTTACTTTTTTTCAGTCTTATGATAAATTTAGCATGTTGTCTTTGGCTTGCCGTTATTGCGTTAAGTCAATTTCAGCATTACGTTTTCGAGGCCCGGTCCTGCCAGATCGGACATCAACATTTTATTTGGAGGTAGTTTTACATGAGTAAGGGAACTGTCAAGTGGTTCAACAACCAGAAGGGTTACGGTTTCATCACAGATGAAAACGGCAACGATGTATTCGTACATTACACCGGACTCAACATGGAAGGCTTCAAGTCTCTCGAAGAAGGCCAGGCTGTAGAGTATGACGTAACAGAAGGTCAGAAGGGACCGCAGGCCGTCAATGTCACAAAGCTTTGATTTAGGTCGATTAGGTTTAGCAACAGGGATACCTATTCATTTTCGATAGATATGAATTGAAGAACAGGAGCCGCGGAAACCGCGGCTCTTTTTCTTAGCCTCTGGGCTGGCTTTTCGGCTGGCTTTTGTCCCGCAAATTAATCTGATTGCGTCAGGCGGAACATGTTATAATAGGGACGCGGGCCTGAAAGCCGCGTGAAATCATACATTTGAGGAAGGGAGGTCCCTCATGCGAGACCCTGAACGTACCCGGAGAAGCAACCGCATCCTGATCATACTGATCGTCCTCTGCCTGCTTTACGGGATCCTGTACAGAATGTCGTCCGGCGACAACAGTTTTTACCTTTTCGGTTTCAAGGTCTTCGGACCGGAACAGACCGTGGAGGAAAACGCGGATGAAGCTGTGACCGCGGCTGCCGGACTGCCGGCGGAAGAGACAGAAAGCAAATAATTATGCTCCCGCTGCCGTATCAGCGCAAAGCAGCAGGGGAACAGGAAGACCCGTCCGGGAACACTGCATGATCCGTTTGATGCAGACGCCTCCGAACGGGTCTTTTTTCATTTCTGTTCACAGGCTGCCACCAGATCGTCCAGCCGCAGGTTTCCGCCGAAAAGGTCCAGGGCGCTGCCCACGGTCAGATCCAGCCGTCCGCCTGTCAGCCGCGCCGAAAGCCGCAGATCCTCGACAGAGTGAACGCCGCCCGCGTAAGTAACGGGGAAATCTGTACGGGCCTGCCACTCTCCCAGCAGACGGACCAGATCCTCTTCTATGCCGCCCCGTTTTCCCTCCACATCCGCCGCATGGATCAGGAACTCATCACAGTAAGCGGACAGGAAGGACAGGTTCTCCCTGCTGACCGTATAATCCGTAAATTTCTGCCACCTGTCCGTGACGACACGGTAGGAGCCGTCTTCTGTCCGGCGGCAGGACAGGTCCAGGACCAGATGCTTTCTGCCGACCACGGCCAGCATCTGTTCCAGCCGGTCCATGGCAATCTGCCCGTCCCGGAATACATACGAAGTAACGATCACATGGGACGCGCCGGCCCGGATATAATCCGGCGCGTCTTCCGGCGTGATCCCGCCGCCGATCTGCATACCGCCAGGAAAGGCCGCCAGAGCCTTCAGGGCCTGGACCCGGTCCGCCTGATAGGCCTGCTCCCGGCGGGCATTCAGCATAATGATATGGCCGCCGGACATCCCCTTTTCTCTGTAGAGGGCAGCGAACCAGTCCGCGTCCCTTTCCGAAACAAAGTTCTCGACCGCCAGATCCGCGGCCGGAGCTGCCGGGCCGCCTTCCGCTTCTGTCCGGTCCCGCAGGCTGCCGCCCACGATCTGTTTGACCTTACCGTCATGTATATCGATACAGGGTCTGATCCGCATCCCGTCCGTCTCCTTTTCCGCAGTTGTCCGTTCCCATAAATATCAGGAAATATTTCAAATATATTATTTCCAACTATAATATTTCAAAAATCCCTGTCCGTCAGGACAGGGATTTTTTGGCATCCGGCCGTTCCGGGTCTGCATTTACAGGCCCAGTACATCTTTCATATCATACATGCCCGCCGCTTTACCGGCCAGGAACACGGCCGCTTCCGCGGCGCCCTTGGCAAATACGGCCCGGCTGTAGGCACGGTGGGAGAAAGTGATGACCTCGTCCTCACCGGCAAAGATCACATCATGGTCACCGACTATGGTACCGCCGCGGACCGCGGAGATACCGATCTCTTTGACGGGACGCTGCTCTCTTCTGACGGAACGGTCATATACGTACGTAAAAGGCTCCGCCAGGGAATCGTTGCAGGCGTCCGCCAGAGCGATGGCGGTGCCGCTGGGCGCGTCCAGCTTCCTCTTGTGGTGTTTCTCCACGATCTCGATGTCAAATCCGGCCGCCGCCAGCTTGCCGGCCGCCTCCTTGAGCAGACCGATCAGCAGGTTGACGCCCAGGGACATGTTGGCGGACTTCAGCACAGCTGTCTTCTCCGCTGTTTCCCGCAGATGTTCTGTCTGTCCTTCGCTCAGGCCTGTGGTACACACCACAGCGGGCAGGGCATGGGCCGCGCAGTAGTCCAGCATGCCGTCGACCGCGGCTGCTGTTGAGAAATCGATCAGGACATCCGCGTCCGCGGGACATTCCTGCAGGGTCTTGTACACCGGGAACGCGCCGCTCGGATTCCCGAAGGCGTCGACGCCCGCGATGATCTCGATCCTGTCGTCCCTGGATACGATGTCTTCGATCATTCGTCCCATTCTGCCGTTGCAGCCGTGTAAGATCGCTTTTACCACATTTTTATTATCCATTCCGGTCTCCTCCCTATGGAATCTGCCGGCAGGCTGCCCGGGGCACGTCTGCCGGTCCTTTCATGCTGTTCCCCCGGCTCAGAGGATGCCGAAGTCCTGCATGGCCTTCTTCAGGGCTGCCGCATGGGCAGGCTCCATCTCGGTCAGAGGCATGCGCAGCGGGCCTGCCTGGTAACCCATGAATTCCACTGCCTTCTTGACAGGGATCGGGTTGACCTCCGAGAAGAGGTTATTGCACAGTTCGTTGGTATCTCTCTGCAGTTTGGCGGCACCGGCGATATCGCCTTCAAAGAATTTATAGCACATGTCATGCATGGCTCTGGGAGCTACGTTGGCGACAACGGAGATCACGCCCAGACCGCCCATGGAAAGCAGGGGCACGACCTGATCGTCATTGCCGGAGTACAGATCGATATTGCCGTCTGTCAGCGCCATCAGTTTGACGATCTGGCTGATGTTGCCGCTGGCTTCCTTGATGCCGACAACGCCGGGGATCTCTTTGACGATCCTGGCCGCGGTCTCAGGCTGGATGTTGCAGCCGGT
>ONRU01000080.1 GCA_900320325.1 uncultured Lachnospiraceae bacterium
GTCTGGGTGCTGTTGGAGCCTGTGCCGGCTACGACAGGGATCCTGCCGTTGACATATTTGATGCACCATTTACAGACCTCGACATGCTCCTTCTCGGACAGGGTCGCGGACTCGCCTGTTGTACCGCAAACAACAATACAGTCGGTCCCGTTGTCGATCTGATAATCGATAAAATCGGCAAAAGCGTCATAATTGATACTTGTATCTTCATGGAAAGGTGTGACGATCGCGACTGCGGATCCTTTGAATACTGACATCTCTCATCCTCCGTTGTCTAAAACACTGTGAACTGTCGCATTATTTTAATAATGTACCACTTATTTAAAATGATGTAAATAAAGGGAAGCTTCCTTACATCCTTTCGGGCGCGGAAAAGCCCAGCACATCGATACAGGTCAGCAGGACCCGCTCCGTCAGGGACAGCAGGGCGATCCAGCCTTCCTTCTTCTCCGTATCCTCTTCGGCCAGGATCCTGGTCCCGTGATAGAAGCTGTTGAAATCATTGGACATCTGGTAGATATAAGCGCAGACCTTATGGGGGGCCAGCTCTTCATAAGCGCTGTCCATCATGGCGGAGAACCCGGCCAGGTCGAACATGAGATTCTTCTCCGCGGGGCTTTTGGCGGTGCCGATGGCCAGAGATCCGATCTCTTTGCCGCCCTCCCTGCTGTATCTGGACAGGATGGATTTGATCCTGACGATGGTGTACAGGATATAGGGACCTGTATCTCCCTCGAAGGAGGTAAAACGCTCAATATCAAATATATAATCCTTGGAGGCCTGGTTGGACAGATCGCCATACTTCAGGGCCGCCAGGGCCACCTTCTCCGCGGTCTCCCGGGCTTCCTCCGGGGGAATCTCCTCATTGGCGCTGATCTTGCCAAGCATCTCCCTGTCAATGTCCTCGATCAGGGTCTGCAGCCGCATGACGCCGCCTTCCCGGGTCTTAAAGGGCTTGCCGTCCCTGCCGTTCATGGTGCCGAAACCGATGTGGTGCAGGCGGGTCTCCGGACGGATCAGGCCGGTCTTTCGGGCGCAGCGGAAGACCTGGCTGAAATGCAGTTCCTGCCGCTTGTCGGTGATGTAGATCATCTGGTCGGGATGCCAGGTATCCTCCCTGTCCTTGATGGTGGCCAGGTCCGTGGTGGTATACAGGGCCGCCCCGTCGGACTTGAGGATGATGCAGGGAGGCATCTCCTTGCTGTCGGACTCTTCGGAAACGTCTACTACAAGGGCGCCGTTGCTCTCGTGGGCATAGCCGTCCTCTTTCATTTTCTGTGCCATGCCCGGAATGATGTCATTGACCGTGGACTCTCCGTTCCAGAGGTCAAAGGTCACATCCAGTCTGGCGTAGTTGCGCTTCATATCCGCTACGGAGACCGAAATGATCTGGTTCCAGAGGGCACGCAGGCCCCGGTCGCCCTCCTGCAGGCGATGGGTCGCTTCCATGGCCCGGGCGTAATAGTCCGGATCCTCTTTGGATTTTTTGCTGGCATAGGGATAGATCTCCTCCAGTTCGGAGACCGTAAAGGGAGCCTCCTCCGGATAGCCTCCGCTGTAATCGGGATCAAAATAGGGAAGGTCCGGCTGACGGTCCTGGAGCTCGGTAATGACAAGGCCCATCTGCAGGCCCCAGTCGCCCAGATGGATGTCGCCGATGACCTCTTCACCGTGATAGCGGCAGATCCGCTTGATGGCTTCACCGATGACAGCGGAACGCAGGTGTCCTACATGCAGGGGCTTGGCCACATTGGGGCCGCCGTAATCCAGGATGATCCGGGAAGGAGCCTCCTGCGCGGGCATGCCGAAACGGTCCGCGTCTTTCATCTGCATCAGATAAGCGGTCAGGAAGGCTTCCCGTATCTTCAGATTGATGAAACCGGGACGTACCACCTCTACAGAGGAGAACACCTCTGAATCCCGCAGCTGCCCAGCTACATCCTCCGCGATCATGAAGGGGGCCTTATGATACTTTTTGGCGCCTGCCATGGCTCCGTTGCACTGGTACTCACACAGGTCGGGACGGCTGGAAACAGTGACTCTGCCCAGTGAGGGATCATAGCCTGCCGCTTCAAAGGCCTGCTCCATTTCCTGTGAAATAACTTCAATAAACTTCCGCACGTAAAATTCCTCCTGCTTTATTCCCTGTCCGGATCCTGCTGCCGCCGCGAGAATTCACAGCCGCAGTAGTTCTGCCGGTAAAGTCCGAACATGGATGATAATTCGATCGACCTTTTATAGCCGTCTTTCTTCTTAAAATCAGAGGGCAGGAAAGGTACGCCGTACTCTTCCGCGCACTTCTGACCGATCTCGTTGAGTCTGGCGGCGTTTTTGAGGGGGCTGATGGTCAGCGTGGTCGTGAACCAGTCAAAGCCCTCCGCGGCGGCCTGCCGGGCCGTCTCCCGCAGCCGCGTCTCAAAGCAGACAAAGCAGCGGCTGCCGCCTTCCCTGCAGTCCTCCAGGCCCCGGACGGCCTGATACCAGTTGTCCGGGTCATAGGGACTCTCCATGATTTTGATCCTGCGGGCCTTTGCCGTAGAATGCATGCCCGTAAAGGATCCCTCTTCCACCTGGCGGTTGTAAGCCTCGATCAGGCGCTTTTCTTCCGCCAGCCGGTATCTGTATTCCTTCTCCGCGGTGATATTGGGATTGTAATAAAAGACCGTCAGGTCAAAATACTCCCGCAGATATTCCATGACATAGCTGGAACAGGGGGCGCAGCAGCTGTGCAGGAGCAGGCGGGGCGCCTGTCCCTCCTCCGGATCCGCGCCGGCCGCGATCTGTTCCAGGATCTTTTCCGTTTCTTTGCTGTAATTGACTTTATTCATTCCCGAATCCGCTCCTGCGGAACAGTTTAGTATGTTTTGCCCCGGTCCGCAAGGTAAAACGCGCGGCAGATGCAGCGGCACAGGCGTGCCAGCGGATCCGTCGCGCGTCTTTCGCCCGGCTGCCGGCCGGATATCTCTTTCTTATCCGCGGAAATAATTCACGCCGGATTCAAACAGTTTCATATCCTGGTTGCCGACAATATTCAGGTTGACGCCGCTGCCCCGCCGCTCACAGTGGACCATCTTGCCGAAGATCCGGCCGTCCGGCGAGGTAATGCCTTCAATGGCGGCAAAGGAACCGTTGATGTTCCATTCCTCATCCATGGAAATATATCCGTCAGGGTCACAGTACTGGGTGGCCACCTGGCCTGCCGCGAAGAGCCTGTCGATCCATTCCTTCGGGGCGACGAAACGGCCTTCACCGTGGGAGGCGGGGTTGACATAGACACCGCCCAGGTCCGCGCCTGCCAGCCAGGGGGACTTATTGCTGACGACCTTTGTATAGGCCATCTTGGAGATGTGCCTGCCGATCGTATTATAGGTAAGGGTCGGCGACTGGGCGTCCTGGCCGGTAAAAGCCCCGTTAGGGACCAGTCCCAGCTTGATCAGGGCCTGGAAGCCGTTGCAGATGCCCAGGATCAGGCCGTCCCGCTGCTGCAGCAGATCCATGACAGCGTCCTCGATGGCGCTGTTGCGGAAGGCGGTCGCGAAGAACTTGGCGCTGCCGTCCGGTTCGTCGCCGGCCGAGAATCCGCCGGGGAACATGATGATCTGGGCCTGACTGATCTCTCTGGCGAAAGCGGCGACAGAGTCGCGGATGCCTTCCGCCGAAAGGTTGGTAAAGACCCTGGTCACAGTCCTGGCGCCGGCTGCCTCAAAGGCCCTGGCGGAATCATATTCACAGTTAGTGCCGGGGAATACCGGTATAAATACAGTGGGCTGCGCGATCGGATGCGTGCAGACCGCTATGTTCTTCTCCTGATACAGAGGGGTCTCCACAGGGGTCCTGTCTTTGACGGCGATGGAAGGGAATACCTTCTCCAGGGGCTTTTTCCATGCCCGGACCGCGTCGTCAACGGGAAGGACCTCGCTGCCGTAGGTGAATACAGGCTCTTCCGTGATCTCACCGATGATCCTGTACTCGACGTCCAGGGCATCCAGCCCGTCCGCTGTTTCCGGACTCATCTCCACAATGAGGTTGCCGATGCCGTTGCTGAACAGGCGGCGGACCTTTCTGTCCGTGCTGAAGGCCACGCCCAGCCGGTTGCCGAAGGCCATCCTGGCAGCCGCGGGAGCGATGCCGTAAGCGTCGACCGCATAGGCAGCTGAGATCTTTCCTTCCCGCATCATGTCGGTGACCAGGCCGTAGAGGCGCTTGACTTCCTCGTAGACAGGCATGTCATACTCATCCTTCTCGATCTTGAAATAGACAAGGACATCGCCCGCCTTCTTGAGCTCAGGTGTCACAACATCATCGACAGTGGCCACATCGACCGCGAAGGATACCAGGGTCGGAGGCACATCGATATCATTGAAGGTACCGGACATACTGTCCTTGCCGCCGATGCTGGCGATGCCGTAGCCGACCTGGGCGTCATAGGCGCCCAGCAGGGCCGAGAAGGGCTGGCTCCAGCGGGCCGGCTCCTGGGACATCCTGCCGAAATATTCCTGATAGGTAAAGTGGAGCTTACGGTAGTCACCGCCGGCAGCCACGATCTTGGCGATGGAATCGGTGACCGCGTAGACAGCGCCGTGATAAGGGCTCCAGGAAGACAGATAGGGGTCGAAGCCGAAGCTCATCATGGTGACGGCGTCGGTCTTCCCGCCCAGGACCGGAAGCTTGGCGGTCATGGTCTGGGTCTCTGTCAGCTGATATTTGCCGCCATAGGGCATGGTCACGGTAGCGGCGCCGATACTGGCGTCAAAACGCTCGACCAGTCCTTTCTGGGAACAGGTATTGAGATCCTGCAGGCCGGCCAGAAGGGCTCCGGCGAACAGGTGCTCCTGGCTGCCGCCTTCCGGATCCTGATCCAGGATCTCAGAGACGCCTCTGGAAGCGAGCTTCTTAAAATAGTTGTCCTTTTCATCAGGCATCCGGACCGTAACGTCCGTTTCCTGATGGGCGCCGTTGGTATTGAGGAAGGCTCTGGAAATATCCACAATGGGAGTGCCTCTCCAGTTCATGACCAGCCTGGGCTCTTCGGTCACCACTGCCACAACGACCGCCTCCAGGTTCTCTTCGGCCGCGTAGCCCATGAATTCATCCAGGTCTTTGGGGGCTACAACGACCGCCATTCTCTCCTGGGATTCGGCGATGGCCAGCTCGGTGCCGTCCAGACCTTCATACTTCTTGGGTACCAGGTCCAGATCAATGTCCAGGCCGTCTGCCAGTTCGCCGATAGCGACAGAAACGCCGCCCGCGCCGAAGTCATTGCATTTTTTGATCAGTCTGCTGACCTCCGCCCTGCGGAAGAGCCTCTGCAGCTTTCGTTCCGTAGGGGCGTTGCCCTTCTGGACCTCGGCCCCGCAGGTGGTCAGGGACTGCTCCGTATGGGCCTTGGAAGAGCCGGTGGCCCCGCCCATGCCGTCACGGCCTGTACGGCCGCCCAGCAGGATAATGATATCGCCGGGTTCAGGGTTCTCACGGACTACATTCTTTCTGGCCGCCGCGCCCATGACGGCGCCGATCTCCATCCGCTTGGCCACATAGCCGGGATGATAGATTTCCTTGACCTCGCCGGTCGCCAGGCCGATCTGGTTGCCGTAGGAGGAATAACCCTGGGCCGCGTCGTTGACCAGCTTTTTCTGCGGGAGTTTTCCCTTCAGGGTATCCGCCACCGGAATGGTGGGGTCGGCCGCGCCGGTCACGCGCATGGCCTGGTATACATAGCCTCTGCCGGAAAGAGGATCCCGGATAGCGCCGCCCAGACATGTAGCCGCGCCGCCGAAAGGCTCGATCTCGGTGGGATGGTTGTGGGTCTCATTTTTGAAAAATACCAGCCACTCTTCCGTCTCGGGACCGCTGCCGTAGTCCACTTCGATGGGCACGACGACAGAGCATGCGTTGTTCTCATCAGAAACCTCCATATCGGTCAGGATCCCGTCCGCTTTCAGCTTCTTCATGCCCATCAGTGCCAGATCCATCAGGCAGATGAACTTGTCTTCGCGGCCCTGATACAGATCCTCTCTGGTATCCTGGTAGCTGCGGAAGGTCGTCTCGATGGGCGTATTATAATATCCGTCCTCAAAGGTGATATTCTTCAATTCCGTGGAGAAGGTGGTATGGCGGCAGTGATCGGACCAGTAGGTGTCCAGGACACGGATCTCGGTCATGGTCGGATCCCTGTGCTCTTCCCCGGCGAAATACTCCTGGATAAAACGGAAATCCTGGAAGGTCATGGCCAGGTTCAGAGAAGCGTAGAGCTCCCGCAGAGGCGCTTCATCCATATCGGCAAAGCCCTTCAGCACCGGTACGTCCGGCGCTTCCGGATAAACGTCTGTCAGTGTTTCCGGCTTCTCCAGGCCGGTCTCCCTGGAATCCACGGGATTGATGCAGTTGCCCTTGATCCTGTCAAATTCGTCGTCACTGATCCTGCCGGTCAGGATATAGGTCCTGGCTGTACGGACCACAGGTTTCTCGTTCTCATTCAGGAACTGGACGCACTGGACGGCGGAATCGGCCCGCTGGTCGAACTGGCCGGGCAGGGGCTCCACGCTGAAGACCCTGGCGCCTTCCGGGATCTCAATGGTCTCCCTGTAAAGGATATCGACGGGCGGCTCGGAAAATACGGTCCTGCAGGCTGTTTCAAATACCTGGTCTGAAATATTCTCGACATCGTAGCGGATCAGGACTCTGACATCCTCGATCCCGTCAACGCCCAGAAAGCCTGTGATCTCTTCCTTCAGGTGCTGCGCCTCTACGGCATAGGGCTGTTTCTTTTCAACGTAAATACGTCTGACACCGCTCATTTCCTAAATGGTTCCTCCTGTTCTTATATACATCTGTCTGTGAACGTCTGCCGCCGGGCCTGCCGGCGAATGACTGTATTACCTTTTTAACATGTGACCGGTCAGCCGTATCCGGACTTCCGAGCACACAATAAAGTGCTTCGGGCAGGGTCACTGTCTAAAGCACTTTTGAATCTTTAAAACCGGGCAAGTCCGTCCATGAGGTAGCGGATCTCCTGGTCGACCTCCTTCTCGGTGATCCCGATGGTCTGGGCGGAGATCTTGAGTCCCTCTATCACGAACATAATGTTGGTCGCGGCGGCATGGGGATCCGGACTATAGAATTCATCATTCTGGATCCCGGCCCGGATCAGATGCTCGATGATGCGGACCGCCGACTGGAAACGTTTGCGCAGGAAGCCGCTGTCTCCGGGGCCGGTGGAAAAAGCGTACTCATAGGTCGCCACAGAAAGGGCGTCCTGCCGGTTGAGAAGCTCCTTCTTCTGTTCGTTCAGGAACAGCTGCAGGATATCGGCCGCTGCCGCCCGCCGGGAGATGGCTGTCTCGAAGGTATCGTCCGACTCAGCCGATTCGATCCGGAGCACGTCCAGCAAAAGCTCTTCCGTACTGGAATAGTACAGATAAAGGCCGCCCCTGCTGATCCCCGCAGTCTGGGCGATATCCTTCATCGTGACATCCTTGAAGCCTTTTCGGATGAAGACCTCCCGGGCCGTCTCTCTGATCAGTTTTTTCTTACGTTCCGCTTTGTCGCTCAAATTGACCTGTCCTGTTCAATCTCATATGGATAAGCTGCGGCCGCGGGCAGGCCCTGGGCAGGCCCGCGGCTGTCACGCTGATTATATCATATGCAAATGAAAAGTACAGCAGACTTTCAACACTACATTTTGGACAGGGTATCCCTGAAAAATGCGCAGAATGCACAGAGGGACAAAAAAAATCCTCTCAGGCGCTCCCTACGGAACATCTGAAAGGATCTGCAGCAGGGGAAGAGGGATTCGAACCCCCATGGACGGTTTTGGAGACCGGAATACTGCCATTGTATGATTCCCCTATGACGGCTTTTTTTGCCGACTACGAAAGTATAGCATAGGAATTTACGAGATTCAACCTGTTTTTGATAAAAATTTCAGGTCTGAAATTCACAGGCGCCATCCCCGGTCCACACGGGGATG
>ONRU01000053.1 GCA_900320325.1 uncultured Lachnospiraceae bacterium
CCCGTTACGAACCGGTGACGGTGACCGGTACCAATGACCTGCAGTACTGGGAGATCAAGGACGGGGATGAGGTCCGCTACATCGATAAAGATGATATTACCTTCTACGCCGAGGATATTTCCTCCATGAAGGCGGAGAAAGAAAAAGACCGGCAGCTGGCCATGCTGCTGGAGGCCCGGGAGACCGTCGCGGAGAACACCCGCGCCGAACTGACCGAAAAGATCGAATATGAGAGATGGCGGGCCACTCTGAAGACCCAGACCCGCAATCCCAACTGGGACGGTCCGGTCCTGAACCGCAGCAACGGCTCCATTTACGGCCCCAGCGGCAAGGAGACCTATTACAACCTGCCCATGGGAGGTGTCGTCAGTATCATGCGCGGCATGGGCAACTATGATGAATACTGGGTAAGGGATGACGGCTGCAAGATGCTGGGCGACTACATCATGTGCGCCGCCAATCTCAGCGTCCATCCCAGAGGCAGCCTGGTCGAGTGCAGTCTGGGCCTGTGCATCGTATGTGATACAGGCACTTTCGCGGCCGGCAACCCCAATCAGCTGGATATTGCCGTAAACTGGTAAGCCGGACCGGCCGATTGATGAATAGAAACACGAACACGAAATGAACCCGCAGCCGCGGTCCTGGCAAAGGACTGCGGCTGTATCTGAAGGAGGTACAAATGGAAACAGCCGCGGAACAGCAGGTAACCAAAACCATTGACTATTTTCAGGAGATCTGGCCCGCCCTGAAAGTCTGGGGCATCAATCTTCTGGTCACTCTGCTCATACTGATCATAGGCCTGTATCTGATCAAGGCCGTCATGAAAGCCCTGGACAAGGCCGCCCGGCAGGCCAATGCGGATGTGACCCTGGCCAGATTCATGCATTCCTTTGTCAATATTGCCCTCTATATTCTCCTGATCTTCATCGTCGCGGGACAGCTGGGCATCAATACCGCCTCCATCCTTGCCGTTCTGGGTACGGCCGGCCTGGCCATCGCCATGTCCCTCAAGGACAGCCTTTCCCACTTTGCCGGCGGTATCCTGATCCTCTTCCTGCGTCCCTTCAAAGTAGGCGATTATATCATCTGCTCCGAAGGCGAAGGCACGATCCAGGAGATCGGCCTGGTCTATACCAGGGTCCTGACCAAAGACAATAAGGGACTCACCATCCCCAACGGCAAGCTGGCCGGCATCTCTGTCACAAATGCCAGCAGGATGCCGGAGCGCAGGCTGGATATCACAGTAGGGGTCTCCTATGACGCTGACCTGAAAAAAGCCAAAGAGATCATCGAGAATGTCTATCGGGAATGCCCCTATTTCGTCTCCTCCATGGACCTGCAGGTCTTTGTGGAGGAACTGGCTTCCAGTTCGGTCGACCTGGGCGCCTGCGGCTATGTCAACGGCTCTGATTATCTGAGCGCCCGAAGATATGTGATGGAGAACATCAAGCTGCAGTTCGATGCCGCGGGCATTGAGATTCCCTTCCCCCAGGTGGTCGTTCATCAGGCGGAAACACCCCCGGCCTGATCTGATGTATGGATAAAGGAACAAATATGACAGGACCCGTTATTTTTCTGGATGTGGACGGCGTGATCTGTACGGCGCTCAGTTACCGCCTGACAAAACTGCTGCGGATCGACTGGCTCCGGCAGATCTTTGATCCCGTCTCCCTGTTCTGGCTGCGGCGCCTGACCGCGAAATTCGGGGCCAGGATCATCCTGACCTCCACCTGGCGGGACGCCCTGACCATGGAGGATGACTGGGGCAAGGCCCTGATCAGCAACCTGTACGGGAGGATGGAACAGAACGGCACCCCCATTGCCGGGGCCACCCCGGTGATCTACAGCGGGGACCGCAGCACCGAGATCCATGCCTGGCTGGAGGACAATCCCTGCGATTCCTATGTCATCTTCGACGACCATGACCGTTTCCGGGAATTCCCCCATGTACGCCGGGGCCTGATCATGATCGAACACAGCGAAGGGATCCGCTATCCCCATTACCGCGCGGCGGTCCGGCTGCTGTCCCAGAACAGTAACAAATAAAAAATCAGGAAAGCGCCCTGTGCGCGGCGCTGAAAAAAGGAGCCTTACCCGGCAGGCAGTTCGCCTGCCGGGTAAGGCTCCATCTATTTTCATGGAAAATCAGATTGGTTCAGGAAAAGTCCGGGGATGTCCGCGGGTCACTTAAGGGTACTCAGCCCTCACCATAGCCGTTGGGATTGTTCTTCTGCCAGTTCCAGGCGTCAGCGCACATATCCTCCAGATTCTTCTCCGCGGTCCAGCCGATCAGTTCTTTGGCCCTGGAAGGGTCGGAGTAGCAGGTGGCAACATCGCCGGGACGTCTGGCCTCGATCACGTAGGGGAGTTCCTTGCCGCAGGCTTTGGAGAATGCCCTGACAATATCCAGTACGCTGTAGCCGATGCCGGTACCCAGGTTGATCACGGAAACGCCGGGCAGTTCCGCGATATGGTCCAGGGCTTTAACATGGCCCCTGGCCAGGTCGACGACATGGATGTAATCACGTACGCCGGTTCCGTCGGGGGTATCATAGTCATTGCCGAATACGTGGACGATTTCCAGCGAATACGTGGACGATTTCCAGCTCGCCGATCGCCACCTTGGATACATAGGGAAGCAGGTTGTTGGGGATGCCCTTGGGGTCTTCACCGATCAGGCCGCTCTCATGGGCACCGATGGGATTGAAGTAGCGCAGCAGGACGACCTGCCACTCGTTGTCCGACTTCCACAGGTCAGTCAGGATGCGCTCCTGCATGGCCTTGGTGGCGCCGTAGGGGTTGGTCGTCTCGCCCATGGGACATTCTTCCGTGATCGGGATCTGGGCAGGGTCGCCGTAAACCGTGGCGGAAGAAGAGAAAACGATCTTTTTACAGCCATGGGCCCGCATGACATCGCAGAGGACCAGGGTGGAGCCGATGTTGTTGGCGTAGTATTCCAGAGGCTTTCTGGTGGATTCGCCGACAGCCTTGTAGCCGGCAAAATGGATGACAGCGTCGATGTCTTCTTTGTCAAAAAGATCTGTCAGGGCCGCTCTGTCATTGACATCCAGTTCGTAGAAGGCAGGGCGCCTGCCGGTGATCTTCTCGATCCGGTCAACGACCAGGGCTTTGGAGTTATAAAGATTGTCCGCTATGACCACGTCATAGCCCGCGTTCAGAAGCTCCACGCAGGTATGGCTGCCGATAAAACCTGTTCCGCCTGTAACTAATACTTTCATCTTGGTCTCCTTTCAGGATTCTCTGCTGACTGTATCAATGAATCTCTCAAAGCCGGCCCGTCCGGCTTCTGTTTCCTTATAGACGCCGCAGTGTTCCAGCACCCGGGCGAATACCAGCCCGATTTCTTCTTTGATGATCTCGTCCAGCTTTGTCTCGCTTTCCGGTGTGCGCTGTACTTTGTCCGGGGCAAATTCCGGATATTTGGCCAGGATCTGCTCTGCCCATTGGGCGTGGGGCTGCAGGGAAGGCATGGAAGCGGGATCCTTTCCGTCCAGAATGACATCCTGCAGTTCTTTCATCTCCTGCAGAAGGCGGGCCGGCAGGACCGCCAGACCCATGACCTCGATCAGGCCGATGTTCTCCTTCTTGATATGATGGAGCTCCGCGTGGGGATGATAGATCCCCAGGGGATGCTCATCACTGGTCCGGTTGTTGCGCAGGACCAGATCCAGCTCGTACAGATCCCCGCGCATTCTGGCGATGGGCGTGATGGTGTTATGAGGAGTTCCCTCTGTCTCCGCCATTATACCACACTCCGCGTCTGTATAGCCTCTCCATACAGACAGAATCCTGTCGGCCAGGTCGACCAGTCGTCCCGGATCAGCGCAGTCCAGGCGGATTACAGACATGGGCCAGTTGACAATACCGGCTTCCACATCTTCAAAACCGGCGAAACGGATCTTCTCCCGGATGTCTGCCTTCTCCATGGCGAAGGTATAACGGCCGCCCTGGAAATGTTCGTGGGTCAGAATGGAGCCGCCGACGATGGGCAGGTCCGCGTTGGACCCTACCGTGTAATGGGGGAAGATGCGGATGAACTCCAGCAGGCGTTTGAAGGTGGCCCGCTCGATCTTCATGGGAATGTGTTCTCCGGACAGTACGATACAGTGCTCGTTGTAGTAAACATAGGGAGAATACTGCATGAACCAGTCCTTGTGGTCCAGCTGCAGGGGGATCAGGCGGATGGTCTGTCTGGCGGGATGATCCAGGCGGCCGGCGTAGCCCGTATTCTGGGGGCAGAGCAGGCATCTGGGATAGGCGTCCTGTCTCTTATTGAGGGCCGCGGCGATGGCCTTGGGATCCTTTTCAGGCTTGGACAGGTTGATGGTGATATCCAGCTCCCCGTAGCGGGTCTTCGCGGTCCACTTGCGGTCCTTGCGGATCCGGTAGGACCTTATGTAATCAGAGTCTTTGCTGAGGGCGTAAAAATAATCCGTAGCCGCGGCAGGACCCTGTTCCTTATAAAGAGTATTGAAGCGGCGGATGACCTCCGAGGGACGGGGGGTCAGGCAGCCCATGATGCGAGTGTCGAAGAGATCCCGGCTGGCGATGCCATTATCGATCCGGCCCCGCGCAGCGGCGTCATCGAGCAGGACCGCCAGGATGTCCTCCAGTTCCATCTCTTCGGCGTCATCCACGGTCATCCCGGAAAGGAAATCTCCGCCGGGCTCGACGCCCAGTACGTCAAGGATACTGTTGGCTGTAAATAATGTGTCTTCTTTTTCGATCAGATTTCTGCTGATCCCGTAGCGTACAAGTGATTTAACCGCGTCCTGAACATTCATGATCCAATCCCCTTCTTTCTGAAAATGGCTTATCTGCTGGCTTTTTAAGATTGCAATCTGTTTGTCTCTGTGACTATAGTATGCGTCAGAACCCCGGAGGACAAAATAGAATTTCGTTGTACCCGTATGTAATTATGTTGCATGTTTCAGAAAATCAGGATAGACTTGCATATAGAAAGGGAAGATGGGAATCAGGAGGCCTGAGAGAAGAATATGAAAGAAGACCACTTACAGAGCGATCTGTCTCCGGAAGAGAGCCCGGAAGGAAATCCGGCAGCAGTTCCGGCGGAAGGGATCGAGAGCGATCCCTTCAAGCTCAGCAATAAAGTTCAGGAAAAGCCGATGATGTCCCTGGCGGTCTACAACGTGGGCCGGCAGAAATGCACGCCCGGCTACCGATGGGGACCGGGTATCCGGGACCATTATCTGATCCACTATATCAGCGCGGGCAGGGGCACTTATACTGTCCTGGACAGAACATTCCAGCTGCAGGAGGGGGATGCCTTTCTGATCTATCCTGGAATGGCCGTCAGCTACCAGGCGGATATGCGCCGGCCCTGGAGCTATGAGTGGGTAGGGTTCGCCGGCACCGATGCCAGACCGATCCTGGACATGACCGACTTCAGCCCGGAAAGCCTGGTCCTGACCGCGCCTGCCTATGGAAAGGATCTGCAGAAGCACCTGCGCCGGATCAATCAGGCCTTCGGCAATTCGTTCCGGGAATCGATCTCCATGACCGGAGAACTGTACAGCCTCCTGGCCCTGCTGGTGGGCGGCAGCAGCCGGGACAGGACGGCGCGGGGGAGAGACGCGGAAACGGTCCGGAGCGCGGTCCAGTTCATTGAGCAGCGCTATTCCTACGCGATCTCCGTAGAAGATGTGGCCGACTATGTGGGGGTATCCAGGAGCACCCTGTTCCGGGTCTTTACAAGGCAGATGGGACTTTCTCCCAAAGAATATCTGGACAATTACAGGATCGACAAGGCCAGGTTCCTGCTCAGGCACTCGGAACTGACCATCGGCGCCATCGCGGTATCGGTAGGCTACGATAACGGCCTGTATTTTTCCAAGGCCTTTAAAAAAATCACCGGACGTACCCCCAGCAGTTACCGGCAGGAGTCATCCGGAATATAGCAATAAAAGTCAAAGCAGCAGGAAACCGGACCTGCTGCTTTGACTTCTTTATCACGTATCGGGCCGGGTCCGCGGTACCCGTTTCCGGAAGCGGCAGGCCAGCCTGCCGCCGGTCAGCCGCGTTTCCCGCCGAAACATTCCTCGCACATACCGTAAGGATAGTTCCAGGGCAGGATCTTGCCGCAGCGCCTGCATCGTTTGCCGGGCAGGGACTGCTTCTTCAGGATATCGATGATCAGGCTGCAGATCCGGTTCCGGGTCTCCGCCACGTCATCCAGTTCCCTGGGATGATTGAAGACCCGGCAGTAATAATAGACCAGGTCGCATACACTGTAGAGTTCCTCCAGCTCCTGCAGGTCCTTTCCTTTGCCGTAAAGGCTGTACATATCCCGAAACTCCCTGGCTTCACCCGCCAGTTCGGCCGCGAACATCTGCTCCCAGATGGACTTGAGCAGCTGGTCGGATTCATCGAAGGGAATCATGACGAAGCGATAGATCAGCTCCTTGTCATCCGTATACTCCTCCAGTTCTCTGCAGAGCTCAATCTCCCGGACCGTATAGGCCTTCTGGAAGAAATCCCTGTCTTCAATGCTGTTCCATCTTTCCATGATCTCAGACAGACGTCCCTCCAGACCGATCAGGCCTTCCGGGAAAGCCAGTCTCGCCTTTTCCAGATCGGGGATATGGCGCCGCATGGATCTCCACAAAATCGCCTTGCCATACTCCGCGTTGGTATAGCCGGTATCATAGATCCCGTATCGGCCGGCCCTGCCGGCAATCTGCAGGACTTCTTCGGGATACAGGTCTCTCTTCCTGTGTCCGTCATACTTCATCATTTCCAGGAAGACGATCCGCTGGACCGGCAGGTTCATGCCCATGCCGATGGCGTCCGTCGCCACGACCACCCGGGTCTCCCCTTCAATAAACCGGCGGACCTCCTGCTGGCGGACTTCATAAGGCAGGGCCCCGTAAATAATACTGCAGGGAATGCCTCTGGCCTGCAGTTCGGAAGCGACTGCCAGCACGTTCTTCTTGGAAAATACGATCAGGGCGTCATGCTGGCGCACGCCGGCGGGGAAGGTGAATTTGCGCTTCTCCACGATCAGGGGCGTCATCCGCTCATGCCGTACCACCTCCCAGGTATCCCCGCAGTATTCAATCAGCCGGATCAGCAGCTGCTCCGCGTAGGGCGCGGCGCAGACATGGACTTCTCTGGCCAGGACACCCATGATGGCCGCTGTCCAGCTGCCGCCTCTTTCCTCCTCCTGCATCATCTGGGCCTCATCGATGACCGCCACGTCATATTCCCAGGCCGGATCCATCATTTCCACGGTGGAAGCCTGATGGGTGGCTCCTTCCACGATATGCTCCTCTTCGCCCGTCACCAGGTTGCAGGGGACGCCGTCCCCGTTGGCATTTTCATAAATCTCAAATGCCAGCAGACGGAGCGGCCCCAGATAGATACCTCTCCGGGCCTTCTTGAAGGCTTCAATGGAGTCATGGGTCTTGCCGCAGTTGGTAGGCCCGATATGGAGAATAAAATGCCGGTCCATCTCCCTGGCCGCGGGATAAAGGTCCGCGTAGCAGTCGGGCATCTGGCTGAGAATATTTTCCCGGAGCCTGCGTTCCCGCTCCGCCCGCTCATCGATCCGGGCAAAGGCCTCTCCGTAACGGGGATTCTCCCGCAGCAGTTCCTCGATCCGTTCCGGCGTAAAGATATACTGGAGTTCATTCAGAATATCAAAGTTCAGTTCCAGCTCGTTGATGGTGATCCGCAGACGTTCCCGGATGAACTGCCAGTGTCTGCTGCCCTTGCCGGCATAGACTGCCAGTTCAGGATCGGAATCCGCCGCTTTACGGATCAGATACTCATCGATGCTCCTGCTCCTGTTCAGGATCCAGCCCACCGTCTCATCGTCCATGGTGAAGGATTCCGTGAATTCCTTTATATTCTTTTCGGAGAGGGGCTCCTCCCAGGTCTGCCTGCCGAAATGGGTATTTTTGACCCTGTGCATGGTCAGATTTCTGGTACGGAAGTAATACTCGATCGCTTCCACGACCCCGTCCAGATAGTCATCTCTTCGGGCTTCCAGGTCACCGCGCAGCCGCCCGGCTCCCGTCAGCTCCCGCAGCTTCTTTTCCAGCTGCCGCTTTTCCCTGGCCTGGGCATATTTGGTCAGGGTCTTCTCCAGGCTCTCCGCTTCCGCGGCAAAGGCCTGCTCGGTCTCCTCCCTGTGGGCAGGGTCTGTAATGTAAATATATTCTTCATCCGCTTTGACGGCCTGGTCCAGCATATCGTGATAGGCCTGCTTTTTTTTGAAGCGCCGGACCGCCTTGGGCCCCGCTTCCGGGTGGGCCGCCATAAACTGTTCCGTCACCGCGCTCTTGAGCCGTTCGCGGATCTTTTCCTTACGGTATCTGATATAGTCTTCAAATAAAATCTGCATATAAAAAAATCCTGTCCTTCAACAAAGCATCAGGTTTTATTGTATCTATTAACATGCTTATTAGCAAGCGGTCTTTCCCGAACTTGCGGGGATTTTGCCCGTTTTTGCCCGGGGTCAGCCATTGAGTTTCGGCAGTACCCTTGCTATACTATGTACTGTATCCGTCTGCTCAGGGCAGCGGACAGGATTCTTATTCACAGCAGAAAGGGGTACCCATATGAAGAACATGGTAGTCGCTATTGTCGCCATCGTCGCCATTGCCGGAATCGCCATTACGACCGTATCGATCCCGACCGATTACGCCTGACCGGCGGCTCGCGAGGAGCTTCAGAAAAAAGCGGTAAGAAAATAACAGAGGCAGCTTTCATGGTATTCGCATGGAAGCTGCCTCCGTTTTTATCCTTTCCGTTTTTGACAGGGTCCTGTACGCGTCCGGTCCCTGCCCTGCTGCCGGATCATTTCATCATTTTAGGGCGCATGACCGCGGTCTGTTCCGGCATATCCTCTGTAATCTCCAGTTCACTGCCGTACTTCTTCACGTTTTTCCGCCGCTCCACAAAACCGTCAACAGTCCCGATCACCTTGTAGCCAAAGCTTTTGGATTTAAAATGCATGGGGACTGTGACCCTGGCGCCGATCCTGTCCGCGATCGCGGCAGCCTGTTTGGCGTTAATGGTAAAGAAACCTCCAACCGGTATCAGCAGAACATCCGGATGTCCGATCTCTTCATACTGGGCGGGCGTCAGGTCACAGCCCAGATCCCCCATATGTACAAGGGTCATCTTCCCGTCTGAAAGGATAGTGATCCGGTTGCTGCCCCGCATTTTTCCGCGTACGTTGTCATGCCAGGTATCAATAAAGGATACATCAAAAGGCGCCGCCCCGCTGCCGCGGAGATTCACGTTGCCGGCCGCGTTGTGATCATCATGACCGTGGCTGCACAGGACAATGTCCGCTGTCTCCCGCACATCGCCGAGTCCGGGTACCGACCCGTCCGCGTAGGGATCCAGTACCGCGCTGTAGCCGTCTGATTCTACTTTAAAGCAGGAATGTCCAAGCCAGGTAATCTTCATTTTTCTCCCCCTCCATGCAATATCTCCCGTCTGATCTGTCCCCGCTTACGGGCGCCGGGCTGTATCTGTTTTCAAATATCCTGTTCCTCTATTATACACAAGGACGCTCCAAAGCACCAACCCGGCAAAGTAAAATAAAAGGGTTAACAGGGTGTATCAGGCAATCCTGCAGGTATTCCAAAAGTATCTCACAGGTAACGCATCTGCCGGTCACACATATACACATATTAAGAAGGGATGCCGGCGATTCACTGACATCCCTTCTTAATGATTTGCGTCATACAATGGTTTATACCTCCTTACTGTTCAGACATATAGATCGAATCTGTTACTTCTCCCCTGCTGACGTTCTCGTAATCAGCAGCCAGACGGTTTCAGGTGGAGGTTATGAACTCTGCTCCGGCAAATACTCGAATGATGGACTGATAATTCCCCGCTTCAGATTTCCTGCGCTGTATTTCGAAGCAATATAGCGGTGGATTCTTACTTGAGGATCCTGCTTCAAACAGATGGACCTTTATCAATTCTTCTCCTGTGGATACCAGTCCTGCGGGTATCTCCCGATACTGCGGAAACTGCGATTCCCGGAAAATGATTGTTTATTATGACTGATCTGTTCGAAAGGTGCGGCTGGAACTAACCTCTTCACGTTCTGCCTGATCTATGTTTATGTCTTCCCGTATTTTAAGATGAGTTAAAAATTAAGTAGAATTTTGGAGTGTACCTGCCTTTCTGGAATACCGGTATGGGAATCGGTTTCCGTATTTGGTGATATATCTATTATAGCAGTTATTCTATAATTGTCAATTAATTTAATGCTTATATGCCTAATTATCTGATTTTTCAGTAATTTATGATTTCTTAACCCGAATCGGGACCGGAAATCTTTATGGACCTGTTATGAAGGATTCTTTTTTGCGGTGACCGAACTTAAAAAGCAGCCGGAGTTTTCGGGTCTCCGGCTGCTTCCATGTTCCTTTTAGTCAAAGGGACGCTCTGTCCTTATCTCTTGTTGCTGCGTTTCCAGATATTCATTTTTTCCGCTTCGGCAATCAGCTGATCCCGGAAATCAGGGTGCGCGATACTGATCAGGTCCTCAGCCCTCTGCCAGGTGCTGCGGCCCTTCAGGTTGACCATGCCGTACTCGGTCACGATATACATGACGTTGGCCCTGGTATCTGTTACGATACTGCCGTTGGACAGGGTAGGACGGATCCTGCTCTCCAGTTTACCGGTCTTCTTGTTCATGAAGGTAGAGGACAGGCAGATAAAGCTCTTGCCGCCTTTGGAAGCAAAAGCGCCCAGGACAAAGTCAAGCTGTCCGCCCGCGCCGGAGATATTCCTGGTACCCGCGCTTTCCGCGTTGACCTGGCCCTGCAGGTCAATATCGACCGCGTTGTTAATGGAGATAAAGTTATCGAGGGCACTGACACGGTCTATATGATTGACATAGTCAACAGCGCAGCTCATGCACTCGGGGTTATTGTCGAGGTAATCATACATCTTCTGGGTACCCGCGGCAAAAGCGTAGGTCTGTCTGCCTACATCAAAGTTCTTTCTGGCACCGGTGATCTTGCCGGCCTCCGCGATATCGACGAACGCGTCGACATACATCTCCGTATGGACGCCCAGATCCTTCAGATCGCTCTGGGCGATCATCTGGCCGATGGCATTGGGCATACCGCCGATGCCCAGCTGCAGGCAGGCGCCGTCCGGAATCTCTTTTACGACCAGTTCCGCGACGGCCTTGTCGACCTCCGTGGCAGGTGCCGCGGGCGGGAAAGCGTCGATGGGCGGATTGTCCGTCTCAACGATCATATCTACCTGATCGATGTGGACATAGGCATTGGTGCCGCCCAGACATACAGGCATATTTTTATTGACTTCTACGATGACCTTCTCTGCTTTCTGAATGGACGCCTGCGCGTGGCTGGCGCTGAGGCCCAGATTAAAGTATCCGAATCTGTCCATGGGAGCGACCTGCATGATCGATACATTCAGAGGATCCTTACTCTCCCGGTAGTGGCGGGGCAGCTCCGAATATTTCAGAGGGCAGTAGAAAGCGAAGCCCTGGGCGATTGCCTTACGCTCCACGCCGCTCATATGCCAGCTGTTCCATGTCATATGATCTGCCGCGTTCTCAACCTTGAAGATTTCCGGAACATGCATAAGGATGCCGCCGGAAGATTTCCGGAACATGCATAAGGATGCCGCCGCGGAAATTGACATCTTTCAGCTCGGGCAGACGTTTTGCCAGCTCACGGTCTACAGCCACACTGGTCGTAGTGGTCCAGCCGTAGTCTACCCAGTCCCCGCTCTTTACGACAGCCGCCGCCTGTGCCGCTGTGACCAGCTTCTCCTGATATTTCTGAGAATAATCCATATTTTTCCTCCTTACCCCTGCTGCCGGGGCTCTCTGTTCTGCTGTGCTTTCCCTTTCCCTGCTTGTCTTTCTGTCATACCGCGGCCGTAAACAGCCGCTTTTTCCTATTATAATGCTTATGTATCCGCCTTTTCAATCTTATCCGTCAACTTTGTCAAAAAAATATCATTCTGCTGTCCGTCCCCTTATCTGAAAAAAACAGTTGACAGCAAAATTAAATTGTGTAAAATGTAATTGTAGACAATCGCAGTTGCCGTGGAAATAAAGACCTTTCTTTACAGCGGCGGCCTGCATATTTTAAAATAGAATATACAATAGAATTCACAAACATAAACGTTCACTGATATGCATAAATATGCGGAAAGGAAATATCATGGTATACACATTTGACGAGAACAATTTTGAAGCGGAAGTATTAAAGAGCGATATCCCTGTATTTGTTTGTGGATGACAACCCCGAGATCGCTGAGCAGTTCAACGTGATGAGCATCCCCAACATGGTCTTCTTCAAGGACGGCCAGGCTGTAGACCGCCAGATCGGCGCGGTCCCGCAGGCAGCCCTTGCCAAAAAGTTCGACGGCGTCCTTAGCTGAAAGGAGTAAAATATGTACGATCTTATCATCATCGGCTCCGGACCTGCCGGACTGAGCGCCGCCATCTACGCTTCCAGAGCAAGGCTCAACACCCTGGTCCTGGAACAGAATTTTATCAGCGGCGGCCAGATCATTGATACATATGAAATCGACAACTATCCCGGCATCCCCGGTATTTCCGGCATGGACCTGGCGGACAAGATGCAGCAGCACGCGGAAAAGCTGGGCGCGGTCATCGAGAACGGACTGGTGACCTCCCTGGATCTGACCGGGCCTGTAAAAAAGGTCATCACGGAAGAGGATTCCTATGAGGCGAAGGCCGTGATCCTGGCCAGCGGCGCCATGCATGCCCACCTGGGCGTTCCCGGGGAAGATACTCTGGGCGGACACGGCGTGTCCTACTGCGCTACCTGTGACGGCGCTTTCTACCGCAAAAAGGACGCCCTCGTCATCGGAGGCGGCGATGTGGCCGTCGAGGACGCGATCTTCCTGGCCAGAGGCTGCAATAAGGTCTATGTCGTCCACCGCCGTGACGAGCTGCGGGCTGCAAAAGTCCTGCAGGAGTCCCTGCTCTCCCTGCCCAATGTGGAGATGGTATGGGACAGTGTCGCCAAATCCATCAACGGGGACGGCAAGGTCGAGTCTGTGACCGTTACCAATGTGAAAGACGGTTCCGAGCGTACCATCCCTGTATCCGGCGTTTTCATCGCGGTCGGAATTGAGCCCCGCTCCTCTTACGCCGGCCAGAATATTGCCATGGATGAAAAAGGCTACATCCTGGCGGACGAGACCGGTACCACCAATGTGCCCGGTGTCTTTGCCGCCGGTGATGTACGTAAAAAACAGCTGCGCCAGGTCGTAACAGCCGTAGCGGACGGCGCCAACGCGGTCACCAGCGTAGAAAAGTATCTGCTGACCCTGAAATAATGCTCCGGTCAGCGGGTATCCCAAAGCAGGGTATCCCAAAGCAGGGTATCCCAAAACAGAGCATCCCGGAACGGACAGACGCAGCAGACTTCAAAAAGGAGACGGCGGTTATGGGCCAATATGATAAAAAAGTCATCGATTGTTTTCTGAAAAATCAGCGGCAGCTCTTCCCCGAAGACGTGGCTTCCACGCCGGAAGAAGCGGAAGATTTTCTGGACATGGTCTTTGCCACGGTGGTATCTTCCAAAAAGGATGTCCGCCGCTACTTTGAAGAAGATTTTATTGATTTTGAGGACAGCGATCCCCTGGAGGCCGCGGAGGTCTTCGCGGTCGGCGACGGCCGCTACCTGATCGTAGACGCCTGACGTCCAGCCGGCAGATTGGTCCGGTCTGCGGCAGAAGGCTGCCGCTAAATGAGACAGGAAAAAGCTCTCTCTGACGCGTGATTACATGCGTCAGGGAGAGCTTTTTGGCTTTCCGTTTTTTTTATTTTTACTGTCTTTCGATTTTCATCTGCAGATACCGTTTCCGGCCAGCGGTCAGGCCGGATCCGCCGCCTCATATCCGAAGACCCGGTCGGCGTATCGAACCGTGGCCATAGCGTCCTTCGCGTAGCAGTCCGCTCCGATGGCGTCCGCGTATTCCTGCGTCATAACTGCGCCGCCCACGACCACACGGGTATCCGGCTTCCGTTCCCGGAGCAGGCGGATCGTTTCTTCCATGCTGACGACCGTTGTTGTCATCAGGGCGCTCAGGCCGATCAGCCGGATATCCTCCCGGATGGCTGTATCCACGATGGTCTCCGGCGCCACGTCTTTGCCCAGATCCAGGATCTCATATCCGTAATTCTCCAGCATGACTTTCACGATATTCTTGCCGATATCATGAATATCCCCCTTAACGGTAGCCAGGATCATACGGCCTTTGACCTCCCTGGCGGTCCCGCTCATGGATTCCTTGACGACCTCAAAGGCCGCTTTGGCCGCCTCCGCGCTCATCAGAAGCTGCGGCAGGAAGATGGTCCCTTTCTCAAAGCCCTGTCCGACCCGGTCCAGAGCCGGGATCATCTGCTCGTTGATCAGGAGCAGGGGATCTGTGGTTTCCAGGCCCTGCCTGGTGGCCCGTACAGCACTTTCCGCCATGCCGCGGGCAATGCTCTCCGCCAGAGACATGCCGTCGGAGGCTGCCTGCCGCGAGGCATCTTTCGCCGTAGATCCCTGCTGCCCGTCCGCCGCCCCTCCGGCCGCAGGAACTGCGGACGGTGCTTTGGTACCGGCATAGGTATTTATATAGCCCATACAGTTCTCATCCAGTCCCTGCAGGGCCAGAAATGCCCGGTAGGACTGCATCATCGCTTCATTGCCCGGATTGATGATGGCACAGCTGAGGCCGTTTTGCATGGCCATGGTCAGGAAATGGGCATTCACGATCTCCCGTCTTGGCAGACCGAAGGAAATATTGGAAACGCCCAGGATCGAATGGCCGCCCAGCTCGTCCCGCACCCTGCGCAGGGTCTCCAGCGTCACCAGGGCGGACCGGCTGTCCGAGGATATGGTCATGGCCAGGCCATCGATCACGATGTCCTCCCGGGGCACGCCGTAACGGTCCGCGGCTTCATAAATTTTCCGGGCGATGGCGATCCTTCCCTCCGCTGTAGAAGGAATGCCCTGTTCATCCAGGACCAGGGCCACCAGGACGCCGCCGTATTTACGGACCAGGGGGAAGACAGTTTCTATGCTCTCCTGCTTGCCGTTGACGGAATTGACCATGGGCTTGCCGTTATAAAGCCGCATGCCCCTTTCCAGAGCCGCGGAATCTGTTGTATCGATCTGCAGAGGAAGGGACAGGACGCTCTGCAGCCTGGTGATCACCTCACCCATCATGGCCGGCTCATCAATCTCCGGCAGGCCTACATTGACGTCCAGAATATGGGCTCCGCTGTCCTCCTGCCGCAGGCCTTCCGCCAGAATATATTCGATATTATTTTCCCGCAGGGCCGCCTTGAACTTCTTCTTGCCGGTCGGATTGATCCTTTCCCCGATGATGACGGGCCTGGGACCGATCTCCACCGCCTGGCTGAAGGATGTGACCACTGTACGGTGTTTGGGTGTATTCTCCCGGAACGGCATACGGGAAACCTTACGGATGGTCCTGCCGATATGGTCCGGTGTTGTGCCGCAGCAGCCGCCCACGATCTGGACGCCCAGGGCCGCGATCCGCTCCATCCATATGGAAAACTCCTCCGGATCCACGTCATAGACCGTCCGGCCGCCTTCTGTTCTGGGCAGGCCGGCATTGGGATTGACAATGATCGGAACCGACGCCACCTGCGTCATCCGCTCCACAATGGGGAGCATCTGTTCCGGCCCCAGTCCGCAGTTGACGCCCAGAGCGTCCACCCGCAGGCCCTCCAGCATAGCCACCGTCGAATCCACCGTGCCGCCGGTCAGGAGCTTTCCGGACGCGTCATAGATGGTAGTGATCAGGACCGGCAGGTCACAGTTCTCCTTTGCCGCCAGGACCGCAGCCTTGGCCTCATAGCTGTCACTCATGGTCTCGATCAGGACCAGATCCGCGCCGGCCTCCGCCCCGGTCCGGACCACCTGGCTGAACAGACGGACCGCCTCTTCAAAGGGAAGGTCGCCCATGGGCTGCAGAAGCTTGCCTGTCGGACCTATGTCCAGGGCGATATAAGCGTCCTCCCGTCCGGTCCTGCGCCTTGCCTCCTTTGCCAGCTCTACAGCGGCCCGGACGATCTCCTCCAGATTGTCCGGATATTTCAGCGCGTTGGCCCCGAAGGTATTTGTATTGAAAATATTGACGCCCTGCTCCAGATAGCTGCAGTGGAGGTCTATGATATCCTCCGGTCTTTTCAGATTCCATGTCTCCGGCAGTTCTCCGCCCGCCAGGCCTTTGGCCTGCAGGATGGTTCCCATACCGCCGTCACAGAACAGCCACTCCTTTCCCAGTCGTTCCCTTAACGTTTTCAAACTATTCTATCCCTTTCCGTATTCGTTTTGCCCTGCCGGCGGCAGAGTCCGCAGCCGGCTGCCTCCCGTCACTTTACGCGTCTTCCCGTTTATAAGCGCAATCCTTTCCCCTGGCGCAGGCATCGCATCCGGAGACCGGACAGGCCCGGTCTGTACCTGACATGCCGATCAGGGCTGTCACGGATTTAGCCGGCGTCATCAGGAGGGAATCTGTCAGTGTAACGCCGATCTCCTTCTGCATGCGCAGGATCCGCATAAAATCCCGCTGCAGCTCCAGAGGCAGATCCCCGTAGCCCGGCGAAAAGCGGGGCCTGGCATAGAGTCCCCGCTCCCTTCCTTCCCTTATGATTTCCCGGTTGACCTCGTCGCACCATTCCTCGATCAGAGCGGCGCCGATGGCCTGGTAAAAAACGGTATGGCTCAGATGAACGATCTGGGCCCTCCGGACCAGCCTGTCCGGACCCGGTCCCAGTGTGGCGGCCATCAGGTATACCCTGCCGCATCCTTCCAGGTTACGGGACAGGCTCCTGCTGTGAATCTCCATCTCCACCAGCTCCTGTTCCTGTCCCAGGCCGTCCAGTTCCGGCCGTACCACAGCAAGACTTCCGTCTTCCCCGGAACGCAGGACAAAGTCTCTCCAGACGGCCCGGGGCTCTGAGACCTGCAGCAGGTCTTCCAGGCAGCTGTCGATGACCCCGTCTACCCTGCTGTCCGGCCGGATCCGGCTGTAGCCCAGATATCTCCAGATTTCCTTTCTGCTGACCCCTCTGAGGACCTCCTGTGGATCTCGCATTCCCGGTTTGCTCCTTTACTTCAAAAACTCCGACAGACAGTGCAGGATTCCCGCCGCCACATCCGGCTTGTTCATGGTATAGACATGGATATGGCTGACGCCGTTGGAAATCAGGTCAATGATCTGCTCCGAAGCGTAAATGATGCCTGCCTGCCGCATCCTGGCGGGATCATCCCCGAAGCTGTCGATCATACGCTTGAACTTCTGCGGGATGGTGGCGCCGGACAGAGCGACGCTCCTGCCCACCTGCTTCTCATTGGTAATAGGCATAATGCCGGCCAGGATCGGGACCTGGATTCCGGCTTCCCGTACCTTATAAAGGAAATTGTACATGGTCAGATTGTCAAAGAACATCTGGGTGGTCAGGAAATCACAGCCGGCGTCCACCTTCTCTTTCAGGTGGCGGATATCATCTGACTGGCGCAGGCACTCCACATGTCCTTCCGGATAGCAGGCACCGCCGATACAGATATCCTCCGCGCGGGACTTAATATCATAGATCAGTTCGGCCGCGTGGTCATAATCGAATACCGTGCGCCCCTGAGCCGGAATATCTCCCCGCAGAGCCATAATATTCTCAATCCCCAGCTCTTTATATTTCTCAATCATATTGGACACTGTCTCCCTGGTCGATGAGACACAGGTCAGATGGGCGAGGACAGTGGTCCCGTAGGTATTCTGCAGGTCGGCGGCAATCCTGGCTGTATTCTTGCTGGTACCTCCGCCGGCTCCATAGGTCACGCTCATGAAATCCGGACGCAGGGCCGCAATCTTTCTGGTGGCGCCGGAAACAGACGCGAACCCGGCGTCCGTTTTGGGCGGGAATACCTCGAATGAAACCGTTACTTCCTTCTGCTTCAGAATATCTATGACTTTCATACTCTTCTACCTCCCGGCTGCCGGAGCAGCCTTTTTCAGTTTAAAGCGTTAGTGAACAATATGTACTGCCTTAGTATACAACAATCCGTAAATGTATGCCACTTTTGGGCACAGGAAACGGCAGCCTTCCGCATGTAAAAACGGGCCGGGAGCCGTCGGAGGATCGTAGTTCCCGAACAGCTCTCTGCCCGTCATTTTCTGTTTTCGAAATTTGTCTCAGTTTTCTCCCGCGTCATCCCCGGCGTTGGCAGCGGTTTCTCCCGCTTCCGCAGCGGCCGTTACTCCCGTTTCCGCGGTGGCGGAGGTATCTCCCTGTACCGCTGCGGCAGAGGAAGTATCCCCGTCCGGAGCCTCCTGTGTCCACAGCCCGATCCACTCCTCCAGCGGCCGCATGTCATTTTCCTCAAAACTGACGGCACGGGATATGTCAAAAATAAAATCCATGGCCTCCCGGTAGCCTTCCCGTTTCATCTCCATGCCGTCCCATATATAGGTCCATCCTGTTCCGTCCTCTGTCATTCCGTAGCTGCCCCCGGATATTTCTGTCAGAGAGGTCTCACCGATCGAATAGATCCTGTCATAATGACGGCGGCCTTCCAAAGCGGAATCACACAGAAGACGCTCCGCCTCCAGCCAGGTCGGATAACGTTCCCCCAGTTCATAGACCTGCAGGCTCCCCTGGTCATAGAAAACAAGAAGGCTGCCGCTTTTGCTGCCGGCGACAAATAAAGAAGGCTCCTGCTTTCCGCCGAAATCTATAAGGGCTGCCCCTTCCCATTCATCAGGGTCCAGTGATGCAAGCAGGGCTTTGTATGCTTCCTCCCTGGAAGTATAGACTTCCGCCGCGGCTGTTTCTGTCCCGGCTGATATCACCGAGGCCGCAGATTCCACCGCTGTACCGTCCGTTTGTGCTGCTTCCCCAGATATCCCTTCCAAAGATGTATCATCCGCGGTCCTTCCATCTATGGACGCGCCTCCCATGGAGGTTCCTTCCGCAGAGGATTCTTCCGCGGGTGTTTTCTCTGTTGCTTCTTCTGCTGCTGTTTCTTCTGCTGCTGTTTCTTCCGTGGACAATTCATCCATGGAAGCGGAGACTGCTTCCACGGCAGTCTCTGCAGGAACCGCGGCCTGTCCGCCGGCTGTATCCTGCCCGCACGCTGTTAAGGCTCCGCCAACCATCAGGGACAAAGCCAGTATCCAAAACTTATTGATCATATCCTACTCTCTTTGCCATGCCGTCAGAGCCCGTCTCCGGCCGCTGACGCATGTCTGTATTTCTTTATAAGCCATTGCGGAGCTCTGCCAGCTCCTCCGCTGTCAGCCGTCTCCAGGTCCCGGGCTGTAAGGCAGGATCCAGTGTCAGGCTTCCCATGGACAGCCGCTTCAGATACAGGACCTCCTTGCCGACCGCCCGGAACATCCTTTTGATCTGATGGAACTTGCCTTCCCGGATCACGATCTCGACCTCCGAAACACTGTCGGACCGGAGGATCCTGAGCTGTGCCGGCATGGCCCTGAAGTCCGTGTCCACCTGCAGGCCAGACGCGAATCCGCGTACATCCTCCTCGGTTACTTTGCCGGAAATCCGGGCATAATAGACTTTATCCACATGGCGGGACGGCGTCAGCAGCCGGTGGCACAGATCGCCGTCATTGGTGATCAGGAGCAGGCCCTCCGTATCCCGGTCCAGTCTGCCCACCGGAAACAGATCCCTGCGGCGGGTCTCATCGATCAGATCCACACAGGTCCTCTCCCTGCGGTCCTCAGACGCGCTGATCACGCCGGCCGGTTTGTGCAGCATATAGTACACGTACGGTTCATATGTCACTGCTGTCCCGTCGAACAGGACCACTTCCTCAGGTCCCACTTTGGCCGCAGGATTCGTAACCGCCCGGCCGTCAACAGAGACTCTGCCGCTCCTGACCGCCTTCTTGATCTCACTCCGGGTCCCCAGACCCATATCCGCCAGATATTTATCCAGTCTCATGGCCATGGTCAGATCTTGAACCGGTAGCCCACACCCCAGATTGTCTCAATATACTGGGGTTTGGAGGTATCATATTCAACCTTCTCACGGATCTTTTTGATATGGACCGTGACCGTCGCGATATCACCGACAGATTCCATATTCCAGATCCTGCGGAACAGTTCTTCCTTGCTGAATACATGGTTGGGATTCTCGGCCAGGAATGTCAGAAGATCAAATTCCTTGGTCGTAAAGTTCTTCTCAACGCCGTCAATATATACTCTTCTGGCCGTCTTGTCAATCTTCAGGCCACGGATCTCCACGATATCATTGGACCTGGGATTGGCACCGACCAGACGCTCATAGCGGGCCATATGGGCCTTTACCCTGGCAACCAGCTCACTGGGGCTGAAGGGCTTGGTCATGTAATCGTCAGCGCCCAGGCCAAGGCCGCGGATCTTATCGATGTCATCCTTTTTGGCAGACACCATCAGGATCGGAACATCTTTGGATTCCCGGATCTTGCGGCATACTTCAAAGCCGTCAACACCGGGAAGCATAAGATCCAGGATGATCAGATCGAAATCTTTATTCAGGGCCGTCTGCAGGCCGCTGTCGCCCCTGGTCTCTGTCTGCACTTCGAATCCTGAAAGTTCCAGATAATCCTTTTCCAGATCAGCGATACTCTCTTCATCTTCAATAATTAAGATTCTGCTCATTCTTCACTCCTTCTCCTGTCAATAGGTCAGATCTTCATAATCCTGTTCCATTTTTTCCTGATATTTCCTGAGCACGATATGCATACATGTCCCTTCGCCCAGAGTACTTGTCGCCCAGATGTAGCCGCCGTGGTCCTCAATGATCTTTTTAACAATGGAGAGTCCGATTCCGCTTCCGCCTTTGGCGGAATTCCTGGAGGAATCTGTCCGGTAGAACCTGTCAAATATGTAAGGGATATCTCTGGGGGCAATGCCCTTGCCGTTGTCTTCGACCTCGACCCGGATCGAATCCTCCTCATCCAGCAGGCGGAACACGATCCTGCCGTGGGGCTTATCCAGATATTTAACGCTGTTGCCGACGATATTGTTGATGACCCGCTTGAGCTGTTCGGGATCTGCGATGATCCTGGTCTCCGGAGCGATCAGGTTGGCATAGCTCAGTTCAATGCCTCTGGATTCCAGATCCATTCCGATCTCCTCCACGCAGTCTCCGAAATAATCCCCGACATTGATCCTGTGGAAATTATAAGGGACCCGGTCGCTGTCGATCCGGGAATACAGGGTCAGCTCATCGATCAGATGGTCCATATCATTAGCTTTATTATAAATGGTCCGGATGTACTTGTCCTGCTTTTCCGGTGTATTGGCCACGCCATCGATCAATCCTTCCACGTAACCTTTGATCGATGTGATCGGCGTCTTCAGATCATGGGAAATGTTACTGAGCAGTTCCCTGTTCTGTTTCTCCTGCAGCAGCTTCTCCTCCTGGGATTCTTTCAGACGCAGGCGCATCTCTTCATAATTCTGGTACAGCTCGCCGATCTCACCTTCCTCATCTGTTTTCAGGATGAAATCCAGATTACCGTCCCGGATATGATTCATACCTTTATTCAGGACACTGATGGGACCAAAGAAACTCTTTTCCAGCCATCTTGTCAGCAGAAGCGCCGTAAAAAGAAGGATCAGTATCATGCACAGGAACAGAGAGGACATAAAATCCCCCGAAATCAGACCTGCCGCGTCTGTCATGGAATAGAGATTGCTTCCTGTTTTTCCTGCCATATAACTGCCCAGCACCTGAAAGGCGATGGCGAACAAAAGGACCGGCACTACGATGATGATCCCGAAGGAGATTGTCAGACGCTTGCGAAAGCTCACCCGTTTATCCTCCATAAAAAACTGTCAGTTGCCTGACTGCCTGTTGAAACAGCATAATACTGATTATAAATGATAATGTAATTCCGGCGCAAGTAAGAGCCTTTTATGCGTGCGTCCGATTATGTTAATAATTAACGAAATCGAGAAAAGCACATAAAATACGTTTTCCTTGAAAACAGACAGCTAAATTCCCTATTTGGCACATTAGCATTGACTAACAAGCGCTTTATCGGTCAAAATTTAAACAGAAATCATTACTGAAATGAGAGGAGATGCATATGACCCTCAAGTACAGCAGACAGCGTCAGGCTGTCTGGGATTTCATCCAGACACGTTCAGATCATCCGACAGCCAGCATTGTTTACGAAGAGGTTCGCCGCATGTATCCCAACATCAGTCTGGGCACCGTTTATCGCAATTTGATGCTGCTCAGAGATATGGGCAAAATCGGAACTGTCGATATCGGAGATAATGCTGTTCATTTCGATCCCAACATTTCCCTGCATGAACATTTTGTCTGCCGGAAGTGCGGCAGTCTGACCGATCTGGATACCTATGATCTGTCCAGTATCCGCCCGCTGCAGATTGACTTTCACGGTAAAATCGAAAATTACAGTATGATTTATTATGGAATCTGTGAAGACTGCCTGAAGCAGCAAGCATCCAAAGAAAATTCGGAGAATCAGTCCATTCAAAGACAGACTTGATATATCCGGAGACAAAACGAATATGCTTTCTAAAGGAAAGAAGACAGGCATGGGCAGCCTGTCTTCTTTTCCTTTACAATCCCGGCCTGTTTTCATATTCCGATCTCATTTCCCGGTATTCTATCCAGGGAAATGTACGCATAGGAAGGTGGGGCCTTATTTTTCCAGCTTTTCTTTTACCACATACATGGGACGGCCTTTTGTCTCCGTATAATTTTTAGCCATATACTGACCCATGATTCCAAAACATAGCAGCTGGATGCCCGAAAGCATCAGCAGCAGACAGCACAGCGTCGGAAATCCCGCGACCGGATCTCCCCAGAGCAGGGTCTTGACTATGATGACCACCATATAAATGATCGAGAGCATAAAGATCACAACCCCAAGGACCGACGAAACAATCAGCGGTTTATTGGAGAAGGCAATGATTCCATCCAGGGCATACCCCATCAGTTTCCAGAAATTCCATTTGGAAGTACCGGCGGCCCTGTCTTCCACTTCGTAGGGCATATAGAACCAGTTAAAGCCTACCCAGGCAAAGATCCCCTTGGAAAAGCGGCATCTTTCAGGCAGGGAGAGAATGGCGTCAACGACCCTTCTGCGCATCAGGCGGAAATCACTGGCTGACTGCATGATCTTCACATCCGTCAGGCTGTCAATGACCTTATAGAAACTGCCCTTCAGGAAGGTCATCAGAAAGTTTTCCTTACGCTTCTCCTGATAGCAGGCCACGCCATCATATTCCGGATGTTCCCTGAGGATCTTCATCATATCCAGTATATATTCCGGCCTCTGCTGCAGGTCCGCGTCAATAATGACTGTAAACTCACCCTTCGCGTGGTCCAGTCCCGCCTTGAGTCCGGCCTCCTTGCCGAAATTTCTGGAAAAACTGACGACCTGTATATGGTAAGGTGAGCTGTCATAAATCTTATGCAGTTCCTCTAACGTCCTGTCCGCACTGCCGTCATTGATAAAGATCAGCTCTGTATCATTCATCAGATCGCCCAGCGCCTTTACTGTCTCGCTGTAGAACAGAGCTATATTCCCTTCTTCGTTATAACACGGCACGATTACTGATAACAGCATAATGCATCCTTTCCGACAGGCAGAAAGCCCGCCCACTACTATAACAAAACGATTATATCATATATGTACATAAACATGAAAAAAGACCCCAAAAACCTTTTGATAATCAAAGTTTTTGAGGTCTTTTCGTGAGCGATGAGGGACTCGAACCCTCGACAACTTGATTAAAAGTCAAGTGCTCTACCACCTGAGCTAATCGCCCTTATTATTATCATAAAAAAGTGCCCAGAACCGGAATCGAACCAGTGACACGAGGATTTTCAGTCCTCTGCTCTACCAACTGAGCTATCTGGGCAAAATAGCGGGAGTAGGATTTGA
>ONRU01000044.1 GCA_900320325.1 uncultured Lachnospiraceae bacterium
CGGACCATGGTGGGATCATCGTGTCCCAGAATGTCCAGCTTGAGCAGGTTATGGTCGATGGAATGGTAGTCAAAATGGGTCGTGATGATGTCCGTCGTCATATCGTTGGCCGGATGCTGGACGGGCGTAAAGGTATTGATCTCCTCACCCAGGGGCAGGACTACGATACCGCCCGGATGCTGGCCCGTGGACCTGCGGATGCCGGTACAGCCCTGCAGAAGACGCTCGATCTCGCTGTTGCGCTTATGGATCTCCTTCCGCTCAAAGTAGTTCTTGACATAGCCATAAGCTGTTTTGTCCGCCACTGTCGCGATGGTACCGGCCTTATAGGTCTGGCCGTGGCCGAAAATGACTTCCGTATATTTGTGAGCCTTAATCTGGTATTCACCGGAGAAGTTCAGGTCGATATCCGGCTCCTTGTCACCCTTGAAGCCCAGGAAGGTCTCGAAGGGGATGTCAAAGCCGTCCTTCTTGAGTTCAGCGCCACATCTGGGGCACATTTTACGGGGCATGTCGATGCCGCATTTACCCTGATAGGCAAGGACCTCGGGGCTGTCAAAGTCTGAGTAATGGCATTCGGTGCAGTAATAATGGGGCGCCAGGGGATTGACCTCCGTGATGCCCGACATAGTGGCCACAAAGGAGGAACCGACCGACCCACGGGAGCCGACCAGATAACCGTCCTCCACCGACTTCCATACCAGCTTCTGGGCAATGATGTACATGACCGAATAACCGTTGCTGATGATGGAGCCCAGCTCTCTTTCCAGCCTTTCCTCCACGATGGGGGGAAGGGGATCCCCGTACATGCTGTGGGCCTTGTCATAGCAGATCTGCCGCAGGGTCTCATCACTGTGGGGGATGATGGGGGCGCACTTGTCCGGCCGGACCGGTGACAGGACTTCGATCATATCCGCGATCCTGCGGGTATTGTCGATGACTACTTCCTGCGCCTTGCGGGCGCCCAGATAGGAGAATTCCTCCAGCATCTCATCCGTCGTATGGAAATACAGGGGGGCCGGGTCCTCTTCCTGGTTCATGCCCATGCCGTCCTGAATGATGGTCCGGTAAATCTCGTCCTCGGGATCCATGAAGTGGACGTCTCCTGTCGCCACCACCGGCTTGTTGAATTCCTCGCCCAGACGGACGATCTGGCGGTTCAGGTCCAGTACATCCTCCATGGTCTGGATCTCAGGGTAACGTTTCCTGGATTTTTCCTCCAGCAGGAAGGCATTGTTGCCTCTGGGCTGAATCTCCAGATAGTCATAGAATTCCACGATCTTCGCGATCCGTTCCGGAGACCGCTGCTCCAGGACCGCCTGGAACAGTTCGCCGGCCACACAGGCACTGCCCACAAGGATACCCTCCCGGTGTTTGATCAGCTCGCTCTTGGGAATCCTGGGCTTTTTAAAGAAATATTTGAGGTGGGAATCGCTGATCATCCGGTAGAGATTGACCTTGCCCGTATCATTCTTGGCCAGCAGGACACAGTGATAGGGATGCAGACGCTTGACCAGTTCAGGATTGCTGTCACTGAGGGCATTGATATCCTGATAGCTTTCAATCTCCCGGTCCTGCAGCATCTGCGTTTCCTTAAAGAAGATACCCGCCGTGCATTCCGCGTCATCGACCGCCCGGTGATGGAAGCCCAGATTTACATTCAGCTGTTTGGCCACCGCGTCCAGGGTATACCGGGCGTGGCCGGGCAGAAGGACTCTGGCGATCTGCTCCGTATCGATGGTGGTAAAATCCGACTCCAGCCCCTGCTGACGGGCGTTCTCATCGATGAAGCCGATATCGAAACCGACATTGTGGCCGACCAGGACAAAGCCCCTGCAGAATTCCAGGAACCTGGGCAGGACCTTTTCGATGGGTTCGGCGTTGATGACCATATCGTCACGGATGCTGGTCAGCTGGGTGATCCGGTAGGGGATCGGTATCTGCGGATTGACAAATTCCGAGAACCGGTCTGTGATCTGGCCGTTCTCGATCTTGACGGCGCCGATCTCGATGATCTTGTTCTTGACCGGCGAAAAGCCGGTGGTCTCCAGGTCGAACACCACATAATTATGGCCTGACAGCGTATCCTCCGGGCGCTCATGGCTGCCGTAGGTCACGCTGCGCTTGAGGTCATCCACCAGATAGCATTCCACGCCGTAGATGACTTTGAAGAATTTCTGCGGGTCGACAGGGGGAAGCCCCGCCTCTTTCCGCTTTTTATTTTCAGCGGACAGGAGATCTTCCCGGACATGGTTGGCGTCCGGAAACGACTGTACATTGCCGTGATCGGTGACGGCGATGGCCGGCATGCCCCAGGCGTAGGCCCGTTTTACCAGGTCCTTGCATTCCGATACGCCGTCCATATCGCTCATCTTGGTGTGCAGGTGCAGCTCGACCCGCTTCTCTTCGGCCGTATCCTTCCGCTTCTCCACAAAAGAAGGGATGGACATGATGCCGGCCACAGATCCGATGGTCAGTTCATGCTCGAAGGTGTCCTGCTGGGTCACGCCTTTGACCTTGACAAAGGCTCCCTTTTTAAGGGCGCCCTTAATCTCCTCGACGAACTCATTGGCGATAAAGATCTTGCAGTAAATACTGTCCGTAAAATCGGTCAGGCAGAATTTGACGATATTTCTCTCGCCCCGGATCTCCCGGAAATCCACATTCAGGATCTGGCCGCGCAGGACCACTTCCTGGTTCTCGCCGATCAGGTCCGCGATCTGGATGGCAGCCTCATTGACTTCCCTTCCATAAATGAGGTCAGGGTGGTTCGAAAATTTGATCCTTTTGCCCCGCTTCTCATTCCGGCTGTTCCTGCCATTGCGGCGGTCTGTCGTATATTTGCTCTCCCGTTTGCGGAAGTCCAGCCTTCGTCCGCCGGCTCCCTGCGCCGCGGCGTCCGCGCTCTTTGTGCCTCGATCCGCCGTTTTGGCGGTCCGGCCCGCTGCTGCCGCGGCATTTCCGGCTGCTGTCCTTTTTTCCGCTGCCGCTCCATTCGCCGCCGCCATTCCATTCCCGGCCGCATTGCCATTTCCGGCTGCCATTCCATTCCCAGCCGCATTACCATTCGCGGCTGCCGGCGCAGGTCCATCCTCCCAGGGCATGGGCTCCGCTGCCGCGGGCGCTTCCTGTCCGGACATACCGCTGCCGGTCCCGGACGGGGTGCCTGCAGCAGATCCCGTGCCGGCAGCGGGGATAGCGCCTGCCGGTCCGGCGGCGCCGGAAACAGGTACGTCAAAAAGCCGGGACCCGGCCCCGGCTGTTCTTCTGTCCTTTTTCTTCTCTCTTTTTTCCAGCAGGATATGGATCCTGGCCGGCACACCGCAGCGGTCCCGGAAGATCCTGTCCAGAGCCTCCTCCAGTTTTTCATACATCTGCTGGCTCAGACAGGAATCCTCCATAGTGATCCGGATCTCCTGGTCCTCCGGATAGGAAACCTCCGAATCCCGCAGGAATTTGCCCATGACAGGCGAAAAGCTGGAGACCTCACAGACCAGTGAGTCGAAATAGGTCTCCATCAGCTGACGGGGCGTATACTGAGCGGACAGGTCGAAATGCTCATCCAGATAGACCTGGACCCTGCGTTCCGTAAACAGCTGCCCGGATATTTCATCCTGCATGCGGTAGATCCTGCTTTTGTGGATCAGGTGGTCCGAGCGCAGACTGACCTTGAGCCTGGTCCGCTCATGGTTGGACGTCAGGCGCTCGACCCTGGTCTCCTCAAAAAAGGATTTTAAATCTTTCTGTACTTTTAATGTGGGGAACACCTCAAAAAAAGGTTTGCTCATCCATTACCTTCCTGTCAGTTCTCGTTCCAGTGATCCAGCTCATAGCGGAGGGCATCCAGAAGCTCTTCTTCCGGCATCCTGCGGACGATCTCTCCTTTTTTGATCAGCAGACCGACACCGACGCCGCCGGCAATACCGATATCCGCTTCCTTAGCCTCACCGGGACCGTTGACCGCGCAGCCCATAACAGCCACGCGAATGTTCAGAGGATAGGACTGTACCATATTTTCCACTTTGTTGGCAAGGCCGATCAGGTCGATCTTGGTCCGGCCGCAGGTCGGGCAGGATACAACGTCGATCCCGCCGGTACGCAGGCCAAGGCTGCGCAGGATCAGTTTGGCGGACTTGACTTCTTCCACCGGGTCGCCGGTCAGGGAGACACGGATGGTATCGCCGATGCCCTGGTAGAGAATGTTGCCGATTCCAACGGCAGATTTGATGTTGCCGGATAAAAGGGTACCGGCCTCTGTAATGCCGACATGCAGGGGATACCGGCTCTTCTGCGCCAGTACTTCATGGGCCCGGATGCACATGAGGACATCGGAGGATTTGATGGAGATCACGATATTGTCATAGCCGCAGTCCTCGATCATGCCCACCTTGTCCAGGGCACTCTCCACGATGCCTTCCGCGGTCACGCCGTGATATTTCTCCACCAGTTCCTTCTCCAGGGAACCGCTGTTGACGCCGACACGGATGGGGATATTGCGCTCCTTCGCGCAGCGGACGACCTCCATGATCCGGTCCTTTCCGCCGATATTGCCGGGGTTGATACGGATCTTGTCCGCCCCGTTCTCCATAGCCGCGATGGCCATCCTGTAATCGAAGTGGATATCCGCCACCAGGGGGATGGAAATCTGTCTGCGGATCTGACCAATGGCCGCCGCCGCCTGCTCTGTGGGACAGGTACAGCGAATGATCTCACAGCCCGCTTCCTCCAGCCTGTGGATCTGGGCCACTGTGGCCTCCACATCCTCCGTAGGAGTATTGGTCATGGACTGAATCAGAATCGGATTGCCCCCGCCGATCTTACGGTCACCGATCTGTACCACCTTTGTATAATCTCTGTAAGCCATTTTTACCTCCGTTCGGGCAGGCCCGGCCTGCCGCTTTGTCTTTTGTGTAAATATGCAGGAACCGTTTACCGGAAGAAACGGGAAATATCATTGAAAAGGACAAAGACCATCAGGATCATCAGCAGGATGATGCCGATCAGATGGACAATGCCTTCCTTTTCAGGCGGGACCGGTTTGCCCCGGACCGCTTCGATGATCAGGAATACCAGGCGGCCTCCGTCCAGCGCCGGGATGGGCAGCAGGTTGACCACGCCCAGATTGACCGTCAGCAGGGTGGCCAGGCTCATGAAGGTCAGGATGATGGCGCTCAGGCCGTAGGGATTGACTTCCTCATAGGTATCATCCACGACTTTGACGATGCCCACAGGTCCTGAAATGTCATCTTTGGAGAACTGGCCGCCGACCATATTGGCCAGAGATTTGACCGTTGCCTTGAACCAGTAAATGGTCTCATATCCGGCATAGGGAAAGACCTCCAGCGCTGTACAGTCATGGTATTCTCCGCCGCCTATGATTCCGATAAAATAACGCCCGGCCTCCTGGTCATACCTGGGGTGGATCGTTATGGTATCCTTGACGCCGTCCCGCTTGTAAGTAATGGTCAGGGGCGCCCCGTGATTCATGGATGAGATCAGGGCGACTTCCCGGTAGAGATGGATGCTCTCCCCGTTGATCTTTGTGATCACGTCCCCGGCTTCCAGTCCCGCCTCCATGGCCGCGGAATCCTCCATGACCTCCTGGATGACCGGCAGGTCCGTGCCGGAAAAAGCGACGACGACCAGAGATAATACAAAGCCCAGCAGGAAATTAAAGATGGGTCCGGCCGCCACTGTGGCAATCCTGGCCGAAACGCTGGCATTGGGAAAAGAATGGGCGTCCAGTTCGGCGTCTTCCTCCTGTTCCAGCCCGTTCATGCCGTCAAAGACACAGGCGCCGCCGATGGGCAGGGCCCGGACGCAGAAGTCCGTCTCGCCGACCTGATGGTGGACCAGGGCGGGTCCCATACCGATGGTAAACTCGTTGACCCGGATCCCGTTCCGCCTGGCCAGGGCAAAATGGCCGAACTCATGGGAAACAACAATTACACTGAAAATGATCAGAAATATTAAAACACTGATAATCATACCTTACCGATCAGCAGCACGGCCAGATAATAAATGACCGGCGCTGTAAAAATAATACTGTCAAAACGGTCCATGATCCCGCCGTGTCCGGGGATCAGATGTCCGTAATCCTTAATGTTGTGACTTCGCTTGATGGCGGAGGCAGCCAGATCGCCGATCATGGAGATCAGGCCGCCGCAGATGCCCAGCAGGATGAATTCCAGCTGCAGGTGCATCTGGGGATACAGAGCGCTCAGGGCCAGGGACAGCAGCCAGCTGACCAGGGTGGAACCTGCAACGCCGCCGACCGCGCCTTCAATGGTCTTTTTGGGACTGAGGACCGGAGCCATCTTATGGCGGCCCAGGGCTCTGCCCACAAAATAGGCAAAGACGTCACAGACCGAAGAACAGACAAAGATCAGGGCATACACAAATATACCATATACGCCGAAAGAAACTCTGGCCCTGTATACATAAATCAGCAGGACCGGGCAGTACATAAAGCCGAATACGGAAGTGATGACCTGCTGGCTCTCAAATTTGGGAAATGTCAGTACATAAATGGACATGGTCGCCAGGAAGAAGGCGGCGATGACCAGCCCCGACCAGAAATCCATATGCTCGGTCAGGCTGCTGTCCCGGTAGATAAAAGGACACGCGATCAGGGCTCCGTAATACAGGACGGTGCCTATATAACCTGCCGTGACCAGTATATTGCCGCTTTCCTTTTTCTTCAGGACCGCGCAGGCTTTCATCAGTTCCTGATAGCCGATGACCGCGCAGATCATCAGGGCGATCCCCAGAGGGGCGGAGCCCAGAATTCCCAGAACTACGATCAATACCGCAATAAAAAATCCGCTGATAACTCTTGTTTTCATCTGAATCTATCCCTTCCTGTCCGTCGTCAGTTGACCAGTCCGCCGAATCTCCGCTCCCGGTTGTTATAAGCGTCCACGGCCTTTTCAAGCTCCGCCTTATTGAAGTCAGGCCAGGCTACAGGCGTGAAATACAGTTCGGAATAAGCGATCTGCCACATAAGGAAATTGGAGATCCTCTCTTCGCCGCAGGTACGGATCAGCAGATCGGGATCGGGCAGGCCGGCGGTATCCAGGCTGTCGCTGAACATTTCCTCATCAATCTGATCGGGGCTGATCTGACCGCGGGCCGCCTTTTCGGCAATCTTCCGGATGCCGCGGACCATCTCGTCCCTGGAGCCGTAGTTAATGGCAATCTGGAAAGAGATTCCTGTATTGGTGCGGGTCTCATGCTCCAGATGGGCAATCGAGGCCTGCAGGTCCGCATCCAGGCGGCTCTTGTCGCCGATCACCCGGATGCGGACATTGTTTTTGGCGCATTTAGCCAGACTGGTCTTCATATAGGTCCTGAGCAGGTTCATCAGGGCTTTGACTTCGGAATCGGGCCGGGTCCAGTTCTCTGTTGAAAAAGCATATACCGTAAGATAGCGGATCCCCATATGATCCGCGTCCTCCAGGATCTGCTCGACCACTCTTGCCCCCTGGGCATGTCCCATGGTCCTGGGCAGTCCTCTCTTTTTTGCCCAGCGGCCGTTGCCGTCCATAATGATTGCCACGTGCTGAGGAATTCTTCTCACATTATCCATCGATCAATCCACCTGTTCTATCTATTTATGAAACATTCGCGGGGCTGTTCACACAGGCCCCGCGAATCGCGGAATACTTTTCTATATGTCTGCCCGGACAGACGGTTCGGGATCAGACCGTCATGATTTCTTTGGTCTTCTCTTCGATAATCTTGTCGATTTCTTTACCGTGCTTGTCTGTCAGTTTTGTAATTTCATCCTGCAGTTCTTTTACGACGTCCTCAGATACATCCTCGGTCTTTTTCAGCTTCTTGAAGGTATCTACGCCGTCGCGGCGGATGTTGCGGATGGCTACTTTGGCTTCCTCGCCCATCTTCTTGACATCCTTGGACAGCTGTTTACGGCGCTCACCGGTCAGTTCCGGGAAGACCAGACGGATCACGGTGCCGTCACTCTGGGGGTTGATACCGACATCAGACGCCTGAATGGCCCTGCTGATCTCTTTGATCATCTTCTTTTCCCAGGGAGCGATCTGAATAATGCGGGCTTCCGGAACCGAAATGTTGGCAACGGACTGGATCGGGGTGGGAGATCCATAATAATCGACCTTGATCTTGTCCAGCACATGCGGATTGGCACGGCCCGCGCGGACGCCCTGGAGGTCCTTGGTCAGATGCTCTATGGTCTTCTTCATCTTCTCTTCATAAGGTTTTACTCTCTCGCTGCTCATAATCTTCCCCTTTTCTGATATTTTTTCTTATTTATTATGATTCATATTTATGCTGCGGTCTAATCCAGCAGGGCCGCCGGCTGCCCGGCAGGCACGGATCTCCCGGAAAAGTCCCGGCCGCAGTGTCATACAATAATGGTCGTACCGTTAAAATCTCCGGAGGCAGCCTTTACGATGCTGTTTTCCTCCTGGAGGGCGAATACGCGCATGGGCATCTTGTTGTCCCTGGCCAGGATGGAGGCGGTCATATCGACGGCCTGCAGGTTCTGGCTGATGACATCGTCAATGGGCAGGATGCCGTAACGGCGGGCGTCGGGATTGGTCGCCGGATCGCTGTCATAAACGCCGTCGATGTTCTTGGCCAGAAGGATCACTTCCGCCTCGACTTCGATGGCCCGGAGGACAACGCCTGTATCGGTGGAGAAATAAGGATGTCCGGTACCGCCCGCGAAGAAGATCACGGTCCCTTTCTCAAATTCCTCATTGACCAGGTCCTTGGAGAACAGATGGGTAAAGGCACCGCATACAAAAGGCGTAGTGACCATGGTCCGCATGCCTTCCGTGCGGAAGACTTCCGATACGTAAATACAGTTCATGACGGTGGCCAGCATGCCGATCTGGTCGGCCTTGACCCGGTCGATCTCATTGCCGGTACGGCCTCTCCAGAAATTGCCGCCGCCGATGACGATGCCGATATCGTGGCCTGCCTCAACCAGCTGGCGTACCTGGCCTGCGACCATTTTTACAGTATCCAGGTCAAAACCCTTTCCTTTAGGGCCTGCCAGCGCTTCTCCGCTAAGTTTCAGAATGATTCTGCTCATATTTTTATACTCCTGCATGTTGATATCCCTGCCGGATCCCGCGCCTTACGCCCGGATCCGCCGGGGATGGACCGGCGGCTGCTGCCGACCGTGCCTCTCTGAAAGGGGACCTGACATCCCCTGCTGCGTTCTTATACATTTTACACAGTTTGCTTTCCTTTTACAAGACATGGCAGGCGCACATACGGTCAACATACGATTTAGATATGGTCAGAGCGCTTCCCGGAAAAGAATGGAATGGATTGCGCTTGCGGGCTTTTGTGATTATACTGAAAAGGGTAAGTTTAAGGTTTTATAACGTTTGGTCCCTGAACCTGACAATGCAGCAGAGAAAGCAGGAAACAGCAGATGCCCGGAGAATATCTGACCATTAACGAAAGCGGACAGGGCGAATATGTGGAGAAGAAATCCCGTTTTATCGCCCAGGCAGTCCATGTGGAATCCGAAGAAGAAGCGATTGCCTTTCTGGAGAAGGTCTGTAAGAAATATTATGACGCCAGGCACAACTGCTACGCCTGGGTCATCGGCGAGCAGAAGGAAAAGACCCGGTCGTCGGACGACGGCGAGCCTTCCGGGACCGCGGGCCTGCCCATCCTCAAGGTCATTGACGGCAGCGGCTGCACCAATGTCCTGATCGTGGTCACCCGTTATTTCGGCGGCACCCTGCTGGGCACCGGAGGACTGGTCCGGGCCTATTCCAAATCCGCCAAAGACGCCCTGGATGACGCGGCCAAAGTCCGCATGTGCCTGTGCGCCAGGCTGCGGGTCACCATCCAGTACGGCGCCCTGGACAGGATCCTGTATTATCTGCGCCAGGAGGGGATCGAACCTGCCGATCAGATCTATACAGACAAGGTTACGCTGGTCCTTGTCATTGAAGAGACCAGGGCCGGCCAGGTCATGGAGAAGATTACCGCCCTGACCAACGGTACAGCCCAAATCGAACAGGAGCCCTCCGGTTTCTATCCGCTGCCTGCGGGTTGACAAAAAATCAGGCAGGGCATAAACTGAAAGTTCGAAAACGGACCGGACCGTCTCCGGCCGCGTATTTGTTACATATCTAAGTTATATATCTAAGTTATATATCTATGTAATACATCTAAGTTATATACAGGTTATATATCTAAAGGGCAGCGCCGGAAGCGGCCGCCCGCGGCAACTGTTATAAACGCAGCGTCAGAGAAAGAAAGGTGGTGGTTTTTCAGATGGATAAAAGTTCTGATGTTCCCAACCGACGAAGAAATCTCATGAAAAACCGCATATCTGTTCCCTGTATGTTCCGCCGCGGACAGAAGGCCTCTCCCGTCTGACTGTCCTGCTCTCCATCCTGTGGATCCGGCAGATGATTCCTTTTTCCTCCTGCCGCCGGCAGGCATCACGCCCCGGACTTTCCATCGGTATATACCATCCTCCCTTTTAAACGGCAGGATGATTCATACCGCATGCGTATCCGCGCCGGAACCTCTTCCGCAGGCTTTTTTTCCGCGGATCCGTGAACAGATATGTCATTCTGTTTATGTAAGAGAAGGAGGAAAAAAGTATGGATGAGAATATCAATTACAAAGAGCTCCTGCTGGAAATGCTGGAGAAGAAAGAATATACCAAGCTCCGCCAGACGGCGGCGGAAATGCAGACCGCGGACATAGCGGCCATCATGGATGAGATGGAGGATGAGGATTCCCTCAAGATGTTCCGTCTCTTCCCCAAGGACATGGCGGCGGATGTTTTCGCCGATCTTGAACCCGATGACCAGCAGTATATCATTCAGTCCCTGTCCCACAAGGAAGCGTCGACCATCATCGATAACCTGATGTCGGATGACGCGGCTGACCTGCTGGAAGACATGCTGGAGGAAATGCCGGCCAACGTCGTCAAAAAGATCCTGGCCAACGCCCGTCCCGATACCCGGGCCGATATCAATCTCCTGCTCCAGTATCCGGAGGATTCGGCCGGCAGTATCATGACCGTCGAATATGTGGATCTTAGAGAGAACATGACGGTCGCCGACGCCATTGAGCGGATCCGTAAAATCGGGCTGGATTCCGAGACTGTTAATACCTGTTATGTCCTGGATGAGCAGCGCGTCCTGGTCGGAACGGTCGCCCTGCGCTATCTGGTCATCCTCGATCCCGATGACATCATCGGGGAGGTCATGAACGACAATATCATCAGTGTCAACACCCTGACTGACCAGGAGGAAACCGCCCGGGCTTTCCAGAAATACGACTTCACGGCCATGCCCGTTGTCGATAAGGAAAACCGTATGGTCGGTATCATCACCATCGATGACGTTGTCGATATCCTGGAAGAAGAGGCTACAGAGGATATCGAAAAGATGGCCGCGATCCTGCCGACCGACAAGCCCTATTTCAAGACCGGCGTCGTGGAGACCTACAAGAAGAGGATGCCCTGGCTGCTCTTCCTGATGATTTCCGCCACCTTTACCGGCGCCATCATCACCAGCTATGAAGCCGCCCTGGCTTCCTACGTGATCCTGACCGCCTACATCCCCATGCTGATGGATACCGGCGGTAACGCGGGCTCCCAGGCCAGCGTTTCCATTATCCGTGGTCTTTCCCTGAACGAGATTGAATTCAAGGAACTGCCCATTGCCCTCTGGAAAGAGATCCGGGTCGCCTTCCTGTGCGGACTGACCCTGGCCTGTACCAACTTCGTCAAGCTGATGCTGCTGGACAAGCTTCCGCTCCTGATCGCCCTGATCATCTGCCTGACCCTGGTCATCACGGTCACCTTTGCCAAGATGATGGGCTGTGTACTGCCTATGGTGGCCCAGCGGATCGGTTTCGACCCTGCCGTCATGGCAAGTCCCCTGATCACCACCATCGTAGACGCGGTCTCCCTGACCATCTACTTCACGATCGCCACAAGGGCTTTGCATATCGTCGTTTAGCGGCATGGTCCTTTCATGAATGAATTTTATTTATATTGAATCTTATGAATTTTATTTATGGAGCCGCCTGCGGGCGCGGGCAGCTCCGGCTATAAAAAAGCCGTTCGGAATCTCCTCATATTTACGGGAGGATTCCGAACGGCTTTTTATTTCTTTTCAGTGAACCGGGAAGTCAGACTTTCCGGTTCATTCCGGTGAACCAGGAAGTCTGACTTTCCGGTTCACTTCTGGTTCTTCATGGCCGCGCTGATGTTGGCACGTTTTCTCAGGCGGGGGTCCAGGATCTTTTTGCGGATGCGCAGATGGGTAGGCGTCACTTCCAGAAGCTCATCTACGTCGATATATTCAATGGCCTGCTCCAGGCTGAGGATCCTGGGCGGTACCAGGCGCAGAGCTTCATCCGCGCTGGAAGACCGGGTGTTGGTCAGATGCTTGGTCTTGCAGACATTGACTTCGATGTCCTCTGTCTTGCCGCTCTGGCCCACGATCATACCGGAATAGACCTGTTCGCCGGGACTGATGAAGAGGAAGCCTCTTTCCTGGGCATTGAACAGGCCGTAGGCAACAGCCGTGCCCTGCTCAAAGGCGATCAGGGATCCCTGCTTCCGGTAGGAGATGTCGCCCTTATAAGGCGCATAGCCGCTGAAGATCGTGTTCATGATACCGTTGCCCTTGGTATCGGTCAGGAAATCTCCCCTGTAGCCGATCAGGCCGCGGGAAGGGATATTGAACTCCAGACGGGTATAGCCGCCGGGGATGGTACCCATATTGACAAGCTCGCCCTTACGCTCGCCCAGCTTCTGGATCACGTTGCCGGCAAATTCCTCCGGGACATCTACGAAGCACTGTTCCATGGGCTCCAGGCGTCTGCCTTTATCATCATACTGATAAATGACTTCCGCTTTGCTGACCGCGAACTCATAGCCTTCCCGGCGCATGGTCTCGATCAGGACGGACAGATGCAGCTCGCCGCGGCCGGAGACCTTGAAGCTCTCGGTCGTATCCGTATCCTCGACACGCAGGGAAACATCCGTATTCAGCTCCCTGTACAGACGGTCACGCAGGTGCCTGCTGGTGACATATTTTCCTTCCTTGCCTGCCAGCGGGGAATCGTTGACATTAAAGGTCATGGAGATGGTGGGCTCGGAAATCTTCTGGAAGGGGATCGCCACCGGGTTCTCGGGAGAACAGATGGTATCACCGATATGCAGGTCAGAAATACCGGAAATGGCAACGATGGAACCGATGCGGGCCTCCTGGACCTCCACCCGGTTCAGGCCTTCAAATTCATAGAGCTTGCTGACTCTGACCTTTTTCATTTTGTCCGGATCATGGTGGTTGACGATTACCACGTCCTGATTGACCTTCAGGCAGCCGTTGTCGACCTTGCCGACGCCGATCCTGCCGATATACTCGTTATAGTCAATGGTGGAAATCAGCACCTGGGTCTCCGCTTCGGGGTCGCCCTCGGGCGCGGGGATATAGTCAATGATAGGGCGGGCACCGGGGCGGTCGATCTTGTTGATACAGACAATGACCGGCAGGTCCAGGGCCATGGCCTTGCTCAGGACGAACCTGGTCTGGGGCATGGGGCCTTCAAAAGCGTCAACGACCAGGATAACGCCGTTGACCATCTTCAGCACACGTTCGACTTCGCCGCCGAAGTCCGCGTGGCCGGGGGTATCGATAATGTTGATCTTGACCCCTTTATAATAGACGGCTGTGTTCTTACTTAATATAGTAATGCCTCTCTCCCGCTCCAGGGCATTGCTGTCCATGACACGCTCCTGTACCTCCTGGTTGGCGCGGAAAACGCCGCTCTGGTGGAGCAGGCCGTCGACAAGGGTCGTTTTACCATGGTCTACATGGGCGATGATGGCTACGTTTCTGACATCTTCTCTTTTCTGAATCATACTTCTCCTTACCGGTCACGCTTCACAATAATTTCCCGCGGATCCTCTGCCTTCCGGCGAGTATGCCGCACAAACTGATATAGTATAGCACTGTTGTTTTCCGGATGCAAGAGCCGGTCCGCGAGCTCTCGGTCCGCGAGCTCTGAGCTCGTTTGCCTGCCTGATGGCCCGTGAGCTCTGATGGCCCGTGAGCTCTGATGGCCCGTGAGCTCTGAGCTCGTTTGCCGTGTGAGCTCGTTTGCCCTGGTTCATGAGCCATGCCGGTCCGCGAGCTCTGAGCTCGTTTGCCGCTAGCACTGTTGTTTTCCGGATGCAAGAGCCGGTTCGCGAGCTCTGAGCTCGTTTGCCGTTACCGGGTCCGTGAGCTCTGAGCTCGTTTGCCGCCCACCACACAATAATACCGCCGGCCAGATGTCTGGCCGGCGGCACATGCCTTTTCGCTTATTTCAGCGTGATCTCAGCGCCCAGCTCTTCAAGCTTTGCTTTCAGAGCCTCAGCCTCTTCGATGGAAACGCCTTCTTTGATGTTCTTTGGAGCAGCATCCACAAATGCCTTCGCCTCTTTCAGTCCCAGGCCCGTGATCTCACGGATGGCCTTAATGACTTTGACCTTCTGCTTACCGAAACCTGTAAGTTCAACGTCAAATTCTGTCTTTGGTTTAGGTGGGAATGGATCCTTT
>ONRU01000070.1 GCA_900320325.1 uncultured Lachnospiraceae bacterium
AAGCGCGGCGATGAGGTCCTCGCGGGGCAGCTGATCGCAGAGGCGGATGGTTTTGTATCCGCCAATATTTACGCGACCGTATCCGGTAAAGTCAAGGCGGTCGAGCATCGCAGGACCTCCGCAGGCGTGCCGGCGGACTGTATCGTCGTGACCAATGACGGCAAGTACAATACCGTCGAAGGGATCGGGGAAGAGTGTGACCCGGATACGCTGACCAATTCTGAGATCATCGACAGGATCAAGATGGCCGGTATCGTCGGTCTGGGCGGCGCGGGCTTCCCTACGCATGTCAAGCTTTCGCCCAGGAATCCGGAAGAGATCCGCTGGATCATTGCCAACGGCGCGGAGTGCGAACCCGGTATCACCTGTGATGACAGGCTGATGCGCGAACGCCCGGAATGGGTCATCGAAGGCATGCGCTGTGTGCTGCGGCTTTTTGACAATGCCAAAGGTATTATCGCGATTGAGGACAACAAGCCGGAAGCGATTGAGGCGATTGAGGCTGCACTGGACGGCGATGACAGGATTTCCGTCATGACCCTGCAGGTACGTTATCCCCAGGGCTCTGAGCGTAACCTGGTCCATGCCGCGACCGGCAAGTACATGGAATCCGGTGCCCTGCCCGCCAGCCTGGGCTGTATTGTAGACAATGTATGGACGCTGGCAGCTATTTACAGGGCAGTCTGCTTCAATGAACCCCTGATGGAAAAGGGCTTTACCGTGACCGGTGAAGGCGCTGTAAATCCCGGCAACTTCCTGATCCGGATCGGTACTTCCGTATCTGAAGTACTCGAAGCGGCAGGCGGCACCACCGAAGACACCAAAAAGATCCTGCTGGGCGGCCCCATGATGGGTATGGCCATTCCCGGGACGGATGTTCCCCTGGTCAAGGCCAATAACGCCCTTTACTGCATGACGGAGGACGAAGTGGAGATCGCGGAAGGCCAGCAGACCAACTGCATCCGCTGCGGCAGATGTATCCGTTCCTGCCCTCTGGGCCTGTCTCCCCAGCTGATGCTGCAGGCGGCCGAAAGGAACGATCTGGAACGCTTCATCGCCCTGCATGGCCTCGACTGCATCCAGTGCGGCTGCTGCACCTATACATGCCCGGCCCGCAGGCCTCTGGTTCCCGTATTTAAACTGTTCAAGCCCCGCGCGATGGCTTATAACAGAGCAAAACAGCAGAAGGAGGGGAACAAATGAGTAATATGCTGAATGTATCATCGTCTCCTCATCTGAGAAGCTCCCATACGACCGGAAGGGAAATGTACAATGTCATCCTTTCCCTTCTGCCCGCGACCATTTTCGCGGTCTTCCATTTCGGACTTTATACGCTGCTCGTCATCCTGTGCAGTATTGCTTCCTGTATGGCGACGGAATTTGTGTTCAATATGATCACCCACAGAAAGAACTCCCTGACAGACTGCTCCGCAGTTGTGACAGGCATTCTGCTGGCCCTGGTCATCCCTCCGTCCATCCCGCTGTACGCCCCGATCCTGGGCGGCGTCTTCGCCATCCTGGTCACCAAGTGCTTCTTCGGCGGACTCGGACAGAACTTTATGAACCCCGCTCTGGCCGGCCGTGCCTTCCTGCTGATCTCTTTCGGCAAGGTCATGACCGATTACAGCTATGATACTGTATCCGGCGCCACACCTCTGGCGCAGCTTGCCAATGGTGAGACCATTGACATTCTGGACATGTTCCTGGGCCATGCCATGGGCCATATCGGTGTCAGCATCTGCGCCCTGCTGATCGGCGCTGTTTTCCTGCTGGTATCAGGGACTATTACATGGGAGATCCCGGTCTCCTGTATCGCCGTATTCCTGGTCATGATGGGCCTGTTCGGCGGACAGGGCTTCGATCCCATGTTCCTGGCTGCCCATTTCTGCGGCGGCGGTCTGGTGCTGGGCGCCTTCTTCATGGCGACCGACCCGGTCACCAGCCCCATGACAAGGACGGGACAGCTGATCTACGGTGCCCTGATCGGCGGCCTGGCAGCCCTGTTCCGCTTCTACAGCGGCATGGCGGACGGCATGTCCTACGCCATTATTATTTCCAACCTGATCGTACCGCTCCTTGACAAGTACATCATCCCCGTTCCCTGGGGCGTCGGCGCCAAGGGGCAGGTCTACAACCCCGACGAGAAGAAGAAAGGCTTTACCGTCCCCAAATCCGCTTTGATCCTGATGGTCATTACAGCGATCGCCGGCGCGGCCCTGGCGGGCGTCTACGCCATGACCAAGACAACGATCGACGCCAACCAGGAAGCCAAAAAGCTCCAGGCCTACGCGGAAGTCGTTCCGGGCGGCGAGACCTTCGAATATGACGAAAATATCAGTGCGGCCATTGAGGGCTTTGGCGGAGCCGTTTACGGAGACGGTGCCTTCGGCAAGGCCTATATCAACGAGGTAGCGGTCGCCAAAGACGCTTCCGGCAATGTTGTGGGCTACGGAATCAGTGCCACCACGATGGACGGTTACGATGGTGAGATCAGCATGGCTGTCGGTATGGATACCGAGGGTAAGATTCTGGGCGTTTCCTTCACGGTTCTGAACGAGACGGCCGGCATGGGCATGCTGGTCAATGAGGAATCCTGGAGAAACCAGTTCCAGGACAAGCAGGTCGATTCCTTCGTACTTCTGAAGCAGGGCGGCAGTACAGCGGATAACGAGATCGACTCGGTATCCGGCGCGTCCACGACCTCCGGCGCTGTTGTCAACGCGGTCAATGCGGCGATTGATTTCTACAAGAACTATCTTGCGCAGTAAGGGGGTAGAAGCATGAATAAGAACAATGTCGCTATTGAGCGGATCATCAACGGTATTGCTACAGAGAACCCCATTTTTATCATGATGCTGGGCATGTGTCCTACACTGGCGGTCACCACATCCGTGACCAACGGCATCGGTATGGGCCTCTCCACAACAGCGGTACTGGTCGTATCCAACCTGGTCATCTCCCTGGTCAGAAAGATCATTCCGGATGATGTCCGGCTTCCTGCATATATCGTCATCGTTGCTTCCTTCGTAACGGTCACACAGCTGATCATGCAGGCTTATTTCGTAGCACTGAACGATTCACTGGGCGTTTACATCCCGCTGATCGTTGTTAACTGTATTATCCTGGGGCGTGCGGAAGCCTATGCTTCCAAGAACCCGCCTCTGGCGTCCACCTTTGACGGCATCGGCATGGGCATCGGCTTTACATGGGGCCTCTTCCTGCTGTCCGCGTTCCGTGAGCTGTTCGGCGCGGGTACATTCGCGGGCATCCAGGTCATGCCTTCCATCTACAAGCCCATCGACATCCTGGTCAAGGCACCCGGCGCTTTCCTGGTCCTTGGTTTCATCGTAATGGCCATGAACGCCCTGAGCATCAAGACCAGAGCCAATGAGATCACGGAAGGCTGTGATAACTGCCCCGGCTGCGGCATGCCCGGCGCGGATCCGGATTGTGAAGGAAAGGAGGGTAAGAAAGCATGAATTCCCTCATTATGATTATTGTCAGCGCTGCGTTCATTAACAACGTAATACTGAGCCAGTTCCTGGGTATCTGCTCCTTCCTGGGCGTATCCAATAAGATCAAGACATCTGCCAGCCTTGGCGGCGCGGTCATCTTTGTCATGACCATCGCCTCCGCGGTTGCCTACATCCTTTACACATTTATCCTGGCCCCTCTCGGACTGGATTATCTGCAGACCATCGTATTCATCCTGGTCATCGCGGCCCTGGTCCAGATCGTTGAGATGTTCCTGAAAAAGACTTCACCCGCCCTGTATACGGCCCTGGGTATTTATCTGCCCCTGATCACCACCAACTGCGCGGTCCTGGGTGTTGCGCTCAACAACGTAACTGACGGTTATGATTTCATTGAAAGTGTTGTGTCCGGTTTCGGTACCGCTGTGGGCTATACCATTGCGATCGTACTGCTGGCAGGCATCAGAGAGCAGATCGCGGATAATGATATTCCCGAGCCTGTAAAGGGCGCGCCCCTGGTCCTGTTCTGTGCCACACTGATGGGCATGGCTTTCTTTGGCTTTTCAAGTCTGGGTTAAAGGAGGCGTACGGATATGAGTGGAGTTATTACATTTGTGACCATTATTCTCCTTGCGGTCATCGGACTTGCGATCGGCGCTTTTCTGGTATTCGCTGGAAAGAAATTCGAGGTCGAGGTCGATCCCAAGGAAGCGGCTGTCCGTGAATGCCTGCCCGGCAACAACTGCGGCGCCTGCGGATTCCCCGGCTGTGACGGCTGTGCCGCGGCGATCGCGAAGGGCGAAGCCCCTGTGACAGCATGTCCTGTCGGCGGCGCTCCCGCAGCGGAAAAGATTTCCGCTATCATGGGCGTGGAAGCCGGCTCCGTCGATAAGAAGGTGGCCTTTGTCAGATGCGCGGGCACCTGCGACAAGGCAAAGACCAACGGCAATTATGTGGGTCCCAGGACCTGCTCCGCTGCCCAGGCCGTTCCCGGCCACGGCGGCAAGGCCTGCCAGCAGGGCTGTCTTGGCTTCGGCGAGTGTGTTCAGGCCTGTGAATTTGACGCCATCCATGTCATCAACGGCGTAGCGGTCGTTGACCGTGAGAAGTGCGTTGCCTGCGGCAAATGCGCCGCGGCCTGCCCGCAGAAGCTGATCGAGATCATCCCGGACAAATCCAAGTATGCTGTACAGTGCCGCAACACCGAAAAGGGCGTTATGGTCAAGCAGCAGTGTGATGCCGGCTGTCTCGGATGCGGCCTGTGCGTAAGGCAGTGCCATTTCGAGGCAATCTCCGTGACCAACAACAATGCCCAGATCGATTATGACAAGTGCAAGAGCTGCGGCCTCTGCGCCAGCAAATGCCCTGCCAAGATCATCACAAAGCGTGTTGACTGATCGGAAAGATCCGATTTACAGAAAACAGGAAATGGGAGGCGGACCGTCTGGTCCGTCTCTTTTTTTTGCAGACCGCCCCGATCAGACCGGGCCTTGACCAGAGGAGAATGGCATGATAGATTATACATATGAACAAATAATCATATGTTTATCGGAAAGAACGGAAAGAGGAAAGTATGGCGATCGGTGATGTGGAGTGCTGTGAATGCACGGAAGTACATGAGGATAAGGTGAAGCTGCTGAGCGGGCAGATGCCCGGTGAGGATGAACTCTGTGATCTGGCGGAGCTGTTCAAGGTCTTTGGGGATTCCACCAGGATCCGGATTCTGTTTGCCCTGTTCCGATCCGAGATCTGTGTATGTGATCTGGCAGAGCTCCTGCAGATGACCCAGAGCGCTGTTTCCCATCAGCTGCGGATCCTCAAACAGGCCCGGCTGGTCAAATCCAGGCGGGAGGGCAAACAGGTCTATTATTTCCTGGCAGATGATCATGTAAGGACCATTATTGACCAGGGACTGGATCATATTCAGGAATAATGGGCTGGGATATTTTTTTACGGAAAGCACCTTTTCTGTTGACATCCGGCAGGAAGGTGCTACAATAATATCAAACATATGAATAAATGTTCATATGTTTTAATTTAAAAACGGTTTTCAATTTCGTATTTTAAATCCGGACACAGACAGGAGGGTGCTCAGATGAAGAAAACTTATAAGATCGAAGTAGACTGCGCCAACTGCGCCAACAAGATGGAAGAAGCCACGAAAAATACGCCCGGCGTAAAGAACGCGGTCGTCAATTTCATGACACTGAAGATGAAAGTGGAATTTGAAGACGGCGCCGATGTGGATACGGTCATGCAGCAGGTCGTTAAGAACTGTAAGGTCGTAGAGGACGACTGCGAGATTTTCCTGTAATTGGAAGACCGTCCATCCATAGTATCAAAATGTGTAAAGACAGCAGCCCGCGGACAGGATCCCGAGGCTGCTGCTGTTATCGCGGGCTTTGGCCCGCGCAGGCATACCGGCCGTGTTTACCGATACCGGGAAAACGGACCGGAACAGAGGACTTTTGCCATGAATAAGAAACAGAAAAATCTGCTGATCAGGATCCTGGCCGCCGGCGTCTGCATGGTCATCCTGGCTTTCCTTCCCCTGGACGGATATCCGGTCCTGCGCTTTCTGCTCTATCTGATTCCTTATCTGACGGTAGGATATGATATCCTGCGCAAGGCATGGAAAGGCATTATGAACCGGCAGGTCTTTGATGAGAACTTCCTGATGGCCGTGGCCACCATCGGCGCCATGGTTCTCGGTGAGTATACGGAGAGCGTGGCGGTCATGTGGTTCTACCAGATCGGAGAGCTTTTCCAGAGCTGGGCCGTCGGCCGCAGCCGCAGGAGTATCAGCGAGCTGATGGATATCCGGCCGGATTACGCCAATCTGGAAGAGGACAGCCAGATCCGGAAAGTGGATCCGGATGAAGTTGAGATCGGCAGTATCATTGTGATCCGGCCCGGTGAAAAGGTGCCCATTGACGGTATCATTACGGAAGGCAGTTCCACCATGAATACGGCTGCCCTGACAGGAGAGAGCCTGCCAAGGGAAGTGGGTCCCGGGGATGAGGTCCTGTCCGGCTTCATCAATACATCCGGTCTTCTCCATGTGGAGACGACCTGTGAATTTGATGAATCGACAGCTTCCAAAATCCTGGATCTGGTCGAGAACGCCAGCTCCAGAAAATCCAGATCCGAACAGTTCATTACCAAATTCGCCAAAGTCTATACGCCGGCTGTCTGCTATAGCGCGCTGGCCCTGGCGGTCCTGCCGCCGGTGGTCCGGACGCTCATGGGAACGGCGCCGGAGTGGGGGACATGGGTCTACAGGGCGCTTACCTTCCTGGTCATCAGCTGTCCCTGCGCCATTGTGGTCAGCATCCCGCTCAGCTTTTTCGGAGGCCTGGGCGGCGCCAGCAGCCAGGGCATCCTGATCAAGGGGTCCAACTTTATGGAGACCCTGGCGTCTGTCAAAACTGTTGTATTTGATAAGACCGGCACGATCACAAAAGGCAATTTTGAGGTGACGGGAGTCCATCACAGCCCTCTGGAAGACGGGCAGCTGCTGGAGTACACGGCCCACGCGGAAGGGCATTCCTCCCATCCGATCAGTTTGAGCCTGCAGCGGGCCTACGGGAAAGAGCTGCGGATGGACCGGGTCAGCGATGTGGAAGAGATCGCCGGCAGGGGGATTCGCGCTGTGGTAGACGGCCATATGGTGGCTGCAGGCAACGGGAAGCTGATGGGGGATCTGGGCCTGGACGCAGCGGAGTGCCACAGTACAGGCACGATCATACATACGGCGATCGACGGGCAGTACGCGGGCCATATCGTGATTGCCGACCAGCTCAAGGATAACGCGGCGGAAGCCATGCGGGAACTGAAAAAAGCGGGCGTCCGGAAGACGGTCATGCTGACCGGCGATATGGAAAAGACGGCCCGGCAGGTCGCCGGAGAGGTGGGGATCGATGAGTTCCACGCAGACCTGCTTCCGGGAGATAAAGTGCAGCTGTTCGAGCGGATCCTGCAGGAAAACGGAGGACAGGGGACAGTCGCCTTTGTCGGCGACGGCATTAATGACGCGCCTGTCCTGTCCCGGGCGGATATCGGGATCGCCATGGGCGCATTGGGCAGTGACGCGGCCATAGAAGCCGCGGATGTAGTCCTGATGGATGATGACCCTGTCAAGATCGCCAAGGCCATCCGGATCGCCTCCAGGTGCATGCGGATCGTGCATGAGAATATTTACTTTGCCATCGGTGTCAAGCTTCTGTGCCTGGTTCTGGGCGCGCTGGGCATCGCCAATATGTGGCTGGCCATTTTCGCGGACGTCGGCGTCATGGTCCTGTGCGTTCTGAACGCGGTCCGCTGTCTGGCGGTCAAAAACGTATGAACGAAACGCGTAAAACCCGCAGCCATGGATAGAAAGGCGTAAACAAGGCGTAATGAAGCGGCGGGTGAAGAAATTTGGATTGCAAGCGTCTCATATTCTGGCTATAATAATATGGTCTTGCGTCTTAAAAAAGGCGGAAGGGATATATGACAGAAATGAGGAAAAGAGATGGTATATCAGAATATTCTGGAAGCTGTCGGTAATACGCCTATGGTCGAGCTCAACAGGATGACCGGCCCGGAGGACGCCAGGGTCCTGGTCAAGTATGAGGGCATGAACATTGGCGGTTCTATCAAAACGAGGACAGCCCTGAAGATGATCGAAGAGGCTGAGAAACGGGGAGACCTGCATAAGGATTCCATCATTGTGGAACCCACCAGCGGCAACCAGGGCATCGGGCTGGCCCTTGTAGGGGCGGTCAAAGGCTATAAGACAATTATTATCATGCCGGATTCCGTCAGCGTGGAACGCAGATATCTGGTATCCCAGTACGGGGCCGAGGTGAAGCTCGTTCATGACGCCGGCAATATCGGCAAATGTATTGAGGAATGTATTGAGCTGGCGGCGCAGATGGCCGCGGAGAATGAGAAAGTGTTCGTTCCCAATCAGTTCGAGAACGCGGACAATGTGGCGGCCCACCTGGAGAATACAGGGCTGGAGATCCTGCGGCAGGTAGACGGACCCATTGACGCCTTCTGCTCAGGTATTGGTACCGGCGGAACGATCACCGGCATCGGCAGGATTTTGAAGGGCGCCAATCCGGACATCCGGATCTGCGCCTGTGAGCCTGAACACGCGGCGATCCTGTCGGGCGGCAGCATCGGCACCCATCTGCAGATGGGCATCGGTGACGGCGTGATCCCCGCGATCCTGGATACAGAGATCTATTCGGAGATCCGTATCGTGACAGATGCGGAGGCGATCTCCACGACAAAAGAGCTGGCCGCGAAGGAAGGGATCCTGTGCGGTATTTCCA
>ONRU01000099.1 GCA_900320325.1 uncultured Lachnospiraceae bacterium
TTATTCGGTTTTTCAGGTATTTGCCCTGATAGCTCAGTCGGTAGAGCACGCGGCTGTTAACCGCGGTGTCACAGGTTCGAGTCCTGTTCGGGGCGCTGATGGAGCAGCAAGTCAAGGCTTGCTGCTTATTTTTTAAAACAGGTTCTTGTAAAAATACCTTTTTACTGCTATACTTATTTTGCGTTTTATATGCGTATATACGGCTCCATGGTCAAGCGGTTAAGACATCGCCCTTTCACGGCGGTAACACGGGTTCGATTCCCGTTGGAGTCATTTGAAGATCACCGGTACTACCACACCGGTCATCTGCAGACAAGGACCATCCCAGTGTGCATTGTATTATGCATTTCCTTGGGTGGTTCATCTTTTTGTCTCTTTTGATAACAGGGACCCTTAGCTCAGTTGGTTAGAGCTCCCGGCTCATAACCGGTCGGTCCAGGGTTCGAGTCCCCGAGGGTCCACTGATGAACAGAGCTGCGGAAGAAGCGGGATGTTCATCTGACGCAATTTCATATTGCTGTCGGCCGGCATGGCGGAATTGGCAGACGCGCGGGACTTAAAATCCCGTTCCTGTTAAAGGAGTGTCGGTTCGACCCCGACTGCCGGCAGTAGAAGAAAAATGGCGGAAAATCAACAATTGTTGCTTTTCCGCTGTTTTTTTGCCCCGTGACCATGGGAATGGGGACAGATACATATATTTATAGAAGGAACAAGTTTTTTTTATTTATACTTGCGAAAGTCCCGTTCCTGCGATAATGTGTTAATTGAATTTATTTTTTCATGGATCAAAATTATAGGACAGGCGGCAGCCTCCCGGCATCCTGCCGTCCGGAAGGAGACATATATATGGAAGAAAAGAAAGTAATGCTGTCCGGCATACAGCCCAGCGGCGACCTGCATCTGGGCAATTATCTGGGAGCCATCAAGAACTGGGCAGACCGGGTGGATGATTTTGACTGTTATTATTTTATGGCCGATCAGCATACGATCACGGTCCGGCAGAATCCGGCCGACCTGCGCCGCAGGACCATTCAGCAGCTGGCGGCTTATATTGCCTGCGGCCTGGATCCCGAAAAGAATACACTTTTTATCCAGTCCCATGTTCCTGCCCATGCCCAGCTGGGATGGGTACTGAGCTGCTATACCATGTTCGGCGAACTGTCCCGTATGACCCAGTTCAAGGATAAAGCGGAAAAGCATAAAGACAATATCAACGCGGGCCTCTTTACCTATCCGGTCCTGATGGCTGCGGATATCCTGCTCTATCAGCCGGATTTCGTACCGGTCGGCGAGGACCAGAAACAGCACGTGGAGATCACCCGTGATATCGCCAAGAGGTTCAACAGCGTTTACGGGGAAGTCTTCAAAATACCGGAACCCTTTATCCCCAAGGCGGGCGCCAGGATCTACGGCCTGACCACCCCTGACGGCAAGATGTCCAAATCCATTCCGGAAGGCTGCGTGTTCCTGCTGGATGAACCCGACGTCATCGCCCGCAAATTCAAGAAAGCCGTGACCGATTCCGACAGAGAGCACTGCGTCCGCTATGACCGGGAGAATAAGCCGGGAGTCGCCAATCTGATGGATATCTATTCCGCGGTCACCGGCAGCTCCTATGAGGAGATCGAGCGGGAATTTGACGGAAAGGGATACGGTGTATTCAAACCGGCCGTTGGTGAAGCGGTCATTGAGACCCTGCGTCCCATCCGGGAGGAGACACTGCGCCTGATCAAGGATAAGGCTTATCTGGAGTCCGTATACCGCCAGGGCGCGGAAAGAGCCTCCAAAAGAGCCTATAAGACGCTCAATAAGGTCTATAAGAAGGTCGGCTTCGTTGCCCGCTGACAGGTTTTGACTTGCAACAACCCCTTAAATATGTCAAAATAAATGAAGCGGAAACAGCAGAATCTGCTTCGGTCATGTCAGGAGGTGTTATATGACAGCAGGTGTAGCAATCGCGCTCGGTTCTTTTTTCGTCATGTCACTTGTGGCAGTCATCGTTTCCATAGCGTCGGTGATCGTAACAGTGGCAGGCACCAATAACCACGTCGATGATGAATTAGATTAATAGCGATGAGACCCGGACCTGCAGAAACAATCTGCAGGTCCTTTTATGGACAAAAGCGCTTTCCCGCGTCAGATTCCGGCCGCGGGCCGGAGAAATGAGGAATGAATGATATACTGTGTCGAGGATGATGCCGCGATCAGGGAACTGATCGTTTATACACTGGAAAATACCGGTTTCAGGGCCGTGGGGTTCGATGACGGGGCAGCTCTTCTGCATGCGCTGGAAACGGAACTGCCGGAACTGATCCTGATGGATATCATGCTGCCCGGTGAAGACGGGGTCAGTCTGCTCAAAAAGATCCGGGCGGATGAAAGGACAGGCCATATCGCCGTGATTATGCTGACAGCTAAAGGGTCCGAATATGACAAGGTGCTGGCGCTGGATCTGGGCGCTGATGATTATGTGACCAAACCCTTTGGTATGGTAGAGCTCCTCTCCAGGATCCGGGCTGTTCTCAGGCGGACAGGCAGACAGAAACAGGAAGAAGGCAGGGATACCCTGGTCGTCAGGGACCTGACGCTGGATACGGCCAGGCACCGTGTTTATGTCGGGGGCATCCAGATCATTCTGACCCTGAAGGAATTCGAGCTGCTCCGGAATCTGATGACGGAACGGGGCGTCGTCCTCTCCAGAGACGCGCTGCTGCAGAAGATCTGGGGATATGACTTTGACGGTGAGACCAGGACCGTAGATGTCCATATCCGCTCCCTGCGCCAGAAGCTGGGACCGGCCGGTGATATGATCGAGACCGTCCGGGGTGTCGGCTACCGGCTGGCCGCGGATTGACAGAAAGGGGTAGAACGTGCGGCAGAAGTCTTTACAGGCCAAGCTCCAGCAGAGCGTATCTCTGGTCATTGTCATTACCCTGCTTGCTTCTTATATGATGGCGATTTTCCTGGTCTATAACCAGACTTCCGCCAGCATGCGGGAAGAGATCGAAAAAGAAGCGGATTATCTGGCAGCTGCGGTCTCCATCACCGGAGAGGAGCATCTGGAGGATCTCGACACTGCTTTTCCGGATACCCGGATCACCCTGATCGACCGGGAAGGCACCGTTATTTATGATACGGATCAGTACGAGATCACCTTTGTCAATCACCTGGACCGGCCGGAGGTCGTCAGCGCGGCCGGGAAGGGCCGGGGCAGCGATGTCAGAAGGTCGGACAGTCTGGGTGAGGAGATGTATTACTATGCCATCCTGCTGGAAGACGGCAATATACTCAGAATCTCCAGAGCTGCCGATACCGCCCTGCGGACCGCGGTCCATATCCTGCCGATCGTCCTGATCATCGGCGCGGGCCTGATGCTGATCGGCCTGCTGCTGACCCGGCGCCGTCTGATCAGCCTGATCGACCCGATCAACAGGATCGATCTGAACGAACCCATGGAGAACGATATTTACATAGAACTCACGCCGCTGCTGGTCAGAATCGATCAGCAGAATAAGGAAAAGGAGGAACTGGCCCAGATCCGTCAGGAATTCTCCGCCAATGTCTCCCACGAGCTGCGTACGCCCCTGACCTCCATCTCCGGATACGCGGAGATCATAAAGAACGGGATCGTCAGAGACCGGGATATCCCTGAATTCGCCGACAGGATCTACAGAGAAGCCCAGCGCATGATCGCTCTGATCGAGGATATCATGCGGCTTTCCAAGCTGGATGAGGGCGCTCTGGTGCAGAAGGAACAGGTCGACCTGTATGCCGTTGCCGATGAAGTCAGAGGGAGACTGGAACACGCGGCCGCGGACAGGAATATCCGCCTGAGCCTGCAGGGCGTTCATTGCCGGATGCGGGGATTCCGGCAGATCCTGGATGAAATGATCTACAATCTTGTCGATAACGCGATCAAATATAATAAGGAACGGGGCAGCGTGCTCATACAGGTCAACCCACAGGAGGATGGCATCCTCCTGAGCGTCAGAGATACCGGGATCGGCATTCCTGACGATGCCAGAGACCGGGTCTTTGAACGCTTTTACCGGGTCGACAAGAGCCACTCCAGGCAGACCGGCGGTACCGGCCTGGGTCTGTCCATCGTAAAACACGGTGCCATGATCCATCAGGCCTCGGTCCGGGTCGACAGTACGCTCGGGAAAGGAACGGATATGCAGATTCTGTTCCCACCCGCGGATCCGGAAGACAAAGCTGTGCCGGCGGCTGCCCGGGATTGAAGCCCGGGATCGTCTGTATTATAATGGACGGCGTATTGTTTCCGGCCGCGGCAGAGCCGGAGAAGGGGAGAGAAGATGGAGATCAGAGAATATACGCTGGCGGAGATCCGGGATTTCATCCGATATCTGCAGGGGATCTATGACCGCGTACGTCTGGTGGATCCTGTGGAATGCAAAGAGATCATGACCGGCGAAGACGGCGTCTGGGCCGGACCTGACTGCTACGCGGTCTGGGGCGGCCGGAGCCGGTGCAGGAATTGTACCAGCTATGAAGCCCGGAGGACGGGCCGGCGCAGGACCAGGGATGAGATGCTGGACGGCAGAACGGTCCATATCCAGTCGGTCCCGATCCGGCTGCGGGTGCCCGGAAAGGACGCCTTTTCCTGCGTGATCGAAATGATCAGTGCCGGTGAAGCGGAAGACGATATTATGGCAGCGCTTTTCAGCCGCTATATCCTGATCTATGAGATCGATCTGGTCAATGACTGGACCCGGGTCATCTATGAGTCCGGCGGAGAGGGGTCCTTTGGCATGTTCCGGGAAGGCAGGTATTCTGATTTCGTGGAACGTTACAGCAGGGAAAGAGTCTCCCCCGAACTGTCCGCCTGGGTCAGGGATATGGGTACCCCGGAGAACCTGCGCCAGGCCCTGATGGAGAAGGATTACATAGACGGCGCCTATACGGTCAATTACGGCAAATGGAGGAGCGTGGAAGTACGTGTAGCCGCCAGGAAAAACGGCGTTCCCGTCAAGGCCCTGCTCTGTTTTCATAAAGTAGATGATGACCGTGCCGAGATTTACCGCCTGCGGCAGGAGCAGAACCGCAGCAAGGAACTGCTGAAGGTGGCCCTGAAACAGGCCCGCCAGGCCAACAATGCCAAGACCGTCTTTTTGTCCAATATATCCCATGATATCCGGACGCCCATGAACGCCATTCTGGGCTATACGGCCCTGGCGCTGGATTCTCTGGACGACAGGGAAAAGCTGGCCGAATATCTGGGCGGGATCCGGGATTCGGGCAGCCACATGCTGGAACTGGTCAACAATGTCCTGGATCTGGTCCGGATCGAAAGCGGCCGTATGACGCTTAAGCGCGAGGAAGCAGACCTGCGGGAGATCATGACGGAGATCATCAGTATCATCCGGCCCATGGCGGACCAGAAACACCAGACCATTCTGACCGGGATGGAGAGGGTCCGCCATACCGCGATCTACTGTGACCGCAACAATACATCCAGGATTCTGCTCAATCTCCTGCAGAATGCCGTTAAATACACGCCTGAGCACGGCCGGATCCACTTTACGGTAACAGAAAAGGAATGTGAGATCCCCGGTTACGGTTCTTATGAATTTGTTATCAGTGATAACGGATGCGGGATCAGCCCTGCTTTCATCGACAGTATTTTTGAACCCTTCGAAAGGGAAAAGAATACGACCGTCAGCGGTATTTCCGGCAACGGGCTGGGCCTTTCCATCGTCAAGAAGATGACTGATATCGCGGGCGGCAGCCTTGAGGTAGAAAGCCAGCCGGGCGTCGGCAGCACCTTCCGGGTCCATCTGGAATATCCCCTGCCCGGCGGGGAGAGTCCGGCCGGAGAAGAGAAGAAGCATGCCGCTGCCGCCATCAGCCATGACCGTTTTAAGGGGCGCTGCTTCCTGGTCGTGGAAGACAATATGGTCAACAATACCATCCTCTGCGAGATGCTGGAGCGGATGGGGGCCGCCGCGGAATCTGTCCTGAACGGGGCAGCCGCTGTGGAAGCTGTACAGACAGCGGAAGCGGGTCATTATGACTGCGTCCTGATGGACGTGATGATGCCTGTAATGGGCGGCTATGAGGCCTCCGCCGGAATCCGCAGCCTGCCGGATCCGGATAAGGCGGCGGTTCCGATCATCGGGATCAGCGCCAATGCCTTCCGGGAGGACCGGGAAAAAGCCCTGGCAGCGGGCATGAACG
>ONRU01000054.1 GCA_900320325.1 uncultured Lachnospiraceae bacterium
CTCTGCAATTTACTGAAATTTCACTTGCAAACCCCGGCCGGGGTATTGTACTTTATGTTTAGAAATTCAGAAGGCCATGGAGGGCAAGCCAGTGACGATCTATGATATCGCCAAAAAAGCAGGTGTTTCCGCCAGCTCGGTTTCCAGAGTTGTCAATAATAAGCCCGGGGTGAATCCCGAAACCCGGGAGAAGATCAAAAAACTTCTCAAAGAGTACAACTATGTTGCCAACGAGGCGGCCAGAGGCCTGGTCACCAAGAGCAACCGCATGGTCGGCATCCTGATCTCGGATATCCGTTCCATCCACCTGACGGAAGGCGTCTGGGAGATCACCAGGATCCTGTCCGGCAAAGGCTACTGCACCCTGATCCTCAATACCGGTAATACGGACGCCGCGAGAGCGGAAGGCGTACGGACCATGGAAGAACGGTCGGTGGACGCCCTGATCCTGATGGGATCCATGTTCGAGAACCCGCAGGTCCAGGAGGCCATTGTCCAGTACATGCCCGGCAAGCCGGTCTTTATCATGAACGGCTACCTGAACCTGCCCAACGTGCAGGGCGTGGTCAGCAACGAGCGCAGCGGGATCCATTCCTGCGTCGACCTTCTGGCGCAGAAGGGCCGCCGCCGGCTCTGCTATATCTCTGACAACATGGTCAGGATCAGTTCCCGCAGCAAAAAGCTGGGATTCCAGGAAGGGATCCGGGCCAACTTCGGGGACGATATGCCATACTATATATATGAAAATGTCAGCGCGGATATGACCGGCGGCTTCGGCGCCATGATGAAGGCCCTGCATGAGCATCCTGATATTGACGGTGTCATCTGCAGCATGGACATCCTGGCCTGCGGCGCCCTGCAGGCGATCCGGGAATCGGGCCGCGTTGTCCCCCGGGATATTTCCGTCATCGGCGTCGATAATTCCGAATTTGCCGAAACCTGTTATCCCAGGCTGACCAGCCTTGATAACATGATCATAGAATCCAGTGTGGAGATCTCCACCAGGGTCATTTCCAATCTGGAGGGATCCCCCTCCTCGGTCCGCAAGATCATGCTGTTTACCCGGATCATGGAAAGAGACACGACCTGATCTCCGACACGACCACTGCCATTACCAATATGGTTATTCAGGCCCGGCGGCTGCCGGGTCTTTTTTTATTTCCGATACACGCAAATAACTCCGGCTGCCTGCCGGAACCGCGGATCACCTCTGCGGGCCGGATCGGGTCTGCGTCTCAGTCATGTCCCGGCACAGTTGTGTGCCGGTTTTTTTGACCCAAAATACGGCGGAAATGCATGTTGGAACGGGCTTTGCCACGCAAATACATGAAACCGATTGCAACAGTTTTTCGGCATTACTCATCGGTATTACGAATAATAAAACGCTAAAAAACATAAATATAAGCAATGTTCACCCTGAAAACTTGGTCAATATACAACAAATGACCAATAATTCGCACAAAATGACTATTTCTCATACCATAATTTATGAGAAATTGTGAACATTGCTGAAAAACCGCACAAATAACCAAACGAATAGAGGGCCAATCCTAATGAATATGTACAAAAAGCGTACTTAAAATTGTGCATTTAATAGAAAATCAAAATTCAATTGACGTAAAACAAAAAATTATGTTACTCTATAACTGCAATCGATGTCATCCTCTTTTCATCTGATTTCGCTGCCCGTGTCATTCCGGCACGGCCGCAGAAGTCCGGGGGGACTATATGAAAGAACATGCAGGGGGGGCGGCATCAAGTTACATGTTTAATTTTAAGGAGGGTTAAGTAAACATGAAGAAAAAAATCTTAGCAATCGCGCTGGCTGCAGTTATGGTCTTCGGAATTACCGCCTGCAGCGGAGAGGCGACCGCCAGGGATGAGGGCGGCGCGACTACGGAAGCCTCCGCTTCCAACAAGGTCAAGAAGGATGTCTACAGCGGCGAGCAGGAAATCAAGATCGCCTATGTAGCCCATGACCTGTCCACACCCAACAACCAGGCATGGCTGGAAGGCATCCAGCGTGAGATCGCTCCCTGGTCTGACCACGTCACAGTGCAGGCCTTCAACGGCGAGTCCAGCGCCGAGACCCAGGTCACCATCATGACCGATATCATCAACCAGCAGTATGACGCCATCATCCTGCAGTGCTCCGACGGCACGGCCCTTGCGGATTCCGTAACACAGGCGGAAGAGGCAGGCATCCCTGTCGTCACCCTGAACCTTGACTGTACTTCCGTACACTCCGCCCTGGTCATGGCCGTTGACTATGACGCAGGCCGTATGATCGCGGACCAGATCGCGGAAGAAATTGGCGGCAAGGGCAAAGTCGTCATCATCGAAGGCGTCCAGGGCCTGACCAGGACTGACAACATGGAAAGAGGCTTTATCGAGACCGTAGAAGCCAACTATCCCGACATCGAGATCATCGACAAGCAGTCCGCTTCCTTCGAGAAAGAGACCGCTATGACCGTCATGAACAGCTTCCTGCAGAACTATGACCAGATCGACGCTGTTTTCGCCATCAACGATGCCATGGCCGAAGGCGCGGCGCTTGCCTGCCAGTCCGCCAAGAAGGGCGACATCATCATCTGGGGCGCTGACGGTGAGAAAGACGCTCTGGAAATGATCGAATCCGGCCAGATGACCGGCACCATCTACACCAACAGCTGGGACCAGGGTTCCACTGCTGCCAAGATCGCTCTGCTGATGACCGGCTCCGAATACAGCTACAGCGTTCTTTCCGAGACTCCTCAGGTCATCATGGAGCCCGTTATTGCCACCAAGGATACAGTTGGAAGCATTTCTGAAGAGGATCGTTGGTAATCTGCTGCTTTTTCAGCAGTCACAAGTGAATAAGCTGAAATCGGCAGAATCCGATGTGAGTAAATGAGCGACCGGCCGGCTGGGTCAAGCCCAGCAGGCCGGTCATTTCAGACAAAGGCCGCATGGCCCATCACATTAAAAAGGAGCAAACAAGTGAAACAACAGAATTTAAGACGAATTATTTCACTGGGCATGCTGCTGGTGCTGGTCGCTTTGTTCTCGGCACTCAGCAAGTATTTCCTCAATCCCAACAACCTTCTGGAGATCATCCGTGACGCTGCGGTTCCCGGCATCATCGGCGTCGGTGTCACCTACGTCATTATCACGGCAGGTATCGACCTGTCCACCGGTGCCGAGATGGCCCTGGTAGCCATGGTCATGGCCAACATTTACAGATATACCCTGATCCCCATTCCGATCATGATCCTGGTCGGTATCCTGGTCGGCCTGCTCTGCGGTCTGTTCAACGGTATCATCGTTGCCAGGCTGCATCTGCCTGAATTCATCGGCACCCTGGCCACCATGGGCATATTCCGGGCGATCACCTATATCATCGCGATCAAAGAGAACGGCACCATCACCAGCCAGCCCATGAAAGCTTATTCCTACGCCATCCTGGGCAAGGGCTTCGGCCGCATTTACTTTGTGACCATCGCTTTCATCGTGGTCTCCGTCATCGGACAGATCGTGCTCAAGAATACCCGTTTCGGCACCAACCTTTACTCTGTCGGCGCCAATCCCAAGGCTGCGGAACTTTCCGGTATCAACATTGCCAAAACCCGTATCATCGCCTACGTCATCGTCGGTTTCTGTGCCGCGCTGGGCGCCATCTTTACCACAGCCCGTCTGCAGTCTACAACGGCCCTGCTGGGTGACGGCTTTGAATTCAACCCCATCGCGGCGTCCGTCATCGGCGGCGTATCCCTGGCCGGCGGCTACGGCGATATCCTCGGTACTTTCATCGGCGCCATCTTCATGGCGGCCCTGGAGAACGGTGTCCTCAAGCTGCAGATGAACACGGCTTACCAGTATGTCATCAAGGGCTGCATCATCATCGCGGTCGTTATCTTTGACGCCTGGTTCAATTCCGTCATGGAGAAACGGGCCCAGGAAGCCGCAGCAGGCGGAAAGGAGGAATAATTCATGGCAAACGAAATTATTCTCGAAGCGAAAAATATATACAAAAGTTTCTCCGGCGTTCCCGTACTGCAGGATGTTCATTTTGAAGTCCGTAAAGGCGAAGTCCATGCCCTGATGGGCGAGAACGGCGCCGGCAAATCCACCCTGATCAAGATCATCACCGGCGTTTACTCCAAGGATGCCGGTTCCATCTGGTGGGAAGGCAAGGAAGTCCAGGTCAGCAGCTATGCCGATGTCCAGAAGCTGGGCATTGCCTGTATTTATCAGGAGCTTTCCGTTGAGCCTCCGCTGACCGTAGCCCAGAACGTATTTCTGGGAAGAGAGCCCCGCAAATTCGGCCTGATCGACCACAAGAAGATGATCAAAGATACCGAGGCTCTGATCAAACAGTACGGTTTCCCGCTCAAGGCCACAGACCTGGTCTCCAACCTGGGCATCGGCCTGCGGCAGCTGGTCGAGATCCTCAAGGGTCTCTCCTGCGATTCCAAGCTCCTGATCATGGACGAGCCCACAGCTTCCCTGTCCGGTAAAGAGGCGGAGTCCCTGTTCGGCATCATCGAAAAGCTCCGTGAGAAGGAAGTTTCCATTATCTATATTTCCCACCGTCTGGAAGAAGTCTACAGACTTTCCGACAGGCTGACGGTTCTTCGTAACGGTAAGAACGCGGCGGTCCTCAACCATGACGAAATCGAGCCCAGGAAGGTCATCAAGACCATGATCGGCAAGGAAGTCGATGAATCCGCCGGCTCCGCCAAGGAAATGCGCACCAATCCCAACGAAGTCGTTCTGGATGTCAAGGACTTCTCCGATGACATCGGCCGCTTCAAAAATGTCAGCTTCCAGGCCCACAAGGGCGAGATCCTGGGCTTCGGCGGCCTGATCGGCGCCGGCCGTACCGAGCTGATGCGCGCCATCTACGGCATTGACAAACATAAATCCGGTACAGCGACCCTGAACGGTGTCGAGCTTAAATACACAGCCAAGAGCAGCATTCAGGCAGGCTTCGGCTTCGTTCCCGAGGACCGCCGTAATCAGGGCTTTATCCCCCTGCTGTCCACGGTCAAGAACGTGGCCCTGACCAACTATGACATCATCAAGGCCAGCGGCCCCTCCATCTCCGATAAGGATGAGAGGGATATGGGCATCCGCGCCATCAAGCAGATCGACATCCGTCCCGACAACCCGGACAAGGAAGTCGGCCTGATGTCCGGCGGTAACCAGCAGAAGGTCGTTCTGGGCAAATGGATCATGAGAGATCTGAAGGTCCTGATCGTAGACGAACCCACTGCCGGTATCGATGTCGGCGCCAAGGACCAGATCTATGCCATTCTGGAAGACCTGGCCAAACAGGGCGTCGTAGTCATTCTCGTGACCTCCGACCTGCAGGAGCTGATCCGTGTATCCCACCGGATCCTTGTTATGAGAAAGGGCTCCATCATCAAGGAATTCAACAGCGGCGTCGTCACCCAGTCCATGGTCCTTGAGGCAGGCTCCGGTATCGTAGATTAAGGGAGGAAGCATCATGAAAAAACTTACACTGAATCAATTAAGTAAACCGATCATTCTGGTCGCATTCTTCCTGATTCTGACGATCCTTCGTCCGAGCAGCTTCCTGTCGGCCAGCAACCTTGGCAATGTCCTCTGGTCTGTATCCGTTTACGGCATCATGGTCAGCGGCACCATCTTCGTATTCCTGCTGGGCGGGATCGACCTTTCCATCGGTTCCCTCTGCGGACTGACGGCCGTCACCTGCGTTATGACCGTCCGTCATTTCAACTATTCGACAACAGGCGTCCTCCTGGGCATCCTGCTGACCCTGTGCGTCGGTCTCCTGGCCGGCCTGATCCACGGCGTGATCATCACGACCTTTAAAGTACCGGCCTTCCTGGTCACCTTCGCGACCCAGATCATTTTCCTGGGCCTGTCCATGATCTTCACCAACAACAAGATCCTCAGCTGCCAGAACCCGCCTGCCTTCACCATGATTGGCAAGAACCCCGTTCCGATCATCCTCATGATCATCGCGGCGGCGATCAGCTGGTTCGTGCTCAGAAAGACAGCGACCGGCCGTTATGTTTACGCGGTCGGCGGCAACCCCCAGGCAGCGGCTATTTCCGGTATCTCTGTCACCAAGATCACCATCATGGCATACATGATTTCCGGTTTCACCACCGCCATCGGCGGTATCGTCCTGGCTTCCATGACCCAGCAGTGTATGGCGTCCACCGGTTCCGGTTATGAGCAGTTCGTCATCATGGCCGGCGTCATCGGCGGCATTTCCCTTCTGGGCGGCGAAGGAACCGTTCCCGGAGCTATCTTCGGCGCGGTCATCATCGGCCTGCTCCAGAACGGACTCAACCTTATGTCTGTACCTTCCACACAGCACGGCCTTGTCAGAGGTATCGTCATCATCGCGGCCGTCGGTTTCGACGCCCTGCAGCGTGATCCGGGGTTCCAGGGCTGGCTGGCGAAACGCAAACAGGCCAGTGCCAAAAAGGCTTAAGCACGGAGGAAGATAAATGAAAAAAATTGATGCGCACCTGCACCTCGCCAATCCGGTAGCAGGCTATTGCAGAAGAGGCGAATCCCGCGCCATTGGCGGCGGGAAAGCCCAGTGGGGCAACGGTGAGATCTTCCAGCTGTTCCCTGTGGAGCTGGGAGACATGACCTTTACCGCGGAAGACGCCCTGGAGAAATGCATGAAGCCCAACGGCGTAGACAAGGCGGTCCTGATGAGCGGCTCCATGTACGGTTTCCAGAACCAGTACCACAAGCTGCTGCTGGAGAAATATCCGGACACCTTCTGCCCTTCCTGCACGATCGATCCCTTTATGACAAATTATAAGGAAGCCATCAAACGCTTCATGGAGGAAGACGGCTTCCATCTGGCCAAATTTGAAGTGTCCAGCGGCGGCGGCCTGATGGGCTGCCACGATCCCTTCGACCTGGCCGGCGACGAAATGATGTATATCTATAAGACCGTAGAAGAACACAGGGGTGTTGTCGCCCTCGACGTAGGGGATATCGCCATGGCCAGTCATCAGCCCTGGTCCATTATGGAGATCGCCAGAAAGTGCCCGGACCTGAAAGTCGTGGTCTGCCACCTGCTGGCGCCAACCAGGGGCTGGGAGCGTGAGTGGAAGCTCAGCCTGGAGCTTCTGAACCTGCCCAACGTATGGTTCGATATCGCCGCGATCCCCAAGATCATGGCGCCCGACGAGTATCCGTATCCGGTTGCAGCTGAATATCTGCAGATGGCAAAGGAAATTCTGACAGCCAAAAAGTTCATGTGGGGAACAGACGCCCCCTTCGCGGCGACCCAGGATACCTATGAGCATCTGACAGACTACCTCTTTAAGAACGGCGCGTTCACTGAGGAGGAGCTGGAAGACGTATATTACAACAACGCGGAACTGGTCTACTTCAGTAAATAAGACAGCTGCGGGGACCGGATCCCCTGCACAGGCAACAGAGTACAACTGGAGGGTATATGAAAAAATTAGTTTCTTTCTTCGGAGACAAATCCGATGTGTTCGTAAAGCTGAATGAGGAAGCGAAAGCGTACGCGAAGACCAAAGATATCGAGTTCGTCTGGAAGCCCCAGCTTCCCTTCGACCAGGAGGATGTCATCAGAGAACTGAATGACGCGGATGCCGGCCTGATCGATGTAGAGCCTTATGGGGAGCCGATCTTTTCGAAGATGGGCGACCGCTGCAAACTGCTGATCCGTTTCGGCGTAGGTTTTGACGCGGTAGACCTGAAGGCGGCCAGTGCCCATGGCATCGCCATTACCCGTACCACCGGCGCCAACAAGACCGGTGTCGCGGAGATGGCCCTGACTCATATCCTGGCGGCCCGCAGGCAGCTGCACCTCAACCGCAAAGTCATGGAGTCCGGTGTCTGGGAAAAGAACATCGGCCATGAGATGCTGGGCAAGCGCGTCGGTATCCTGGGCTTTGGCAATATCGGTGTATGCCTGGCCAAACTCCTGTCCGGATTCGAGTGCGAGATCCTGGCCTATGATCCCTATCCCAACCAGAAGGTAGCGGATGAGCTGGGCGTGAAATTCGCGGATCTGGATGAGATCTTCACCACCTGCGACGCCATCAGCATCCACCTGCCCTATCTGCCTTCCACCCATCATCTGGTAGACGCCGCCAGGCTGGCCCAGATGAAGGAGGACGCGGTCATTGTATGTACCGCCCGCGGCAACATCATTGACGAAGATGCCCTGTATGATGCCCTCAAAGCCCATAAGATCGGCGGCGCGGGACTGGATGTCTTCGCCCAGGAGCCTTTGTCCAAAGACAGCAAACTGTTCGAACTGGACAACATCATCCTGACACCTCATGTTTCCAGCCAGACCTATGATTCGCTCTGGAACATCTACAAGAAAGCCATCGACATCATGGACGCTTTCTATAAGGGCGAAGAGCTGGGCCGCGGCGACCTGGTCAACCCTGATTATAAGTAAATCTGACGCGGCTGCGGTCCCGTGACCGGGACCCGCAATGCCCTGTTCAGCCCTGATCACAAAAGGTCTGACGCGGCTGCGGTCCTGTAACAGGGGCCCGCAATGCCCTGTTCAGCTCTGATTGCAAAAGGTCTGACGCGGCAGCGGTCCTGTAACAGGGACCTGCGGCATGAGAAGAACAGGCCGGCCGTTTCCGCCTGTGTACGGAAACGGCCAGCCTGCCTGTCAGAGTAAGACATCATCTGGGGAGTGAGGGATTACGAATGAAATATTTTATGGGACTTGATAACGGCGGAACCGCCACCAAGGCGGCCCTGTTCGATGTCAACGGCAAAGAGATCGGCAGCTTTGGCATTTCCACGGCTTCCATCAAACCCAGGCCCGGTTTCGTGGAACGGGATATGGAGGAGATGTGGATCGCCAACGCCCGGGTCATCCAGGGTGTCCTGATGAAGACCGGCGTAGAGCCGGCGGATATTGTGGGAATCGGCATTGCCGGCCACGGCAAGGGCCTTTACCTCTGGGGTAAGGACGACAAGCCTCTGCGGCCCGGCATCATTTCCACGGACAACCGCGCCTACCAGTACATGCTGGACTGGCGGGCGGACGGAACCGAAGAGAAGGCCTTTGCCATCTCCTGTCAGCACGTCATGGCCTGCCAGCCGGTGGCCCTGCTGGCCTGGCTCAGAGATAACGAGCCGGAAAACTACAAGAACATCAAATACATCTTTGAATGCAAGGACTATGTCCGCTTCCGCCTGACCGGCGAGGCCCTGGCGGAGATCACCGATTATTCCGGTGCCAATGTCATGAACCTGCACACCCGGCAGTATGACGATGAGCTGCTCCGGCTCTTCGGCCTGGAGGACATCAAAGAGGCCCTGCCGCCCCTGGTCCGGGCGACCGACCTGTGCGGCACCGTGACCGCGGAAGCGGCCCTGCTGACCGGCCTGGAGGAGGGGACCCCTGTCGTGGGCGGCATGTTCGATATCAACGCCTGCGCCATCGCGGCCGGCGTCATCGACACGGAATCTGTCTGCATGATCGCGGGCACATGGTCCATTAATGAATACCTGCGGAGCCAGCCGGTCCTGGACGGCAAGGTGCAGATGAACTCCCTGTTCTGTCTGCCCCAGTATTACCTGATCGAGGAGTCCAGCCCTACTTCCGCGGGCAACTTTGAATGGTTCATCCAGCAGCTGCTGCCCGAACTGGCTGAGAATGCCAAACGGGCCCGCAGCAGCATCTATGACATTATCGACCAGTGGGTAGAGGCCATCGACGTGAAGACCTTTGTCCCTGTGTTCCTGCCTTTCCTGATGGCTTCCAACGTCCATCCCAACGCGAAGGGCTGCCTGATCGGTCTCAGCTACAACCACACCAGGAAGCACATCGCCAGGGCCATCTTTGAAGGCATTACCTTCTGCCACCGCTATCATTATGAAAAACTCCTGGCGACCCGGGAGTCCCGGCCCGACAGGATCCGCCTGGCAGGCGGCGCGGCCCGCGCCGAAGTCTGGGCCCAGATGTTCGCGGATGTCATGAATACCCCTGTGGAGACAGTCGAGGCCCACGAGACAGGCGCCCTTGGCTGTGCCATCGCGGCAGCGGTCGCGACCGGCGAGTATGAGAGCATCAGCGAAGCGGTCATGAACATGACCAGGATCTCCGATCCTATCATGCCCGATCCCGAAAGAGTCAGGATCTATGAGAAGAAGTATCAGCTCTACGTGAAGATCATCGAGAGCCTGGACGGACTCTGGGACGACATGCAGGAACTGGCGGAAGAAAAATACGACGGATAAACTTTACTGACAATGTATCAGCCGCCGGCGGCGGAGGGGTACCCCCCTTTCAAGCCCTCCGCTGTTCGGGCGGTGTCCGGTCCCGGTGTGAACCGGGCGTCAGACTTCCGGTTCATCCAGTGGACCGGGCGTCACACAGTGAACCGGGCGTCAGACTACTGGTTCATCCGTTACAGGATCCGCGGCGGGCAGAGCCGGCGGATAAATGGGAGGTTACAAAATGGAATATTCTCTTGGATTATATGAAAAGGCCATACCGGTCGGTTTCAGTTTTCCCAAAATGTTCGAGATCACCAGGGACTGCGGGTTCGACCGCCTGGAGATCAGTGTAGATGAGACAGACTGGCGTCTGGAAAGGCTGGACTGGAGCATGGAGAAACAGCGTGAGCTGGGCGTCCTGTCCCGGGCTGCTGAGGTACCGATCCGTACCATGTGCCTGTCCGGACACCGCAAATATCCCTTCGGATCCCACGATCCCGAGATCCGGAAACGTTCCATGGAGATCATGGAAAAAGCCGTCCGTTTCTGCGTCAACGCCAATATTGCGCAGATTCAGCTGGCAGGATATGATGTTTATTATGAACAGGGCGACGCCGACACAGAAAAGTGGTTCCTGGAGAACCTGACCGCGGCCACCGCCTACGCGGCCCGCTGGGGCGTGACCATGGGCTTCGAGACTATGGAAACACCCTTCATGGATACAGTCGGCAAAGCCATGCATTATGTGGAAGCCGTAGACAGTGCCTGGCTGGGCGTATACCCTGATATCGGAAACCTGAAGAACGCGGCTGTATTGTACGGACACGACGTGGTGGACGATCTGCTCCTGGGAAAAGGACACATCTTCGCGGTCCATCTGAAAGAAACAAAGCCCGGTCTGTACAGGGATATGAATTTCGGCGACCCGACAGGCCATACGGAATACGAGCGCTGCCTGGAAGCAACCCTGGGAATGGGCATCCGGACTTACACCGGTGAGTTCTGGTATCAGAAGGGACAGGACTATGTACAGGTCATCACGGACGCGTCCGTTTTCCTGCGGGACAAGATCGAGACAGCCGGAAAGAAACTGGGCCTGTAATCAGTAATACAGAGGCCCGCGCTGCTGCCGGCCCGGCGTCTTGCCGCGGCATAAAGACAGGCGAAGGGGATTATTTCACAAAGAAAGGGGTATCCAAATGTTAGAAGAACTGAAAAAAAGAGTCTATGAAGCCAATATGCTGCTTCCCAAACATAAACTGATCACATTTACCTGGGGCAATGTCAGTGAGATCGACAGGGAATCCGGCCTCTTCGCCATCAAGCCCAGCGGCGTGGATTATGACAAACTGACTCCCGATGATATGGTCATTGTTGACCTGGAAGGCAATGTCGTCGAAGGCCACTATAAGCCCTCCTCTGACACCGCCACCCATGTAGAGATCTACAAGGCTTT
>ONRU01000055.1 GCA_900320325.1 uncultured Lachnospiraceae bacterium
CCGTTTCTTTTCCGGAAATTCCATGGCGGTTTTTGCAGGATCCGCGTAGTTCTCTTCAATAAAGGGATCATCCGTGGTCTGGTTCCGGATGAATGTACCTACCCCCAGCCGGTTCCAGGCAATCCCGCATTCCACCGCGATCGCCGCTGCGGATACCAGCGCCACCGCCTGTTTCAATCTGAAAAAGGCCTTTTTCCCCTGATTCCGTACCGCGTAAAAAACGCAGACGGCCAGCAGTACCAGAGACGGCAGCAGGCAGGTCAGCAGGAATCCTTCAATGATGCCGCCGCCCGTTCCCTCGATCGGGGCCGTCAGATGATAGATGGTCTCCTCAATGTTCAGTTTGGGCCAGGTCTTATAGGCCCAGCGGGAGGTCAGTCCCAGAAAGACCGCCAGCACCAGCAGCAGGACCGTAAACACCGTTCCGATGACCCCTGCCTTTGTCACCTTTTTCCTCTTACCGCGTCTGTTCCTCCGTCTGTTCCGGCTTTCCGCGGATCGTTCCGGTCTGTCATGCCTGTCCGTTCTTCGCTCTTTTTCTGTTTTTTTCGTTCCCGGCGCTGTTTCTGTCCTCTGTATTCTCTGTTTATTCTTGTCTTCTGTGTTTCCAGACATTCTTTTTCCTTCTAAGTCCTTCCGGGGACTCTTTGTCCAATACTGCTTCTTCTTATCTTAATATACCTCAAAAGTATACTGACCTTTCCCGGTTTTTCAAGATTTTTAAGGTATCACCGCAGATTTCCGCCATTTTTCGGCCGTTTCAATACCCGTTTACTGCCAGTCTCCGGCCATGTGAACCGGGAACTCAGACTTCCTGGTTCATATGAACCAGGAAGTCTGACTTTCCGGTTCACCCCGCATGCTTTTCTTTTGCGCCGGAACAGGGTATATTGATATAGAAGAAAGCCTGGCTTTTTTCTACGGGAAACAATTACCACATCTGATCGATTCAGGGAAAGGCAGGCCTGCTTTGCGACAGCTCACATCCCCGGGCATCACCGCCCCCCGCAATTATAACGTTGACCTGATCAAACTGTTATCCTGTCTGGCTGTCATCGGACTCCATGTCTTTTATAATAAGAATTCCGTGGCCAGCAGCGTGATCTATTATCTGTGCGGATTCTCCGTGCCCTCCTTTTTTATGTCCACCGGCTATTTTGTCATGAACCGGCAGTCGGCTGACCGGACCTACGCGGTCCGCAAATTCCTGGGTCTGCTGCGGCTCCTGCTGCTCTGGGATGTGCTGGAGTTCGGTGTCCGGGTGATCATCCGGGCAGCCAGAGGACAGGATTTGTCCGCCTTCGGACCTGTGAGCCTGGCTAAGGCGATCGTACGCAGTATCATCCAGAAGGGAGGCCTCTGGGAAACCATGTGGCATTTCTGGTATCTGGCGGCCCTGATGATCCTCTATCTGCTGCTGCCTCTGCTTTACAGGCTCTACGTGGGAGACCGGTCTCCGGACGACCGTTTCAGCAGCCTTTTCCGTCTGTGGGCGGGCCTGGCCCTGGTCGGTATTCTGGCCCAGCTGATCTCCTACTGCATCGGACAGCCCTTCCAGAAGTTTTTCTGCCAGACATTCCGTCTGTGGACATGGCTCCAGTACCTGGTCCTGGGCGGTCTGGCGCCCCGTCTGCGGACCAGGGCCGAAAAACGTCTGCCGCTTCCCATGCACGGCCTGTGCCTCTTCCTGATGACCGTCTATGTAATGGTCTATCAGAACATTGTCGGACGGGGTCTGCTGCACAATCTGTACGCGGAATACTTCTATGATGACGCCTTTACCGTCTTCTGGGTCCTGCTGCTGTACACTTTCCTGCTGCGGGTCCCGATCCCCCGGCTCCTGCACCGGATCCTGGAGATCATGAGCCCCCTGACCCTGGGCATCTACATTGTCCATCCCCTGTTCCTGAAGGCTGTACGAACCTATTATCCGTCGGCAGGTCTGAAGGTCGCCCTGATTACGTATCTGGCTGTCTTCACTGCCTCCGCCCTCAGCGTACTGATCATGAGCAGGATCCCTGTCATCCGAAAGCTGGTATCCGCCTGATCCCGCCCTTCCACCTTCGCCGTGCGGCGCGGCCATTCATACGGCCATCCGGCTGGCTCTATGTCGGGCTGTCAGGCAGCAAAACAGTACTCCACTCTAAATGTAACAGGCCCCCGTCATCTGACGGGGACCTGTTTTGTTTATCGCTGTTTTGTTTATCCGGTATTATCCGGTATATACCCGGTATTTTTAATTCCTGCTATCGTTTTTTCCGGCCGGCAGGAGATCAGTCTTTATAGACAAATTTCCCGCTGTCCTCCACTTCCGCCCTGTCGGCCCTGAAGTCCGTCAGGACAGCGCCCAGGATGGAAATGCCGATGGAGCGCAGCTGTTCCGCTGTTCCACGGACACGACTGCGGACGACACGCCGGTTCTTATGGGGAACCGCCAGGATCGTGGTATGGGTCAGGCAGCCCAGGGCCAGCGCGTCAGCGCTGCTGCCGGCAGCCGCCGCGCTGCAGAGGACCAGATCGTATTCCGCGGAAGCATACCGTAGAAGATCCGCCATTCTTTCATCGCCCAGGACATCCGCGGAATTCCGGGCGGCTTTTCCCGCGGGCATGAAATCGATTCCGTATTTTTTACTGCGGAGGACAAAACGGGTCCAGTCTTCGTCTTCACCGCGCAGCCAGCCTGAGAGCCCGCCTGCCGCGATCTCCTCCGGAATCCCCAGCTTTTTGTACAGGGTACCGTTATGCATATCCGTATCGATCAGCAGAATCCTGCGTCCGGCCCTCGAGAAGGAAATGGCCAGCGCTGCCGCCAGATCTTCTCCCTGACCGCCCGCTTCCGCGTCCGTGATCATCAGGACATTGCCCGCCTGCTTCTTTTCCAGCAGGAAAGCGGTACGGGTCCGCAGGGCTCTGACCGCTTCGGTTTCCACCCTGCCCGGTACAATGGGAGCCGTTTTCTGCTCCGGTTCCGCCCTGTTCTCCGTCCGCCCCGGCAGAGGCAGGACCGGTCTGGCAGCCGCTTCGTCCCGGGGCAGGACGCCCAGCATGGTCAGGCCCAGTGTATCTTCCACATCCGCGCTGCCCCTGACCGTGCGGTCCAGAGCTGCCAGGACCAGGAGCAGGAGGATCATGAAGAGCGCGCCGGCGCCGGCTGCCTTGATCATCGTTTTTCTGGTACCGGCGCTGCCGGCCTGCATATTAGTGTAGGGATGGTCCACTTCCTCGATTCGTCCTTCCCCGACGATGGGAACCAGGATCTGCGGCGCCTTCCCGATCATATCACTGACGATCGCTTCCGACATCTCGCCGGAAGCGTCACTGACGGTGATCCGGAAAATATAAGTGTTCTCGATCAGGGAAACGGAGACCCTGCCGTATAGGGTCGTATAATCCATATCCAGGTCCAGATCATCGATCACTGTATTCAGCAGTTCCTGGCTCTTGCAGATCGACGCGTAGGTAGCCGTCAGCGTCCTCAGATAAGCCTGTCCGTGATCTGAGGTGGAATCGACTTTCTGATCCTCCCCCGCCTTGACCATCAGATAGCCGGTGGTCCGGTAGACCGGGGCATCCGACTGCTTGCTGTATACATATCCAAAAGCTCCTGCCAGGACAGCCGCTGCCAAAATCCACAGGATCCCTCTTTTGAGAACAGAAAAGAGCCTGCGGAAATCAATATATCTTTCCTCCTGTCGGCTTCTGCTTTCTTTATCCACTGTGCATCCTCCTTCTGAGAATTCCGTATGATCACTTCCCGCAGCGACCTCCGGTCATCTGCTGTAATAAGCGAAGTTACTGAACGCGGCCGCGCCGGCCTTGTCCGGATCATAGCCGGACAGGATCAGTCCCAGAACAGGAGATCCGGTGCAGCTGATCTGCTCAATGACCACTGCCGCTGCCGCCCTTCTGGTCCGGCCGTGGGCGGCGATCACTGCCGTTCCGTCCGTGCCGGGAGCCAGTGCCGCGGCGTCTGTCGTGACCGCTGCAGGAGGCGCTGCGCACAGAACAACGTCATAGGTGCCGGCCAGTTCCCGCAGGATCGACCGCATGGAAGCGGTGCCAAGCAGTTCGGCGCTGTCCGGTCCTTCCCCGCGGACCGTGCCCGCCGGGAGAAAACTGAATCCGTATCTGCGCAGCTTCAGCACGCACTGTCTCCAGTCCTGAACGCCGCCTGTCAGGCAGTCAGACAGGCCTTTCCGTTTGCCGGACACCCCCAGGCCCCCGGTCAGGCTTCCTGTACGCAGGCCGCAGTCAGCCACCAGGACCCGCCTGCCCTGGGCCGCCAGAGAAACTGCCAGCTTGACAATGATCTCCTCCGCATTCTCTCCGCCGCCGCAGCCGCACAGCATGGCCACATTGCCGCCTGTGCCCCGCAGGGCGTGGAGGAAACGGATCCGCAGGGCCCGGTAGGTATCCCGCCCCGCTTCTGTCTCGGATTCCGCCGGATACCGTTTTTTGTTCCCGGCGCCTGTCTTTGCCTCCGGGGAGCCCTGTTTCCCGCCGGGATCCTGTCTGCCGGCAGGTCCGCCCGCAGGGACATCCGCCGCGTTTCCCTCGAAACGGTCCGCCTCCGGGCTTCTGCCCGCTTTTCTCCATCCGGAGAACTGCGGGGCCCTGTTCTCCGCGTCTGCTTTCTCCTCTGTATTTCCCTGTGCCTGTGTGTTACCATTACGCGCTTCAGGATTGTCTTCTTTCTTTCTGCCGCCGGTCACAGCCGTCAGCCGCTCCGTCACGGCCGCGGACAGATCCGGTATATCCCCGCCCAGCAGGCTTTTCCTGCGGCGGACGCTCTGTTCATCCATAATGGCCCCCAGGATCGATACTCCCAGTTCCCGGGTCACATCTGTATCCAGGCGGATGGTCGGATCCAGCAGCCTGGTCACGACCAGCAGAAGGAACAGAAGGGCCGCGAAGATCGCGGCGCCCATAAAGGCATATTTGCGCCGGTTATCACGGATGGCGCCGCCCTGCAGGGAGGCTTTTCCAATGGGCCGGATGGCTCCGACGCCCACCTTCTTTTCAACGATCTCCGGATAGATCTCCGCCAGCTTGTCAGCGATATCCAAGGCTGTCTCGGACCTGGAAGCCCGGACCGCCACATTCATGATCCTGGATCCCTTCTCCGACTCAATGGTAATGGCAGACCTGAGCCTGGACAGGCTCCAGTCCAGACGCAGTTCATCAATGACCTGCTGCAGGACGCTGTCCGAGATGATCACGCTGGTGTAAGTGTTGATCAGCACTTCTTCCGGCGTCTCTTCCGAAACCACCATCTCTTCTTCGTTTTTGTCGGGAAAGAGCATCTCCCCCTGCCTGCTGTAGACCAGGAAATCCACATCCGCTATATAGTAGGCCGGAAAATCCCTGGATGCCTTGGCATACCCGAAAATCCCTCCGGCCAAGGCGGCCAGCAGGATCCACAGGATACTTTTTTTCATCAAATAGGTGATCTGTCTGAGATCGATCACGATCGATTCACCGTCTCTGGATGTACCCACTGTCATTCCTCCGCATATTCCGCAAAAAAATCGTAAGTAATTACTGCCTCAGCCGCGCTTTCTGAAAAGCTTTTTCTTCAGATTGCCCAGCGTCGTGAATACAATATCCACGGCCAGCGTTTCTCTGGTGATCAGCAGGAATCCCAGATAGACGCTGAAGTAGAGGGCCGCTGAGACCAGCAGCTTCAGAAAAGCGCCCAGCGTGCCTTCCGCGAAAGTGATCCCCAGCGTCCAGGCCGAAGCCAGTACTGCCAGTCCCAGGGCCGGCAGGAATTTTCTGAATTCCATGGCGCGGAAGATAGGTTTGAGCTCCTCCTGCAGGAACCAGCACTGGATCAGCAGGACCACGAACTCCGCCACCAGGGTGCCGATGGCCGCGCCCGAACTCGCTATAGAGGGGATCAGAACGGCGTTGATGATCACGTCGATCACCGCGCCGGCAATGGTCGAGTAAAGCACCAGCTTTTCCCGTCCGGTCGGGACCAGGATCTGCAGGCCTGTGATATTGGACATGCCGATAAAAAGCAGGGTCGGCATGATCAGGATCATGGGCACAATGGCGCCGTCATAGCCGCTGCCCGAAAGCAGGCGGATCCCGGAAGAGGCAAAGAGCATGAAATAGATCACCAGAGGAGTCGCCATCAGCATGACAAAACGCAGGGCCTTGGACGTAATGGCCCGGAACTTTTCCATGTCTCCTTTTTTGACATAATAAGAAGCCCTGGGCAGCAGGACCGTGCCGAGAGATGTCACGATACTGACCAGCAGGGTCTTGATCTTGACCGCCGCTCCATAATAGCCGACATCCGTATCTGTCTTCATAAAGCCCAGCATGACCGTATCCAGATGGGTATAGATCATGGTGGCGCAGGACAGGGCGAAAAAGACCATGACCGGCTTGATATGCCGCCGGACATTCCAGTTGCCCATGGGCCGGAAATAGACATATCTCCTGGCATGGATAAAATTGAAAATATTGGAGGCCGCCCCGGCAAATACCGCGATGGCACCGTAAATGATATAGTCGGATTTCTGGTGGACCAGGGCGAACATCAGGATCAGGGAAAGGAATTTGACCGTGATCTGCCTGATCGTGATATAGGTATAGTGCTCCAGTCCCTTATACAGCCATTCCATACCGATAAAGGTCAGGAAGGTATTGGCGCTCATGATCACATAAAGGAGCTTCTCCCCCTGCAGACGCGGCACAGTGGCCAGCAGGATAAAGAAGGCCGTATAGGAAATGGCCGTGGTCACCAGGCGCAGGATGAACAGTTCCTGGACCGTCCGGCTCAGCTGTTCCTTGTCATCCCGGACGCCGGCCACGGCCCGGATGCCGTAGGTGGGCACGCCCAGCTGGGAGAACATGGTGAAATAGGAAATGAAGGAGGTCGCGAACTGGACCTTGCCCGTTCCTTCCGCCAGCAGGATCCTGGAAACATACGGGAATGTGATCAGCGGGAAAATGAACGACGACATGGTCAGCATCGCGTTCATGATGAAATTGAGCTTCAGTGATTTTTGTTTTTTCAAACGGTTCCTCCGTTGGCGGTCTGCCGGCCGGCAGGGACGCTCCTGCGGCGTTCCGGAAGACGGATTCCGCTTCCGAAGACCCAGGCCATGGCAAACCACAAAGAATTATAAAAAGGATACAGGAACAGGTCATCCAGTACACAGTGGAGGGCCATAAAAAACAGGACCAGCAGCAGATAACGGTCACCCCGCCGCACAGCCACGGCCGCGGTCAGCGTCAGTGCCGCCAGCAGCAGGACAGTAAACAGGATTCCGTATCTCTGCAGGATCATAACATAAAAACAGTCCACGTACAGGTAGCGGCCGGAGATCATCTGGCCGTTCTGGTCCAGTCCGGCGCCGACCCATTCAATCTTCTGTCCAAGCAGAGAGACCCCGTACAGGTCCAGGGACTGCCGGCCGTAATAGAGCCTGTGGTTGAGCAGGCTGTCCAGCGACCGCATCCACGCGGTCTTTTCATTGTAGGCGAAGGTGGCCCAGATACACAGCCCGGCCAGGATCACAAAGGAAAAGGCCATCATCCATGACAGGATCCGGTGCCTTTCCACTCTGCCCATTCCCAGCCTGTACAGGGCTGCCACGGCCAGCAGGACCAGATTCATCAGGACAGACAGCCTGGACTGGGTCACGACGTACATCCACAGAGAGAGGACCAGGAACAGGACCAGTTCACTGATCCAGATGGATTCTTTGCGGATCAGGATGGTCAGCATAAGGATATTGCACAGGATGGCGGGCGGCAGCAGGGTATATCGGAAGCCCAGGCACTGGCGGGTCCTTCCGTTGATCTCCAGATAGAAATTCTCTATTACGCCCAGTTTGGCGCTGACCACAACCAGGACCAGCACGATCCAGCTGACGATCCGGGAGACCTCCGCTATATGGAGATAATCCACGTTCCTGGCGCAGAACAGATACAGGAACAGGAAAGCGACCGACTGCTGCAGCATATTGCCGTCCGCGATCTTCCAGGTATAGGCCGCTGCCAGCAGGCAGAGCAGGCCGCCCCCGATCTCCCGGACCGGCAGCCGCAGCCAGTCCCTGCTGAAGATCAGTTCCTGAAAAGCCAGGATCAGGACACAGCCTCCCAGGATCAGCCGGTAACGGCTGCCGCTGAAGTACTGGTAATACATGGTCTGGGTCAGGATCCCGAAGAACATGTAGATGCCGAAGGAGACCAGAAAGGGCAGCTCACGCAGAGGAATTCTCCTTACCATATGAACTTGTATTTCCCTTCCGGTTCCTGCCATGTTTTTCTCCAGGAGCGTCTCTACGCCCGGTTTTATGATCGGGCTTCAGAGTTTCGACTCTTCAGGAAACCTTTACGCCCAGTTCTTTACTTTCTTCATCTTACGGATCCAATAGAGTCCGTAAGTAAATTTGCGGAAATTCCGCAGCATACGGTTGTTTTCTCCGCAGACCCGGTAAAGCCTTCCGGAGACGTCCCGGACCCTGCGGTCCAGATCACGGATCTGACGCATGGCTTTCATGGAGGCCGGCAGCATCAGAATGGTCTGCAGTACGTTATTGTAATAGCGGGATACGCGCAGATCCAGGAATTCCCGGTTGCTGCGGGGCATGCCGCCCAGCTGTTCGTAATAGTCCAGCAGGGTCTCGAAACCGCTGATCGCCTCCCTGGCGTGGCGGATCCGGTTCTCCGTGCTGACACTCTGGCCTTCATGGCCGGTACGATAGCAATAGACATCATAATTCTGGAAAGCCACAGTACGGATCCACAGGATCGGATAGGTAATGAACATCCGGTCCGTATAAAGCTGCTTCTCGGGAAGGGTGAAAGGATGCTCCTGCAGCAGGGCCGTCCTGTAAGTGACCACCCAGATCCCGTACACGAAGGGCTCCAGCGTGCTGAGTCGGACGGTCTGTCCGTCATATTTTTCCGCGTACAGGGAATCCCAGACATTGACCGTATGCATGGCGACACCTTCCTGGTCGACCTCTGTCCTGCCGTTGAGTACGATGTCCGCCGTGGCGGTACGCAGGAAACGGACCAGGCGGACCAGGCCTTCGGTATTGTACCAGTCATCTCCGTCCAGCTGCTTGAAATAGCGGCCTCTGGCTGCAGGCATGGAATAATTCAGGGTAGAACCGTAGCCTCCGTTGGCCTTGTCGACAAGACGGAAGGTCTGCGGATATTTTTCCTCATATTCTCTGGCGATCTCGGCAGTATCATCGGATGACCCGTCGTTGACGACCAGGACTTCCAGCTCGTCCATGATCTCCGGAGCGATCAGAGAATCCAGTGTTTTTCTCAGAAACTGTCCGACATTATAGCAGGCTACAGAAATTGTCAGTGTCTTTTCCATAAAATACTCCTTGTCCTTCTAAAAATACGGCCCAAAACACCAGCCGGTATAAAAAGGATACTGCCGGATCAGCCCTGCGGGCCGGCGTATTCCAGATCGTGTATGATGGAGACTGAAACTGTGATCCCCTTTTCCGCGGAATAAGCAGGCGCGTAACCAAGGGCTGTCAGCTTATCCGCGCGGAGCACGGAATCTTTCGCTTTGCCGAAACCTTTCTGTTCCAGTTCATCGGGCAGGTCGAAAACGACACGGGTGCCTGCTGCCTTCGCGGCGATCTGCGCCAGTTCAGCGATGGTGATCTCACAGGCGGGATTGCATACATTATAGGCCTCTCCCGCTTTTCCTCTGCGGAGGGCTGTCAGGATGCCGGCGCAGGCGTCCGCTACGTAGCAGTAGGACCTTCTCTGGTTCCCCTTGCTCTTCAGGACTATATCCTGACCTGCCGCCGCCCGGCGGATGAACTGGGCTGCCGCCTTGTTGTCTCCCTTCGTCATGGTCGGTCCATAGATGGAACTGAGCCTGGCAATGACCGCGTCGGCCCCGTATTCCTCTACGAAGCTCCGGACCAGGAGCTCCGCCGTCCGTTTGCTCTCCGGATAGCCGGACCGGATCTGATTATAATCGATCAGGCCGTAATCCTCCTCAGAGAGACGGGTCCTGTCCGGAATCTCCCCGTAGACCTCAAAGGTGGAGGTGAACAGGACCCGGCAGCCGGGATGCCTGCGGGCATAGTTCAGCACGTTGAGAGTCCCGGTCATGTTGGTGATGATGGTCTCCGCCGGATACAGGGCATAGCTGCGGGGATCCGCGTTGGAGGCCAGATGAATGATAAAATCGTATTCCTCTTCATCCGGGATCGGAATGCCCGCGTCTCTCTCGATGAAACGCAGCCAGTCGGGCCCGCCCGCGTAACCGAAACGCTTCTGCAGGTTCTCCAGATGGCGGCTGGTCCCTGTCAGGGACAGGGCGGCCCCGCCGGAAAGCCTGCGGGCAATCATAGCGTCCATCAGGAAGGAACCGATCAGGCCGGTCGCCCCTGTGATCAGGACGCGCGCCCCGTCGGGAAAATCAATATAATCGGAGACCCATTCCAGGTCCTGTCTGTAAAGCCTGTTGTCAGTGATCATAAGTATTTCCTTTTTTCAAGCTCATTGCGCAAGCTGCTGCTTGCTGTTCCTGTTATTTATAATGTTATTTATAAAGTCATTTATAAATAGGAGAACTTTTGTATTTATTTAAGCCAGGAGGATTTTCTGGCGTCCAGAAGGGCCTTGAAAATCTCCAGATCTTCCGTCGTCGTCAGCTTGACGTTCTTTTCGGAGCCCAGGGAGAAGTAGAGGGTCCTGCCCAGTTCAATGAACATGGTACATGTGGCTACGGAAGAAGTGATACCCTTGGCCAGCGCCTCCTTATGGGCTTCTACCAGCGTCTTAACAGAAGCGCACTGGGGCGTCTGGGTGGTCTTAAGGTTATCTCTGGGGATCTGCACTTCTGAAGAAATGCCGTCCTCGGTCTTGAGCATGGCCGCCGTACAGGGGACAACAGAGATCGCGTTGCCGTACTTGCTGGCTACACGGATACAGTCGGAAATTATCTCTTCGGAGACCATGGGACGGATGGCGTCATGGACCAGGATCAGGTCATCGTCATCATGACGGCTGGCGATATCATAGACACCGTTGCGGATGGAATCCTGGCCGTTCTTGCCGCCGGGCACGATGCTTTCCAGCTTGGTGATATTGAACTGACGGCAGTAGGCAGAGAGGATCGCCTCCCACCCTTCGATACATACGACGACGATCCCGTCAATATTGGGATGCCTCTGAAAAGCCTCCAGTGTGTAAAGGATGACCGGTTTGTCATAAACATTCAGGAACTGCTTGGGAATATCCTGATGCATTCTCTGACCGGAACCGCCCGCGATAATAAGTGCTATGTTTTTCATACCTTCTCCTGTCCTTTCCCGGAATCTGTTTTTTGGCTGCGATACTGGCGGATACATTCTTCCCTGGTCTCGCCTTCCTCCATCAGCCAGACCGAATCTCCGCCGTGGTTGCTGACCCGCTTCTCGGGAGGCGGCAGCTGCATATAATTACCGTAAATATTCTTCAGATACTCTTCCCATCCCCTGCAGACCATGAATGAATGTCCTTCAAAGGTCATTTCCTGATAAGAGGAAAAAGCTGTTCTGTGCAGCATCTCCCTGGCCCCGTACTGGGAACAGAAATTGCCCACATACCTGCCCCCGTTAAAGGGATAGCGCTTCATGGCCTTTTCCATCCGTTTCTGCCAGAATTCCAGATCCGTGGTCCGGTTGAGCGTATCCTTGATGATCCTGTGCGCCAGGCCTTTTTCATAGTAATCTGCCTGGTTGGGGTCGGTAATGACGGTCCTGCGTCCCTTATACAGATACTTCATGTAAGTGATATGGGCCTTCCGCAGGAATTTGTTGTCCGGCAGTCCGTCGACTACGCAGACATCCAGAAACACGCCCTTGCCTTCGCTGGGAAGGCCGCCCGCTTCCATGATAATGGTCCTGCTGTCCATGACCCTGCCATAGACATACTCATAACGGGGGATCCGGGTGCGGGACTGCCAGACAAACCGGCCCTCCCGGGGGAAGATCCTGTCCAGACGGTCAAATTCCGGACGGGTCATAAAGACGTCCACATCATCATCCCAGGGAATAAAGCCTCCGTGACGGACCGCTCCCAGCAGGGTGCCGCCGGTCAGGGAATAGCGTATATGATTTTTCCTGCAGATCTTATCGAAATAAATGAGCATGTCCAGATTGATCTGTCTGGACTGCGCGCTGTCAAGTTTGATCATAACATGGTCTCCTCGTTTCAGCTGATCCAGTAGGCCTTGTCAAAATGATGGCCGACCCGCTTGTCCTCCGGCGGCAGCTGCATATAGTCCCCGTAGACGCCGCGCAGGTATTCTTCGTAACCCGCGAAGACACTGAAAGTCCTGTCTTCAAAAGGCATTTCGATATAGCTGTCAAAGCCGGACCGGTGCAGTATCTCTTTGGCCCCGTACTGGCTCATCAGATTGCAGACATACTGTCCCTGGTCCACCGGATATTTAAGTTTGTACCGGCGGATCTTCCGGTTCCAGTACTCCACGCCCCTGCCGAGCGTATATTTCTGGA
>ONRU01000012.1 GCA_900320325.1 uncultured Lachnospiraceae bacterium
CCCTTCCGGCACCACCAATGATTTTGCCGGCACCCTGGGAATCCCTTCTGATATGAAGGAAGCCGCGGAAGTCATCGCCTCCGGCAAGGTCTTTAACTGCGATATCGGGCGGTTCAATCAGGAGGACTATTTTACTTATGTAGCCGGCTTCGGCCTGTTTACAGAGACCTCCTATGATACGCCCCAGGAGCTCAAGAATACCCTGGGACATTTTGCCTATATTATCCGGGGCGCCATGTCCCTGGGCAATATCCGGACCTATAAAGCCATTGTACAGGCAAAGAATATCAATATCAGGGATGAGTTCGCGGTAGGGCTGATCACCAACTCCAAATCCGTGGGCGGTTTCGCCAACATTACCGGCAACAATGTGGATCTCAGCGACGGTCTGTTTGAGGTCACGCTGATCAAAATGCCCAGGAATCCCATTGAGATCAATGAGATCTTCCAGGCGCTCAGCAGCAATTCCATGGATTCCAGCCTGATCTATCATTTTAAGACCGATCATCTGACCATCATGTCAGAGGACCCGATCAGCTGGACCAGAGACGGCGAATTCGGCGGCGAGCATAATTATGTGGAGCTGACCAATATCCGCCAGAAGCTCAAGATCATCGTGCCCAGGACCCTGACGGACTGGCCTGACTGCATCTGTTAAATCAGGAACACAGCATCAAAAAATAACGGATGTCATCTTTCTCTGCCATACGGCAGACTGCAGATGACATCCGTTTTTTTAATGGCCTTACAGGCGGCAGTCAGTGACGGCCTTCATCGCTGAAGCATTCCACATAGCGGGCCGCGAAAGCGGGTTCGATCCCGGCTTCCCACAAATGGGGCAGGGCGCCGAAATAGAGCATGCGGAAGCAGGCGGTCCCGTCCTGACGTTCCTCCGTCGTAACCTTTGTGACCGAGGTGGTGAGGGCGCAGGTCCCATGCCAGAGGGGCATGACCGGCAGGTGCAGCAGGTGGCCCAGCAGGATGGATTCCAGTCCGAAGTGACAGAAGAAGGCGACCGTTTTGTGGTTGGGAGATACTGCCTTATAATTACGGCCTTCACGCACATAGCCGTGGTCTGCCAGGAAGGCGTCCAGATGCTCCGTTACAAAACGCAGCCGCTCCGGAACACCGGCGTCCCGCATGACCGGGACCGAAGACCATTTCACCTCGTCGAAAAAATCCTCCTGCGCGGTCCAGTCCGCCGGCATCCAGTCCCAGGGAATGGGGCTGTCCGGTTTGTCGGGCCTGCGGATAGGCACGCTGAATTCCCGCAGCCAGGGCAGGACCTCTGCCTGGACGCCCAGCCTGTCCAGACTGGGCTGTATGGTCGCCCGGGCCCGGCCCAGGGGAGAAACATAGAATTCATCAATATGATAGCGGTCGATGATGGCCGCCAGCCTGCGGGCGTCATCGGCGCCCCGTTCCGTAATGGAATCATTGGCGTAGTCAGGTTCTCCGTGTCGGATGATCAGAATGTTCATAGGCATCTCCTGTTGTTGAAAAACCGCCGGCGTGTTCCCGTGGTTTCCGTCTTGGGACGGCCGGCGTGTTCATAAAGATGTGAAATACAATCGGTGTCAATATCTTTGTACCATAATTTCGGAATACGGGGAAAGGCTTTTTGTCCCCGTGACATCCGGCTTTTTGAAGATGTAAAACAGCAGGCCTTTTACAGGACCGCGAGCAGACGGTCCACGTCCTCCATGGAGGTAGCCCAGCTGGTGCAGATGCGCAGGACGGTACGGCCGTCTGCCAGCTTCTCCCAGAAACTCAGCTCCGCGTGCTGTTCCAGATATTCCTTCCGGTCCCGGTCCACAGCGATGAACAGCTGGTTGGTGGGGCAGTCAAAAGGAAGATCATAGCCTTTCTCAAACAGGGCATTCCGGATCCGGCCGGCCGCTTCGATCGCGGTCCGGCCGATTTCTTCGTAGAGAAGAGGGCTGCCGCCGGATCCGTTTTCATTCTCTCCGTTCTTTCCGGGCAGAGGAGAGAAGAGGGTATCGAACTGAAGGCCCGCGACCCATCCCTTGGCCAGCAGGGCGCCGCCGCGCTTGATCAGCGTGAAGAAATGCGGGATAAAATCATGGCGGGGCAGGACGACGGCTTCTCCCAGCAGGGCGCCGCATTTGGTCCCCCCGATATAGAAGGCGTCACAGAGCCGTGCCAGGTCCGCCAGGGTCACATCATTGTCCGGGCAGGCCAGGGCGTAGGCAAGCCTGGCGCCGTCCACATAGAGGGGAATCCCGGCCTCATGGCAGACCCGGCTGATCTCTGTCAGTTCCCGCAGGGAATACAGGGTGCCGAACTCCGTGGGCTGGGAAATATAGACAAGGCCCGGCATGACCATGTGGTCATGGTTGGCATCTTCCCGGTAAGCTTTTACGCAGTCCGCGACGGAAGCGGCGTCCAGTTTGCCCATGGTGTGGGGCAGGGTCAGGACCTTATGGCCGCCGGCCTCGATGGCGCCGGCTTCATGGGTACTGATATGGCCGCTTTCGGCCGCGATCACGCCCTGGTAGGGACGCAGGATGGAGCCGATCACCGTCGCGTTGGTCTGGGTCCCGCCGACCAGAAAATGAACATCTGCTTCCGGCGCGCTGCAGGCCCTGCGGATCCTGGCCCGGGCGGATTCCGAAAATGTATCGAGGCCGTAACCGGCGGAATGGACCATATTGGTCTCCAGGAGCCGCTGCAGGATGGCGGGATGGGCCCCTTCCATATAGTCAGAGGCGAAATACAGCCGGTCATTTGCTTTATTCTGATCCATGATGGTTCTCCTTTGGATAGATTTGCCGCGCTTGCGGACAGTCTGTAAAAGGACAGTCCGCGGCACCGGCAGTAAATCTATTTTCTGCCATAAGGGGGACTGTGTCAACAGCAGCCTTATTTCCGGAAAGGGATCCGGAAAACAGGGAAACGGGGACGGCTGATGGAGCCGTGTCCGCGGCCCGTCTGATCGGAACCGCGGTTTTTTTATAAACGAAATCTAAATATTGTATTAGGAATATCTTTCATCTAATCCTGAATCATTGAAAAAAACATGTGGGTTTTGTATACTTAATGAAGTTGGATTTAACACTAATTGGTAATAGTGACATATTTAAGGAGGTTACAGATGCAGTGGATTAATTTTGATAAGACAGAGTCTTACAAGAAACTTCAGGAGATCGCCAAGGCGCCCGTAGATGTCAAGACAGCTATGGCCGGCGAAGGCGGCGCGGAACGTGTTGCGAAGTACAAAGTTCCCATGTCCAACGGTCTTGTTTACAGCTATGCCGCCAAGCAGGTCGATGACACACTGCTGGATGCCCTGCAGGGATTCGCGGATGAAGCGCAGCTGACAGACAAGTACGCGGCTCTTTACAACGGTGAGATCATCAATACCGGTGAGAAGAGAAGAGTCCTGCATCAGCTCTGCCGCAGCCAGCTGGGCAATGACGTTGTGATCGACGGTGAGAATAAGAGAGATTTCTATCTGGCGCAGCAGAAGAGAGCCGGCGAATTCGCGAAGAAAGTCCACGCGGGCGAGATCGTCAATGAAAAAGGCGAGAAGTATACGACAGCGGTTCAGATCGGTATCGGCGGATCCGACCTTGGCCCCCGCGCTCTGTATCTTGCTCTGGAGAACTGGGCGAAGGTGAACGGCACCCTTAAGATGGAAGCCAAGTTCATCTCCAACGTAGACCCCGATGACGCGTCCGCCATCCTGGCGACCACAGACCTGGCGCATGCCCTCTTTATCGTTGTTTCCAAGTCCGGCACCACACTGGAGACCCTGACCAACGAAATGTTCGTCAAGGACGCTCTGGAGAAGGCAGGCCTGGATCCCTCCAAACATATGCTGGCGGTTACCAGCGCGACCTCCCCTCTGGCCAACAACCCCGCTTATCTGGATTCCTTCTATATGGATGATTTCATCGGCGGCAGATATTCTTCCTCCTCCTGTGTCGGCGGCGCGATCCTGTCCCTGGCCTTCGGTCCGGAGATCTTTGACCGCATCATGGCCGGCGCGGCAGCGGAAGACGCCCTGGCCAAGAACCCTGATATCAAGAAGAATCCTGCCCTGCTCGACGCGCTGATCGGCGTTTACGAGCGCAACTTCCTGGGCTATGGCATCACAGCGGTCCTGCCTTATTCCCAGGCCCTGATCCGCTTCCCTGCCCACCTGCAGCAGCTGGATATGGAATCCAACGGCAAGAGCGTCAACCGCTTCGGCGAGCCCGTTGACTATGTGACCGGCCCCGTGATCTTCGGCGAGCCCGGCACCAACGGCCAGCACTCCTTCTATCAGCTCCTGCATCAGGGCACAGACATTGTTCCCATCCAGTTCCTGGGCTTCAAGAACAACCAGATGGAGAATGATGTCATCATCGAAGGCAGCACCAGCCAGCAGAAGCTGTCCGCCAACGTAGCGGCCCAGATCATGGCGTTCGCCTGCGGCAAGGACGATGAGAACCCCAACAAGTATTTCGCGGGAGGCAGGCCTTCTTCCATTATCGTAGGCGACAAGGTCACACCCGAGAGCCTGGGCGCGATCCTGGCGCACTTCGAGAACAAAGTCATGTTCCAGGGCTTCGCGTGGAACATCAACTCCTTCGACCAGGAAGGCGTACAGCTCGGCAAACTGCTGGCCAAGAAGGTCCTGGCAAAGAACACAGATGGTGCCCTGACCTCCTACAGCGAACTGCTCAGCATCTTCTGATTTTGTCAGTACGGATCTGTCTTCCGGCATGCGGAAAGATACGGATGTCATAAAGTCCGCGTTCCGGGAAATCGACAGGAGAATGAATAAGTAATATGTAAGAACAGGCAGCCGGATCCAAATGGATCCGGCTGTTTTTATCGTTTGTTATGATTTGATGTCGAATATTTGTACATTTAAAATATATATTAACGAAATGCTGTCAATTGACAATTCAAACAAGGCGCTGCTCCCATTATTGGCAAAATGTCATAAAGAGATAGTGACAAATCTGGGTCAAGTGTAGAATGTCACTAATTTCTAGTGACAAAACTGACATATCCATGAATTGATAACGGGCGAAACTGCCAATATAATTGAATCATCAGGAGGAAACAATGTCGAAAAGAGCAACACTGACAACCCGGCAAAAATCGATCATTCGGATCCTCACAAGGATGGACGGCAGGCCGATCACGGTAGCTGTGATCTCCGAGAAACTCGGGGTGTCCACCAGGACCATCCTGCGGGAAGTACCGGCTATCGAAAAATGGATGTCGGATAACGATTTCAATTTCGAACGCAAACCGGGCGTGGGAATGCTGGTCGGGGAAGCTCCTGAAACACTTCGCTTTATTGAAGAGCTGCTGGACGCCGACAATCTGGTCCCCATGTACAGCCGGCAGGAACGCCGCAAACATATCCTGGGAGAGCTCCTGTTTTCGGATGAACCGGTCAAGTCGCTGGTCTTTACGTCCAAGTACAATATCTCCGACGGCACCTTTTCGGAAGATCTGGATGTCCTGAATACATGGCTCAGGGATTACAATGTTCAGATCATCCGCAGGCCCGGCCTGGGCGTCTTCGTGGAAGGGACCGAGCTGGCCATACGCCAGGCCATTTCCAACGCGGTCCTTGAGTTCTGCGATGTAGAAAGGATTCCCGGACTGATTACCCAGGGCACCTCTGATGATGAGAAGATGCAGAGCCTGTCCAGGGAGCCCCTTCTTGTTTTCCTCACGCCGCAGCTGCTGCGGTTCTCCATCCGGATCCTGAAGGAAACGGAGGCCAGGCTGAACATCTACTATACGGACAGCGGACAGATCGCCCTGATCGTCAGGATCGCCCTTTCCATCTACAGGATCCGGTCCGGACATTCCCTGACCGAGCTGAATATGGACATGGACGGCCTGCGGGGCCTTTCAGAGCTCCCGACAGCCAAGCTCATCGCTTTCGAGATCGAGAAACAGTTCGACCTGGAAGTGAACGCCAAGGAAAAGATCTATCTGGCCATGCATCTTTCGGCGACCAGGATCCTGTCCAGAGGCAGCAGCTTTTCGGATCCCCTGCAGGCGCTCAACATACTGCAGGTCGTCATGGCCATGACCAGTGTGGCGGAGCAGCTGACAGGCATTCCCTTTAAAAGTGACAGTACACTGATCAATGACCTTGTCGGTCATATCTCCATGACAGAGAAACAGCTGGAGCTGAATCTGGTCTCCAGGGTGACCTACACGGAAGACCTGAAAAGGACTTATCCGGAAATCTACGCGGCTGCGGAAACCGCCTGTGAAGTCCTCCGGGAATGGGTCCAGCCCAGAGTCATCCATGACGCGGAGATCGGGCTGATCGCCATGCACTTCGCGGCGTCGGCGGAGCGGTACCAGAACAGCAAGCAGAAGGTATCGGTCGCGGTGGTCTGTCCCACAGGGATCGGATCCTCCCGCATGCTGGCAGCGACGCTGACAGGCGCCTTCCACAATCTGGAAGTACGGAAAGTCATCTCAGCCTTTTCCATAGACACCCAGGCCCTCCGTGATAACGGAATCGATCTGATCATATCCACAACAGATCTCCATATTGATTTTCCCTATATCGTGGTAGAGAAGGTCCTCAAGGCCCAGGACAAGCTCCTGGTCAGCCAGGAAATCGACCGGATCGGCAAGGAGAAGCTGCAGCGGAGGATACAGCAGGGCGGCAGGCACGCCATGATCATGGATGTCGATGATATCCGGCGGACTTCGGAGATCGGAGCCGAGATCGTGGAGATCCTGAATCATTTCCGGGTGGCCAGACAGGCCCGGGCGGAGAACATCCGCCAGATGATGGAAATGGCCGCTTCGGTCTTTGCCGGTTCGGAAGAAGACATCCGCAGACTGGCGGACTGCTTCCAGGAGCGGGAAAAACTGGGAGCCACCTACATCCCGGACATGCAGATCTGCCTCTTCCACGGGGCCTGTGACCTGGTGGAGCACAGCAGATTCGGCTTTCTGGTCCTGGATGAACCGCTCGCTACCACAGAGACACTGATCCGGGGCGCGGTCATTATGGTCGTTCCCGAATCATTCCGAGACAGTTACCGCGTAGAGCCGGCGGGCCGGCTGTCCGCGCTGCTGGTCGAAGACGAACGGTTTCTGCAGGCGCTGCAGCGGGGCGATGAAGCCGCGGGCTTCAACCTGGCCCGGGAAGCGCTTGTGAAATATTTTCAACATGTTATCAGGCAGCAATAATGTAGCAACGTTTTTTTCAAGAGGAGGAGTAACCACATGAAAAACGCATTACAGAAATTCGGTAAATTCCTCTCCGCAATGGTCATGCCCAACATCGGCGCGTTCATTGCATGGGGATTTATCACAGCACTGTTCATCCCTGCAGGCTGGCTTCCCAACGAGAAACTGGCAGCGATCCAGCCTTACATGCTGTTCTACCTGCTTCCCGTCCTGATCGCTTATACAGGCGGTAAGATGGTCGGCGGCGACCGAGGCGGCGTCATCGGCGGTATCGCCGTCATGGGCGCGATCGCAGGTGTCGGCGGCACAGAAGGACAGCCTATGCTGATGGGCGCCATGATTATGGGCCCCCTGGCCGGCTGGGTCATCAAGCAGTTCGACAAATTCATGGAAGACAAGATGCCCGCGGGCTTCGAGATGCTGATCAACAACTTCTCAGTCGGTATCCTGGGTATGCTGCTGGCCATCTTCGGCAGCTATATCATGAGCCCTCTGATGACAGCCATCATGAACGTCCTGACAGCAGGTGTCAACGCGCTGGTCAACGCGCACCTTCTGCCTCTGGCAGCCATCTTTATCGAGCCTGCCAAGGTCCTGTTCCTGAACAACGCCATCAACCACGGTATCTTCACACCGATCGGTGCTACACAGGTAGAGACAGCCGGCAAGTCCATCATGTACATGCTGGAAGCCAACCCCGGCCCCGGCCTGGGCGTCCTGCTTGCCTACATGTTCTTCTCCAAGGATGATATGACCAGACAGTCCGCCCCCGGCGCGATCATCATCCACTTCCTCGGCGGTATCCATGAGATCTACTTCCCTTATGTACTGATGAACCCCATCGTGATCGTCGCTCCGATCATCGGTAATATCTGCGCGATCGCTTTCTACAGCATCTTTAACGTAGGTCTGGTAGGTCCTTCCTCACCCGGTTCCATCATCGCCTTTATGTCCGTAGCTCCCAGGGATCAGATCATTCTGGTTCTGGCAGGTGTCCTGATCGCGGCAGCCGTTTCCTTCCTGGTCGCTTCCCCGATCATCCGATTCACTGACAAGGGCGCCAGCCTGGAAGACGCGCAGGCAGACCTGGCCGCCAAGAAGGCAGAAGCCAAGGGCATGACCGTCAGCGCAGGCAAGGTCGGCAACGTTGCTGATATCAAGAAGATCATCTTCGCGTGTGACGCCGGCATGGGCTCCTCCGCTATGGGCGCGACCAAGTTCCGCAACAGAATCAAACAGTTCCGTCCTGACATCGTTGTCAAGAACACATCCGTTGACAACATCCCCGCTGACTGCGATATCGCCGTCGTACAGACCATCCTGGCAGACCGTGCCAAGAAGTCCTGCCCTACCGCTCAGATCGTTGAGATCGGCAACTTCCTCGCGGATCCCGCTCTGGACAACCTGTTCATGCAGATTTCCACAGGTGACACAATGATGACCGCTGCTCCCGCGGCAGAAGATCCGGTAGAAAAGGTCACAAAGCCTGACGTATTCACCAAAGAAGGCATCCTGCTCAACCAGAAGGCAGCTACCAAGGAAGAAGCCATCCGCCAGGCCGGACAGCTCCTGGTCGACAGAGGCTGCGTAGATCCTTCCTACATCGACGCGATGCTCGAGCGTGAGAAGATCGTCACGACTTACATGGGCATGGGCCTTGCGATCCCCCACGGCACAACTCAGGCCAAGGGCACAGTCAAGAAGACCGGTATCGTCTTCGTACAGTATCCTGACGGCGTACCGTTCGGCGATGAGAAGGCACAGCTGGTATTCGGTATCGCGGGTATCGGCGATGAGCATCTGGATATGCTGGCCAAGGTTGCCACCGCTCTGGATGATGAAGAAGTCATCGAGAAGATGAAGACAACCAACGACGTTGACTGGATCCTCAAGCAGCTCTCCTGATCACAGGAACCTGACTTAAAACTTAAATCCTGAGAACCGGCAATTCCCGCCCTCCGGGGCGGGAAGGCTGCAGGGATCAGAGCACTGCCTGGCAGCAGGCAGACCCGCAGCCGGAATGCAGTAAAACGCAGTCCGGCTGCTATGCGTATGTGCCTGTGCCTGAACGGCAGAATGTCAGATATGGACGGAGAAAACAGCCCGTACATATATAATGAGCACAGGTTACAGACATAAGATATGATAAAAGAAGCAGCAATTCATTGTACTGGTAAGGGGCAAAGACCTGCTCCGGAAAGAAGGTAATATTATGAAATCAGCAGTTATGTTTGGCGCAGGTAACATCGGACGTGGTTTTATCGGCATGGTCCTGGCAGAGGCCGGCTACAAGGTAATCTTCGGTGATGTCAACGCCGCGGTGATCGACAGGATCAAGGCGGACAAAGAGTACACGGTCCATATCATGGATGTGGAGAAGAGAGACGTGAAGATCACCGGCGTTGACGGCGTTATGTCCAACGGGCCCGAGATCATTGCTCCCATCGCGGAAGCGGATCTGGTCACCACAGCCGTAGGCCTGGTCATCCTTCCCCGTGTTGCCCCTACAATGGTAGAAGGCATCCGTGCCCGTATCGCTGCCGGCTCCACAAAGCCCCTGAACTTCATCGCCTGCGAGAACGCGATCCGCGCTTCCAGCCAGCTCAAGGCGGCTATCTACGGCCTTCTGACCGATGAGGAAAAGGCATACGCCGACAAGTATATCGGTTTCCCGGACTGCTCCGTTGACCGTATCGTTCCCCCGATCCACAGCGAGAATCCCATTGACGTCGTAGTAGAAGACCACTTTGAGTGGAACGTGGAAAAAGGCTCCTTCTGCGGCGAACTGCCTCAGATCGAAGGCATGAACCTGGTCGACAACCTGGATGCCTACATTGAGAGAAAGCTCTTCACCCTGAACACAGGCCACTGCATCACCGCTTATCTGGGCGTCCTCAAGGGCAAAGAGACCATCATGGACGCGATCCTGGATGAGGAGATCTACGCGATCGTACATGAAGCCATGATCCAGTCCGGCAACGGCCTTGTAAAGAAATACGGCCTGGACGGCGAAGCGCACGCGGCCTATATCGAGAAGATCATTGCCAGATTCAAGAACCCTTATCTGCATGACGATGTCAAGCGTGTCGGCCGTGAGCCCCTCAGAAAGCTCAGCGCCACCGACCGTCTGGTCAAGCCTACCATGACAGCCCTTTCCTTCGGTGAGCCTGTTGACAAGCTGGTCATCGGCATTGCCGCTGCCCTGCATTATGTCAACCCCGAAGACAAGCAGGCGGTAGAGCTGCAGGAGAAGATCGCTGCCAAGGGCGCGGTCGAGGCCTTCAAGGAGATTTCCGGCGTAGAAGACGAAGCGCTTCTGGCCCAGGTCAAGGAAGCCTACGACAAGCTGGCCTGATCCGTCTCCTGTAAAGGAGCGTCATGCTGATCAAAAGCATCACCATGCGGCCGGGCGCCCATTTCCACGCCAGGCCGGCTGCGGATCTGGCGGTACTGGCCAGGCAGTTCGAATCGGTCCTGCTGATTTCCGTGGGAGAGGAGCTGGCTGACGCCAAGAACGCCCTGGCCCTGATGCGGCTGCCCAAACCGGCAGGCGGAATCATCGAGCTGACCGCTTCAGGCCCTGACGAGGAGGAAGCGGCCGCGTCTCTGGAAAAACAGATTCTGACCATTGAACGGCTGCGGAAGTGATGCGTCCGCAACAAAATACAGGAAACGCCGCGGAGCGGGTACGGACCCGTCCCGCGGCGTTTCTTTTTTTGATATCCGAAAAAAGTGTAAACATAGGAAACCAAACCGATGCCGGTGGGGTTTTGTCTATTTTGCATGACAACTAGGCGGAGTGTTGCTTATATTCAGGTAAAATGTTATGATATAACATACTGTATGTTACGATTACCTTTATTTAAGGAGACACTTATGGATTTACAGAAATTTTATGACGGCACAGCCTTTGACGCATATAATTACTTCGGCGCGCATCCGGCAGAGGACGGTAAGGGGATCGTTTTCCGTACATTTGCCCTGAACGCGGATAAAGTATCACTGATCGGCGAGTTCAGCGACTGGAAGGAACTGCCCATGAAAAACCCGGAGCGGTACGGTTTCTGGGAACTGACAGTCAAAGAGGCCCGGGTCGGCCAGATGTACAAGTATGTCATCTATTCCAAACTGGGCCGGATCGAGCACTGCGACCCCTACGGCTTTGGCATGGAACTGCGGCCCAACTGGGCCTCCATCGTCCGGGACCTGTATGAGTACCAGTTCACGGATGACAAATGGATGAAGGCCAGGAGTCTGAACTTTGACAGGCCTCTGAATATTTATGAGCTGCATCTGGGTTCCTGGAAGCGCAATGAGAAGGATGAGAACGGCTGGTACCATTATCTGGACATCGTGGATGAACTGATCGACTATGTCAAAAAGTACCATTATACCCATGTGGAGATCATGCCCCTGTCCGAGCATCCCTTTGACGGCAGCTGGGGCTACCAGAACACGGGATTCTTCTCGCCCACGGCCCGGTACGGGACCGCGGCGGAACTGAAGGAATTCGTGGACCGTCTGCACAATGCCGGCATCGGTGCCATCATCGACTTCGTGCCCGCCCATTTCGCGACGGATTACTATGCCCTCAAAGAGTATGACGGGACCCAGCTTTATGAATATCCTTCCAGTGATGTGACGGCCAGTGAATGGGGCAGCTACAACTTTATCTTTGCCCGCCGCGAGGTGGCCTGCTTTATGCAGTCCGCGGCCAACTACTGGCTGTCGGAGTATCACTTTGACGGCCTGCGTTTTGACGCCATCAGCCGCCTGATCTACTGGATGGGAGATGAGAACCGGGGCGAGAATCCCACCTCCATTGAATTCCTTAAGAACATGAATGAAGGCCTGCACCGACTGCATCCCACCGCCATGCTGATCGCGGAAGACTCCACTTCCTATCCCGGCGGCACAAAGCCTGTCTGGGCCGGCGGCCTTGGCTTTGACTATAAATGGGATCTGGGCTGGATGAATGACACCCTGGATTACTTTATGAAGCAGTCCCATGAGAGGGCGGCCGTACCGGATAAGCTGACATTCTCCATGTTCTATTATTACAATGAGAGATATCTGCTGCCGCTTTCCCATGATGAAGTGGTGCACGGCAAGAAGACCATCATTGACAAGATCTTCGGCGATTATGAGATGAAATTCCCGCAGGCCAGGAGCCTTTACATGTACATGTACTGCCATCCCGGCAAGAAGCTCAACTTTATGGGCAATGAAATCGCCATGTTCCGGGAATGGGACGAGACCAAAGAGCTGGATTACTTCCTGCTCCAGTATCCGGCCCACGATTCTTTCCATGAATATATTACGGAACTTAACAGGCTGTACCTGCAGTATCCCGCTTTCTATGAAAAAGACTATGATGATGCCGGCTTCAAATGGGAGGCCATCAACATAGACGGCCATAATGTATTTGCCATGCGCAGGTACGGCAAGGACCCGGATAAGAGCCTGCTGGCTGTCTTTAACTTCTCCATAGGGCCCCAGACCTGGTATTTCCATCCGGATAAGACCGGCACCATCGAAATGCTGCTGCACAGCGACTGGCATCCCTACGGCGGCAATACCCCGGTCGAAAAGAAAGGCCCCGTCTTCCTGATGCAGGACAGCGGCTATAAGATCGAACTGCCCGCCTTCTCCTCCATTCTTTATGAGGTGGACACGAAAGAAATAAAGAAAGCGCCCGGGAAAAACGCTGAGAAGCCCGCGGGAACCGCGAAATAAGTCCGGCGGGAAGCAGCCGGGCCGGCCGGCACAGAAATAAAGGAAAAGAATGAAAACATTAGAACAGGTCAGAGAAAACTTCAGTCATGATGTCTACGCGTCGGGGACGACAGGGATCTATATACAGTACGCCAAACCGGGCCACTGCGTGGTTACCCTGACGCCCGACGAGAGGCATTTTAACGCCCTGGGCCAGGTAATGGGAGCTGTATACAATACAATGGCTGATTTCGCCTTTGCGGTGGCTTCCAACTATGAATTTGACGGACCTGTCGGCGTCGTGACCCTGGACAGCAATATCCGCTTTCTGAACCCTATGAAAGGGACCATACTGATGGGAGTGGCTAATGTGATCCGGGACGGCAGCAGGACCTGTTTCTATCAGGCAGAGATCACGGATGACCTTGGGACGAAGATCGCTTCCGTATCCATAACCGGCTATAAGTTCATTAAAAAGCAGCCTTCCCCGGAGGATTGACCTCCGGGAAAAGCCCGGGCCGGTCCGGCAGGCCGGCGGAATTCTAAAAAATAATGATTGACAGGCAGGACTCCTTTGGGTATAATCATACTTGCGTTTGAAAAAGAGTCCGAAAACGGGGTGTAGCTCAGCTTGGCTAGAGCGCCTGGTTTGGGACCAGGAGGCCGCAGGTTCGAATCCTGTCACCCCGATTGCGCTTGCAATCCAAACGCGTTTATGCTACAATTTAATGGTTCCACAGCGATATGCGGGTGTAGTTCAGTGGTAGAACACTAGCCTTCCAAGCTAGATATGTGGGTTCGATTCCCATCACCCGCTTTTACAATGCCCCTTGCAGGGACTTGTGCTATGTGTCCGTAGCTCAGCTGGATAGAGCACCGGCCTTCTAAGCCGGTTGTCGAGGGTTCGAGTCCCCCCGGGCATATTGATCCGCAATGCGGCTATTGCAGGTCAGCAACTGAAGACAGATATGGTGGGTATGGCGTAGTTGGTTAACGCGCCAGATTGTGGTTCTGGAGAGCGAGGGTTCGAGTCCCTCTACCCACCCTTTTCATACAGCCTGCGGGCTGCGTGAAAACAGGAGAGGACGCGCAGGCGTTCTTTTTTTGTATTTTTTTCATGCCTTCTTTCTTTTTTCTTTCTATGTACGGAAATTGAATCCTGTGGTAAAATACTTTTGTTCAGGAACTGTACATGGATCAGAAAGATCCAGGGAACGGAATGATCATGGGCTATAGCCAAGTGGTTAAGGCACAGCACTTTGACTGCTGCAGACGTTGGTTCGAATCCAACTAGCCCAGGCCCGGGACATTAGCTCAGATGGTAGAGCACCTGACTTTTAATCAGGTTGTCGGGGGTTCGAGTCCCCCATGTCTCACATTTTGGAATACCGTGCTGCTTCGGCAGGGCGGTATTCTTTTGGAAAACAGGCGTATATGGCGGAATTGGCAGACGCGCTGGATTTAGGTTCCAGTGGGCACCCCCGTGCAGGTTCGAGTCCTGTTATACGCATAAAATTATAAAGATCCGGAAAGGACCGCGTCCGCGGTTCCTTCCGGATCTTTTTTTCTGTTTTAGATGATACCCTTGTGATATACCCTGTTTTTTTAGTTTCAGTGAAAACGGAGGCGGCGGCCGACGCGCGCCTTTTCCATGATTTACATCTCTACATAGCAGATCCTTGCCTCCGGCTCCCTGCCTTCCTCCAGGTCCAGCAGGATATAGCTGGGCAGGCGGCCGGGCTGTCTGGGAAAAGCAAGGCTGCCCGGATTCAGGACCAGCATGCCTTTGACTTTTTTGCAGGAGGGGCGGTGGGTATGGCCGTAGATCACGATCTTTGCGTGCCGGTCCCGCCCTTCGTCAATGACCTCGCTTTCCGTGGCGGAGACCATGTAATGGTGGCCGTGGGTCAGGAAGATCCGGTGGCCGCACAGTTCCAGGTCCATGTCATAAGGAGCGGCGGTGAAGAAATCATTGTTGCCGGCCACGTAGTAAAAAGGAGTCCCGCAGACTTCTTCATAGATGTCCTCGCTTCCCTCCGCGTCTCCGGCGTGGATCAGCACATCATAGTGTCCCGCGTCCCGTACTACATCCGCGAAGACCATATCTTCGCTGTGGGTATCGCTGATGATCAGAATTCTCATAAAACTCCCTGTTCTTCCAGTATATGCAGCATGGCCCGCAGGGCCCTGCCCCGGTGGCTGATGGCGTTCTTCTGTTCCGGGCTGATCTGGGCACTGGTCATCTGATACTCCGGCAGATAGAAGAAGGGATCGTATCCGAAGCCGTTCTCTCCGGCGATCTCATAGCCGATATAGCCCTCCATATGGCCGACAGCCGTATAAGAGGTACCGTCAGGCAGAACGGCGGCCACAGCGGCCGTAAAACGGGCTGTACGCGCCTCCCAGGGGGTATCTTTGAGGCGGTCCATGATATAGCGCATCTTGTAGTTATAGTCCGTATCCCGGCCCAGATAACGGGCGGAATAAATTCCGGGCTCCCCGCCCAGGGCGTCGACAACAAGGCCTGAATCGTCGGACATGATGATATTGGTGACCCCGTCCTTTTGTCCCGGCAGCCGGCCTTCCGCCTCCGCGCGCAGGACCAGTCTGTGGACGGCCCGGGCTTTGATCAGGGCGTTGTCCGCGAAGCTGGTCCCGTCTTCTTCCGGGTCAGCTGCCACGCCGGCTTCCTTCATGGTCACGACGGATACATCGGGCCGGGTGATGATTTCCCGGATCTCCCGGACTTTGTTTTTATTGCCGGTCGCGAATATGATCTGAATACTCAATCAGACACTCCTTTCTTATGTCCGGTCCGTCAGCTGCCCGCGCGTCTGCGGTTGGGCGGCTTGGGGCCGGGGAACTGATAGAAATACGTCTTCAGCATGCCGTTATATATTTTGCGGTTCCTGGCCGCTTTCAGGCCCAGGTCCTGTTCTGCCTTCTCATAGGAAGTGATCAGGTACATGGACCAGGAATCCAGCTCCTTAAAACGTCTTCCCAGGGTCCTGTACAGCTCGGAGATGCCGGACAGATCCTCCGGGTCTCCGTCCTGGCTGAAGGAAGTACCGCTGCCGGTCAGACGTTCGCCGTAAGGCGGATTGGTGATCAGGAAGCCGTATTTCTTGGGATGGGAGAGTACCTCTACGCCCCTGGTCTGGAAATGGATCAGTTTATCCACACCTGCCAGACGGGCGTTCTCCCGGGCGGCCGCAATGGCGGCGGGATCGATATCATAGCCCTGCAGGTCGGTATCGACCGACAGGTCGATCATTTCCTCCGCTTCCTCCCGGGCATCCGTCCAGTAGGAGGAGGGGATCAGGTTGGTCCATTCCTCGGCCAGGAAATGCCGGCGCAGGCCGGGCGCTATATGAGCGGACAGAAGGGCTGCTTCAATCAGAAAAGTGCCGCTGCCGCAGAAAGGGTCCACCAGGATCCGGCCGGGGCGCCAGGGGGTCAGCATGATCAGGCCGGCCGCCAGATTCTCCGCGATGGGCGCCTTGACGGCCATACGGCGGTAGCCCCGCTTGTGCAGGGATTCGCCGCTCGTATCGATGGCGCAGGTCACCTCATCCTTTTTGATAAAGACACGGACAGGATAGGGGGATCCGGTCTCCGGGAAATGGTCGATCATATACTTCTTCTTCATCCGTTCGACCATGGCCTTTTTCATGACCGACTGGATATCGGAAGGAGAGAAGAGCCTGCTCTTGACAGTGGCGGCTTTGGTGACCCAGAATCTGGATTCCCTGGGCAGGTAGGCCTCCCAGGGCAGGCTCAGGGTACCCTGGAAGAGTTCCTCCCAGGTCTCCGCGTGGAAAGTACCCACTTTCAGAAGGATCCGTTCCGCTGTACGCAGACAGATGTTGGCCCTGGCGATGGCTTCCGCGTCCCCGATAAAGGTGACCCTGCCGTCCGTGACCTCGGATATTTCATAACCGATATCGTAGATTTCATTCTTGACGACGCTCTCCATTCCGAAATGGCATGGGGCGATCAGTTCATATTGCTGCTGAGGCATTTGCAGATCCCCTTTCTCCGCGGTTCCTGACACCGGTCCCGCACCAGCGGTGAAAAATGAAAACTTTCCCTTATGGTTATATTCTATCGCCGATTTCAAGTTTTTGAAATAGCCATTTTGGATTTGATGTTACAGAAAAAATGAATCAGCTCCGGCTGCTGCCGGAGCTGATCCGCATGGGAACAGCGCGGAGCTGTCCCCGGTTATTATACAATTTTCTGATGGTGGCCGGTTTCCTGTATGACCGGCCTGCCGGGAAAGGATTCCGGAAAGCGCCGGATCAGACGATTCCCTGTGCCTCCATGGCGTTGACGACCTTCAGGAAGCCCGCGATGTTGGCGCCTGCTACGTAGTCGCCTTCCATGCCGTACTTCTTGGAAGCGTCATCAATATTGTGATAGATGTTGACCATGATATTCTTGAGCTTGGAATCGACTTCTTCCGCGGACCAGGACAGTCTCTCGGAGTTCTGGCTCATTTCCAGAGCGGAAGTAGCTACGCCGCCGGCGTTGGAAGCCTTGCCGGGAACGAAGAGAACGCCGTTCTCCTGCAGATACTTGGTCGCTTCCAGAGTGGTGGGCATGTTGGCGCCTTCGCATACAGCGTAAACACCGTTGGCGACCAGTGCCTTCGCGTCATCCAGGTTCAGCTCGTTCTGGGTAGCGCAGGGCAGCGCGACATCGACCTTGACAGACCATACGCCCTTGCCTTCGTGATATTCCGCAGTGGGCTTCGCGGCCTTGTACTCGGTCAGTCTTGCTCTCTTGACTTCCTTGACTTCCTTCAGAAGCGCGACGTCGATGCCGTCCGCGTCATAGATCCAGCCTGTGGAATCGGAGCAGGTAACGACCTTGGCGCCCAGCTGCTGAGCCTTCTCAATGGCGTAGATGGCAACGTTGCCGGCACCGGATACGGAGACGGTCTTGCCTTCCATGCTTGTGCCGTGGCACTTGAGCAGCTCATCAGTCAGATAGACCAGGCCGTAGCCGGTCGCCTGTGTCCTGACCAGGGATCCGCCATAGGAAAGGCCCTTGCCGGTCAGGACGCCTTCATACAGGCCTGTGATCCTCTTGTACTGGCCGTACAGGAAGCCGATCTCACGGGCGCCTACGCCGATATCGCCGGCAGGTACGTCTGTGTCGGCGCCGATATATTTGAAGAGCTCGGTCATGAAGCTCTGGCAGAATGCCATGATCTCTCTGTCGGACTTGCCCTTGGGATCAAAATCACTGCCGCCCTTGCCGCCGCCGATGGGCAGGCCAGTCAGGCTGTTCTTAAAGATCTGCTCGAAACCAAGGAATTTGATGATACCGAGGTTTACGGAAGGGTGGAGACGAAGACCGCCCTTATAGGGTCCGATCGCGCTGTTGAACTGTACGCGGAAACCGTTGTTGACCTGGACCTGGCCCTTGTCATCTACCCAGGGAACTCTGAACAGGATAGCGCGCTCAGGTGTGGTAATGCGCTCCAGAAGGGCTTCCTTCCTGTACTTGTCCTCATCTGCCTCGATGACGACACGAAGGCTCTCAAGGACCTCTTTAACGGCCTGATGAAATTCGGGCTGCGCGGGGTTCTGTGCTATGACTCTTTCCAGTACTTCATCAACGTATGACATTCTAATTTCCTCCTTTTGGTTGATTGTTACGCTCTCGTCAATGGTATACAAACTCCCGCGGAGGGGGAATTTTGCATAATTGTATACCAAACCGGCCCTAAAAAAAGACGGGCCGCAGGGCTGCTGAAACAAACAAAATGCTTATTTCGCTTCCCTTTCTCCTCACTTGTGCAATTATAAACCCCATATTTACCGATTTCAAGTGTTAAAGCGCAAAAAGGTGTAAAAAATGCGGATGCGTTTTTGTGAGGAATGTACAATAATTCTTGTGCTCTATAATACATGTATACAATAATAATGAATCTGCAGCTTCTTTTTTATGGGACGGGACAAAAACGGCACACACAAAAAACGCGGCTGCCGCCGGATTTTCCGGCGCAGCCGCGGGTCTCTGTCTGTAATAAGTATTGGATCGTCCCTGCAAAAGCCTTACAGAAGCTTCACGCCGCGTTTGGCGCAGTATGCTTCGGTCTCTTCCGGCCAGAGAGAAGACTGGACCTCACCGATGTGTGCCTTACGCAGGAAGAACATGCAGATCCTGGACTGGCCGATGCCGCCGCCGATGGTAAGGGGCAGCTCGTTGTTGAGGATGGCCTTCTGGAAGGGAAGCTTTGCCCTGTCCTGGCAGCCGGATTTTTCCAGCTGGGAGCGGAGGGAGTCAGCGTCGACACGGATTCCCATGGAAGAAATCTCCAGGGCGATATCCAGGACCGGATAGTAGACAAGGATGTCGCCGTTCAGGCTCCAGTCATCGTAGTCCGGAGCGCGCCCGTCATGGGGCATGCCGTCAGCAAGTTTATCGCCGATCTGCATGATGAAAACAGCGCCCTTGGCGCGGGTGATCAGATATTCCCGCTCCTTGGGAGTCTTGTCAGGATACATGTCCTGCAGTTCCTGGGAAGTGATGAAATAGATATCGTGAGGCAGGGATTCCTTGATATATTCATAGCGGATCGACATATATTTTTCTGTCTGGCGCAGGACCCTGTATACAACCTTAACGACCGTTCTGAGGGTCTCCTCGGTCCGGTCATCCCGGGCAATGATCTTCTCCCAGTCCCACTGGTCCACATAGATGGAATGGATGTTGTCAGTCGTTTCATCCCGCCGGATGGCGCTCATATCGGTATAAAGGCCTTCATCGGTATGGAAGCCGTACTTTTTCAGGGCGTAGCGTTTCCATTTGGCCAGGGACTGGACGACCTCGCCATAGCGGCCCTCCTGTTCCAGGATATCAAAGGAAACAGGACGTTCGACACCGTTCAGGTTATCATTGAGACCGGATTCGGGATCAACGAACAGGGGCGCAGATACTCTGAGCAGATTGAGACGCTCCGCCAGCAGCGTCTGGAAGAAATCCTTGACGATCTTGATGGCTTTCTGGGTCTCGTGGAGATCCAGGGCGGATTCATAATGAGCAGGGATATAAATGTGATCCATATTGTCCTTTCTGCGTCAGTCACACGGAGCAGGGAAGCTGCTGTGAGGAGAGTCCCCGGTCAGACGCCATTTTTAATGATGCGCTAAAAAACATTTTTTATTTAACCGTATTTTTCTCCAAATTGCAATATGGATTCCCGGACTTTCGGAGAAAGATTTCCGGCGGCGGCTCCCCGGTACGGGGCGTCCTGATCCGGACAGACATTCCGTTTTTGCTTTGGCTGTGACGGGCGGATAGCCTTTTGAGGCGGTTTCCTATATAATCTTATCTTGAAGAAATGAATCGTCCCGCTGCGGCGGGAACAGGGACGGATACAGTATGGGTTATGAAATAAAAATATCTGTCAGGAACCTCGTCGAATTTCTCCTGCGCTCCGGAGATCTGGATGACAGGAGCGGGGGGAGCCCGGAAGACGCCATGGTCCGCGGGGCGCTTATGCACAGAAAACTGCAGGGGTCCCAGGGAGCTGAATACACGCCGGAAGTCTCCCTGAAAGCCTCCTGGGTCCTTCCGGACACCTGGCGGGAGGAAGAGATCTCGGTCCTGGTCGAAGGCCGGGCGGACGGGATCTTTCCGGCGGTCAATCCGGAAATGGAGATCGCCGGCCGCCTCTGGACCATTGATGAGATCAAGACCACATACAGAAAACTGAGCAGGATGAAAGAGCCGGAGCCGGTCCACCTGGCCCAGGCCCTTTGCTATGCCTGGATCTGGTGCCGGGACAATGCCCTGGAGGAGATCAGTATCCGCATGACCTACTGCAGCCTGGATACGGAAGAGACCCGGTATTTCTGGTATTACAGGACAGCGGCGCAGCTGGAGCAGTGGATGGAAGGTCTGATGAACGAATACAGGCGCTGGGTCCTGCAGGAGATCCGGTGGAGGGATACCCGTACAGATTCGATCAAAGCCGCAGTCTTTCCGTTCCCCTACAGGGAAGGGCAGAAAGACCTGGCGGCCGGGGTCTACCGGACCATTGCCAGAGGCAGGAAACTTTATCTGGAGGCCCCGACCGGCAGCGGCAAGACCCTGGCCGTCCTCTTCCCTGCCATCAAGGCCATGGGAGAGGGCGCGGCAGACAGGCTCTTTTACCTGACGGCCCGGAATGTGGCGGCCTCTGTGGCCCTGCAGACCATGGACCTGCTGGAAGAGCGGGGACTGCGCCTGCGGAGGGTCTTGCTGACCGCGAAAGAGAAGATCTGCCTTCTGGACAGGCCTGCCTGCAATCCGGACAGCTGTACCCGGGCTGCCGGACATTATGACAGGGTCAATGAAGCGATTTATGAGCTGTTGACCGGAATGGACAATATAGACAGGGAGGCTGTGGAAGCCGCGGCGGAACGCTGGAATGTGTGTCCTTTTGAGCTGTCACTGGATCTGACCGGTTTCTCGGACGCGATCATAGCCGATTATAACTATGTATTTGACCCCCATGCCCGTCTGCGGCGCTTTTTCGCGGAAGGAGCAGGCAGCGGCAGATATGTTTTTATGGTGGACGAGGCCCATAACCTGGTGGATCGGGGCAGGGATATGTACAGTGCCCGGCTTGATACGTCCCTGTTCAGGGAGTTCCGGAAGAAGATCCGGGTCCCTTTCCCTTCTTTGTGGAAAAAGGCCGGCAAATGCATGGCGGCCCTGCGCCGGCTCCCGGAGCCGGAAGGGGAATGGCGGCTGCTGGAAGAGGACGAATGGGCGTATTTTACAGATACCGTCAGCCTCCTGTATACGGCGCTGGGGCAGGAACTGGACCGTTTCCGAAGGAATGACCGTTCCAGTCAAACAGCAGAAAAACGGGCGGCCCGGGAAGATATACTGCAGATGTATTTCGAACTGGGGCATTATCTGCTGATTTATGAGAATATGGAGGAAGACTACGCGGTATATACGGAAGCGGGCGGAGAGAAGGACAGAAATATCAGCCTCTACTGCCTGGACCCGGGGCGGAGCCTGAAGGCCTGTATGGACCGGGGCTGCAGCTCAATCCTGTTTTCCGCCACTCTTCTCCCGGTCCAGTACTATAAAAAACTGCTGGGCGGGACAGAGGAGGACTATGAGATTTATGCCCGTTCCGCCTTTGACCCGGCAAGGCGCAGGGTCTTTCTGGTGGGGGATGTGACCTCCCGTTACAGGGACCGGAGTCCGGAAAACTTTACAAAAATAGCGGAATGCATTTACAATATAGTCTCCTGCAGACATGGCAACTACATGGTCTTTTTCCCTTCCTACGCTTTTCTGGAGCGGACAGCGGAGATTTATCTGGAGAGATATCCGGATACAGAGGAAAGCAGAGTGCTGGTGCAGACCGGTGACATGTCCCAGGAGGAGAGAGAGGCCTTTCTGGACCGTTTCAACGCCTATCACAATGACCGCAGCCTTCTGGGCTTCTGTGTGCTGGGGGGCGTCTTCGGGGAAGGGATCGATCTCAGAGACGACCGCCTGATCGGCGTCATCGTCATAGGGACGGGCATACCCGGTATCGGCCCGGACCGGCAGATCCTCCGGGAATATTTCGACCGGGAGGAGAAAAAAGGCTTTGATTACGCTTATCGCTATCCCGGTATGAACAAGGTCCTGCAGGCGGCAGGCCGTGCCATCCGGACGGCGGAGGATGTGGGCATCGTGGCCCTGCTGGATGACCGCTTCCTGACAGGGGCTTACCGGCAGCTGTTTCCGGCCGAGTGGACGGAGTGTGAAACAGTTACGGTCAACCGGGTATCCGACAGGGTCAGCCGCTTCTGGGACGAATGGCTCTGATCACCGGCGCCGGCAGATGACCTGCCGGCTGAAGATCCCGTTTTTTGTGGAAAACACCGCTAAAAAAATATGTAAACCGACAGAAAAGGCGGTTTTCAGACGATTTACCCTGTTTTACCCTGAAACAGTGATTTCTGACACTATAAATGACAGGTGTGTCAATGTGGATAACTTTGTGGAATTTGGGGATTTCTTCGGGGTGCAGGATGAAAAAGTGGCGGTTTTTCAATAAAAATCGACCGTGTGTTTCGGGGACGGTTTTTCGCGGTTTCCAAAACCTCTGAACCAAATCGGTCAACAAAAATATGTTAACTAAAAATGAAAGGAAACGAATCTTATGTGGGCAGAAGAAAGTGTATTTTATCAGATTTATCCTCTTGGACTTTGCGGAGCTCCCTTCCATAATGACGGGAAACTGGAGCACAGGATCCTGAAAGTCATCGACTGGATCCCGCATATGCGGAAGCTGGGCATCAACGCCATCTATTTCTGCCCGGTCTTTGAGTCTGACAATCACGGTTACAATACAAGAGACTATAAGAAGATCGATGTCAGGCTGGGAACCAATGAGGATTTTAAGAAGGTCTGTGATGAGCTCCACGCCAATGGCATCCGGGTCGTCCTGGACGGTGTCTTTAACCACGTAGGCAGAGGCTTTACCCAGTTCCGGGATGTGCTGGCCCACCGGGAACAGTCCTGGTATAAAGACTGGTTCAACATCAGCTTTGAGGGCAACTCCAACTATAATGACGGGCTCTGGTATGAAGGCTGGGAAGGGAACTATGATCTGGTCAAGCTGAATCTGCGCAATGACGCGGTAGTCGATCATATTTTTGACGCTGTCAGATATTGGGTCGAGTATTTCGGCATTGACGGCCTGCGCCTGGATGTGGCCTATTGCCTGGACAATGATTTTGTCCGCCGCCTGCGGAGCTTTACGGATTCCCTGAAAGAGGACTTCTATCTGATCGGAGAAATGCTGCACGGCGATTACAACCTCAAGATCGGCCCCGGTATGCTGCACAGCTGCACCAACTATGAGTGCTATAAAGGCATCCACTCCAGCTTCAACAGCATGAACATGTTCGAGATCTGCCATTCCCTGATGCGCCAGTTCGGATCCGATCCCTGGTGCCTTTATACCGGCAGGCATCTGCTGTCCTTCGCGGACAACCATGATGTGTCCAGGATCGCCACCATCCTGAATAATAAGAAGCATCTGCCCCTGGTCTATGGAATGGTCTTCGGCATGCCCGGTATTCCCTGCGTCTATTATGGCAGTGAGTGGGGGATGGAAGGAGACAAGAAGAACGGCGATCCCTCCCTTCGTCCCGCGGTAGAGCAGCCGGAATGGAACGAACTGACCGATTTCATCAGCCGTCTGGCAGAGGCCAAAAAGAATTCCGAAGCCCTGAATTACGGCGGGTTCCGCAGTGTGGTCCTGACCAACAAACAGTGCATCTTTGAGAGAAAGTCCGAACATGAGAGGGTCATGGTGGCTATTAACGCCGATGCGGAGGAATATGTTGCCCACTTCGATGCCGGCTGCGGCCTGGCAGAGGACCTGATCACCGGGAAGACCCATGATTTCGGCGGCGGCAGCCATCTGCCGGCCTATTCCGTCAGTTTCTGGAAAATGGAGCGCTGAGAACCGGGAAACTGCAGGGAACCGTGTCTTCCGGCCCGTCCGGAAAGTTTTTTTCCAATCCCGGGAATTAACTCGATATTTACAGGAAAACATGCTATATTAGTTTAGAAATTATTCATAATTTCATGATTGACACATTATGAAATTATATTTGAGGAGGTAATACATATGGGTACTGAAAGCCCTTTGGCACTGCTTCTGATCGCTCTGATCCCGCCGCTCTTCTTCCTGGTCTATATTTACAGACAGGACGATATTGAGTCGGAACCCAGAGGAATGATCGCCGGTATCATCGGCCTGGGCGCCTTATCAGCCATCCCGGCCGTGATTCTGGAATCGATCGGGATCGGATTCTTATCCCGGCTGGGCCTTCCGGAGGATAGTATCATCTTCATGCTTCTTGAGAACTTTCTTGTGGTCGGTATTTCCGAAGAAATCTGTAAATATTGGGGCGGCCGGCTGACGACATGGAAGAGCCCTGAATTCAACTACCGTTTTGACGGGATTGTCTACATGGTATCTTCGGCAATCGGCTTCGCGGCCCTGGAGAATGTGCTCTATGTGTTCGAGTACGGCTTCCATACCGGCGTAATGAGAGCTATTCTTTCCATCCCCCTGCATACCATCTGCGGTATGTTCCTGGGATATTATTACGGAGAAGGCAAATATCTGCTCATGCACGGGGACAAGGACGGTTCCAGAAAAGCTTTCTGGAAGGGACTCTTCATCGCTGTGGCGATCCATGGCGCTTATGATTTCCTCGCTTCCGTCAGCAGCCTGGTCGGACTGGTTCTGTTCGTTGTTCTGGTCATCGTTGTGGACATAGTCGCTTACCGCTTCATGAAGAACGCGGAAAAGGCAGATTCCCCCATCTATGAGTGACCGGTTTAACAGACAGGTCTGATATGAAAGCACAGGGCCCGGAAACCCGCAAAAGGTTTCCGGGCCTTTTTAACCCGACAGTGAACCGGGAAGCCGGGCTTCCGCTCCATCTGCTGCCATGCAGTGAACCATGTAGTCTGACTTCCGGTTCAAAAATTGGTCGATTGAAATCTGAAATTCCACTTTGAAAGGTTAAATTCCACCATCAGATAAGGTGTTGATTTTACTTTTACAAAACGGATTCTTTCACTCGAT
>ONRU01000058.1 GCA_900320325.1 uncultured Lachnospiraceae bacterium
ACGACCTTGCCCCTGAAATTGGACATGGGGACCTCATTGCCTTTTCTGTCTGTTACGGAATAATCATAAAAACCCATTTCTTACCTCCTGAATTTCTCTCTATATTTATATCCGCGTGTTTCTTTATCTGTTGTTTAAAATTATATTGTACGCAATCTATTTTGTCAACTGTTTTCCCGGATTTTTTTCAGCGTATACACAGAGTCCCGGAAATCCAGAGGCGGAAAAAAAGACCGGCCCGGACCGCAGAACTGGTAATCTGCCGGTCCGGACCGGTGTATATTTTCTCAGGCAGACGCTCTGCCGCCTGTGTAGAGCTGGTAGTACTTCTGTCCCAGCTCGATCAGTTCGTCATGGGTGCCCTGCTCAATGATCCTGCCCTGCTCGAGGACGACAATCAGGTCGGAGTTGCGGACTGTGGACAGCCGGTGGGCAATGACAAAGGTGGTCCTGCCCTTCATCAGGCTGTCCATACCGTCCTGGACGATCTTCTCGGTCCTGGTATCAATGGAGCTGGTCGCTTCATCCAGGATCAGGACAGGCGGATCCGCGATGGCGGCCCGGGCAATGGCAAGGAGCTGCCGCTGGCCCTGGGACAGGTTGGCGCCGTCTCCGGTCAGCTTTGTATTATAGCCCTGGGGGAGCCTGCGGATAAAGCCGTCCGCGTTGGCCAGTCTGGCGGCCGCGTAGACCTCCTCGTCCGTGGCGTCCAGCTTGCCGTAGCGGATATTTTCCATAACGGTATCCGTGAACAGGTGGGTATCCTGCAGGACCATGCCCAGGGACCGGCGCAGATCCAGCTTTTTGATCTTGTTGACATTGATGTTGTCGAAGCGGATCTTGCCGTCCTGGATATCATAAAAGCGGTTGATCAGGTTGGTGATGGTCGTCTTGCCGGCGCCGGTGGACCCGACCAGGGCAATTTTCATGCCGGGTTTCGCGTGCAGCCAGACATCATGCAGGACCATCTTGTCATCCGTGTAACCGAAATCCACTCCATTAAAGGTGACATCGCCTTCCAGGGGCTTATAATCCGTCGTATCGGTGGCCTGGTGATGATGTTTCCAGGCCCAGCGGCCGGTATGCTCATCGGTCTCGACGATCTGCCCGTCTTCATATTTACAGTTGACCAGCATGACGTAGCCCTCGTCTGTCTCGGGCTTTTCATCCAGCAGGCGGAAAATACGCTCCGCGCCCGCCAGAGCCATGATGATACTGTTGAACTGCATGGAGACCTGGTTGATCGGCATGCCGATATTCTTGGTAAAGGTCAGGAAACTGGCCAGGGCGCCCACCGTAAAGCCGACGAACTGGTTGAGGGCCATCAGGCCGCCCACCGTGGCCGTGACAACGTAATTCAGGTTGCCCATCTGGGCATTGATGGGGCCGATGATGTTGGAATAGGCGTTCGCCTTGAAAGCGCTCTGGTAGAGATTCTCATTCAGTTCATCAAAGTCCCTGATGTTCTGCTGCTCATGGCAGAAGACCTTGACGACCTTCTGGCCGGTCATCATTTCCTCAATGAATCCGTTGAGTTTACCCAGGTTCTTCTGCTGGGCCACGAAGTTCCTGCCGGACAGGGAAGTCACCTTGACGGTCAGGAACAGCATCAGGCCGATCATGGCCAGGGTAACAAAGGTCAGGGGGAGATTCAGGACCACCATCATGGAAAAAATACTGATGATGGTGATGGTGCTGTTGAAGAGCTGGGGAATACTCTGGCTGACCATCTGCCGCAGGGTATCGATATCATTGGTATAAACGGACATGATATCGCCGTGGGCGTGGGTATCAAAATACTTGATGGGCAGACTTTCCATATGGTTGAAAAGCTCGGTCCGCAGGCGCCGCAGGGTTCCCTGGCTGACCTGGATCATGATCCTGGCCTGGGTGAAGGCGGCCAGTACGCCGATCAGATAAAAACCGGCGACCCGGAGGATGGCGCCTGCCAGCGGACCGTAATCAGGATCGGCCTGTCCGATCATCGGGGTAATGTAAGCGTCGATCAGGGTCCTGGTGAACATGGTGCCTCTGACATTGGCCAGCACCGAGATCACGATGCAGGCAAGGACAGCGGCCATATGAAATTTATAATATTTCAGAACATAGCTGAGCGTCCGCTTCATGAGCAGGCCCGGGTTTTCGACTTTGGGCCGGGGACCGCCTCTCCGGCGGCTGCCGGGGCCTTTATATTCCTTTCCTTTTTCTTCCTGTGCCATGGGCCTCCTCCTTTCTTACTGGTCGAAATCGCCGTTGCCGCCGGTCTGGGATTCATAGACCTCCCGGTAAATGGCGTTGTTCCGCAGCAGGTTATCGGGCGTATCGAAGCCGTCCACCTGGCCGTCTTCCATGACGATGACCCTGTCACAGTGCTGTACGCTGGAGATCCTCTGGGCGATGATCAGCTTGGTGGTATCCGGGATCTTCGTATCAAAGGCATGGTGGATTTTGGCGTCTGTGGCGGTATCGCAGGCGCTGGTGGAATCATCCAGGATCAGGATCCGGGGATTCTTGAGCAGGGCCCTGGCAATGCAGAGGCGCTGTTTCTGGCCGCCGGATACATTGGTGCCGCCCTGTTCAATATAGGTGTTATAGCCGTCGGGCAGGCGGTCAATGAACTCATCGGCGCAGGCCAGCCGGCAGGCTTCCCGGCATTCCTCCTCGGTGGCGTCGGGATCGCCCCAGCGCAGGTTGTCATAAATGGTCCCGCTGAACAGAACGTTCTTCTGCAGGACAACAGAGACCTGGTTGCGCAGGGCTTCCATATCATAGTCCCGGACATCCAGTCCGCCCACCCGGACACAGCCTTCCGTCACATCATAGAGGCGGCTGATCAGGTTGACCAGGCTGGATTTGGCGGAGCCGGTACCGCCGATGATGCCGACCGATTCCCCGGACCGGATCTGCAGGTTGATATCCCTGAGGACCGGCTCGCCCGCATCCTGACGGTAGGAAAAGCTGACATGATCAAATTCGATGCTGCCGTCCCGGACTTCCGCGACCGGGTCCTCAGGGTTGCGCAGGCTGCTCTTCTCATTGATGACTTCCGCGATACGGTTGGCGCTGGCGCTGGACATGGTGATCATAATGATGACCATGGAGACCATCATCAGGTTCATCAGGATATTCATACAGTAGGTCAGCAGACTCATCAGGTTACCGGTGGTCAGCGTCTCGGCAATGATCATATGGGCGCCTGTCCAGCTGATCAGCAGGATACAGATGTAGACGACACCCTGCATGACCGGCATGACCGTGACCATGTTGTTCTCCGCCTTGACGAACATCTTGAAAATATTCCCGGCCGCCCGGGCAAATTTGTCCTTTTCGTGCTCCTCCCGGACAAAGGCCTTGACCACGCGGATGGACGTGACATTCTCCTGGACGCTCTCATTGAGGGCATCGTATTTCTCGAAGACCTGGCGGAAATACTGATGAGTCCTGGACATCATAAAGGCCATAAAGGCCGCCAGTACAGCCACCGCGACCAGATAGATCACCGCGATCCTGGGGCTGATGATGAAGGACATGACCATGGCCACGATCATGGACATGGGAGCCCGCATGGCCATACGCAGGATCATCTGGTAGGCGTTCTGCAGGTTGGTCACATCCGTTGTCAGCCGGGTGACCAGGCCGGAGGTGGAGAAGCGGTCAATGTTGGCAAATGAAAAGGTCTGTATATTATCGAACATGGCCTTGCGCAGGTTCCTGGCAAAGCCCGCGGAAGCCATGGCGCCGAAATAGCCGCCCATGATACCGCAGAAAAGGCCGATCAGGGCCACCGCGATCATTTTGCCGCCCGTCGCCAGTATATAGGGCATATTGCCGCCGTTGATCCCGTAATCGACGATATTTCCCATCAGCACAGGGATGATCATCTCACAGATTACTTCCAGTATCATAAATAAAGGCGTCAGTATGGAAGGCAGTTTAAACTCCTTCACCTGCGCCAGCAGCGTCTTCAGCATTCTTCCGTCTCCTCCCGTTCCTCTGCTTCTGTCTGTTCCTGCTCCAGCTGCTTAAGATTGTCATAGATCCTGTCCAGATCTTTTGTAAAGCGGGCTGTCTCCTCCCGGGTAAAGCCTTTGACCATCTGCTCTTCCAGGCGGTGAATCCATTCATGGCCGCATGTGACCAGTTCACGGGCCTGGTCTGTCGCGACCACATTGCGGAAACGCTTATTGCCGGGATTGACGACACTGGTCACCAGTTCCTTTTCCTGCAGGCGCCTGACCAGGCCGATGCATGTAGGATGGGTGATCTGCAGGGCTTCTCCCAGCTCCTTCAGCGTGACCTCATGGTCTTCACTGATCAGAAGGTAATGCAGGACAGCGATCTGCGAGAATGTCATGTCCGATTTTTTCATGACATCATTGATCTGCTGTTCGAACAGTTTATTGACTTTTTTGAGTTTATAGCCCAGCGGCTCCTCCTGTATATCATGGCGGCAGAACCCCATACCATCCTCCTGTCAGATCCGATTTCCGTGTTTATATGTAGCATGCTACATATGGCAAATCAATCTTACTCGCATAAAGACCCGATGTCAATAAGGGAACAGGGATTCTTCCTATATATGGGCGTATGAAAATGTTTATTAAATTTTAATAAAATAAATGGGAGTTTTTTGCCGGAACCGGCATTTTATAAGAACAGATTCCGCTAAAGAAAATACCCAGAAAAAGGGAAAAAGCGGAAAAACAGGCTGGGATTTCAGCCGGACACGGACCGGGCGGTCAGTGTGGTGCCCTCCATCAGCCGGTTCTGCAGGACCAGACGGGAAGGGATATAGGTCTCAAACCGGCTGATCTGGTCCAGAAGGGCTCTGGCGGCCATGGCGCCGGTCTTTGTATGATCGGAAAGAAGGCCGGTCAGGATCCTGTCCTGTCCCAGCAGGCTGCCCCCGTCTGTCAGCGAAACGACAGCCAGGTCCCCGGGAACAGAGAAGCCTTTTCTGACCGCAGCCTCCATGCCTTTTTCCGCAGCCGCCTCATCCGGATAAATAATACAGTCCGGAGGTTCGGGCATGGACAGAAGGGCTGCTGTGCACTCTTCTGCAGAAGAGGTCCGGTAAAAGCTCCCTTCCAGCAGATAGTGCTCCGAGAAGAAGAAACGGCGGCGGATGGCTTCCTTGCGGAAAGCAGCCCGGACGACCTGACTGCCGCTGAACTCCTGACTGCTGATACAGGCCGGCCGCCGGTATCCCATACGGTCCAGATAGTCCATCAGCATGGCCATTCCGCCCTCTTCATCGGTCAGGACCGACGCTTTTCTGCCGATAGTGGTATGGATTGTGACCAGGGGCACCTCCATTTCCGCCAGCTGCATCACATCCAGATCGGGGGAAATGGCACAGTATACGCAGATCCCATCCAGCTCTCTGAGCTTGTATCTGGCGGACAGGGACAGATTTTTGTCTCCCTGCAGTGCGCTCCCCAAAAGTGTCACGTCATATCCTTCTGACAGGAAGGCCCGGGACAGGGCGCTGTATGTCTCCAGGAACTGGCGGTTCTCCAGCAGCAGTTCCGTACCCCCGCTGCAGATGACTCCGACATGAAAAGTCCTGTGCCTGCATTTCTGAGGCGGTCTGGGACTGTAGCCCAGCCTGGCGGCCGCTTCACAGATCCTGGAAGCGGTCTCCTCACTGATGTCCGGGTAGCCGTGCAGGGCCTTGCTGACGGTAGACGCCGATACCCCGCAGTATAGACTGATATCTCTGATTGTCGCCATGGTACTCTCCTTTCATCTGCCGGCCGCGGAAGGCTTTTCTTTTTTGTCGCGGACCGGCGGTAGTCAGTATACGGGCAGGCGCCCGTAATTTCATGATACCGCCGGCAGATCAGATTGGCAAAAAAGGCAGAGGCCCCGCGGACTGTCGCGGCAGGGACAGGCGGAATATTTTCTAAAAATTAACTGTTGACAAATCCAAATCCGGGTAATACAATATAGAATGTTCCGCGGGAAACCGCAGATGTGTTGGTGTAGCTCAGCTGGATAGAGCGTCTGGCTACGGACCAGAAGGTCGCGAGTTCGAATCTTGTCACCAACATCGAAGGAAGGATTTACATCCTTCCTTTTTTTGTGCGCTGACGAACCCGCCAAAGGAGCGGATGCCCCGCTTCCCGGCCTGCCGCCGGAAAGACGGGCATCTTCTGAAACCAGTACGATAAAAAACCCCTGATACCGGTAATGGGAGCCATGCTTTCGGAGCAAAGCTGCCGGGCCGCGTTCCGGAATACAGTTCCGGAGGAAGGTCCTTACCCTGTATCAGGGGTTTTCCTTATTTTATGGCCTGTTTACAGCCGGGATCCGGATGCCGGCCGCCGCGGGACCGGGAGAATCCTGTCCGGCCGAAAGGAAAGATCAGTCTCTCTCAACGATGGCCGCGCAGCCCATGCCGCCGCCTACGCAGAGGGTGGCAAGGCCCTTCTTGGCGTCTCTTCTCTGCATTTCATACAGCAGGGTGACCAGGATACGGCATCCGGACGCGCCTACGGGATGGCCCAGGGCAATGGCGCCGCCGTTGACGTTGAGGATATCATTGTTCCATGCCAGATCGTGGGCGACCGCTACGGACTGGGCCGCGAACGCCTCATTGGCCTCGATCAGGTCAAAATCATTGATGGTATAGCCGGTCTTCTCCATGACCTTGCGGGTCGCGTAAACGGGGCCGATGCCCATGATGTCAGGCCTGCAGCCTGCCAGCTCGCCGCCGATCCATGTCGCCATGGGGGTAACGCCCAGCTCTTTGGCCTTCTCTTCGCTCATGACGATGATGGCTGCCGCCGCGTCATTGATACCGGAAGCGTTGCCTGCCGTGACCTTACCGTCTTTCTTGAAAGCGGGACGCAGTTTGGAAATACCTTCCGCGGTCACGCCGGGACGGGGGCCTTCGTCTGTATCGAAAATGAAGGTCTTCTTTTTCTGTTTGACTTCCACGGGAACGATTTCGTCCTTGAACTTGCCGGCGGCAATGGCTGCCTCGGCCTTATTCTGGGACCATGCCGCGAACTCATCCAGCTGCTCTCTGGTCAGGCCCCACTCGTCACAGATATTCTCCGCGGTAATGCCCATATGATAGCCGCCGAAAGCGTCTGTCAGCGCGTCGCGGATCATGGCGTCATCGATCTGGGCGGAACCCATACGATAGCCGTATCTGCCGCCATAGAGCAGGTAAGGGGCCTTGGACATGTTCTCCATGCCGCCCGCGACGATGATGTCCGCGTCGCCCATGCTGATCAGCTTGGCTGCCAGGTTGACGCAGTGAAGGCCGGAGCCGCAAAGTACGTTGATGGTAGTGGCAGGGACTTCTACGGGAATGCCCGCGTTGACAGCTGCCTGCCTGGCAGGGTTCTGGCCCAGGCCGGCCTGGATGACGCAGCCCATATACACTTCGTCGACCATATCAGGCTGGATGCCTGTCCGCTTCAGCGCCTCTTTAATGACGATGGTGCCCAGATCCGGAGCCGGAACGCCGCTAAGGCTGCCTCCCATGGTACCGATGGCTGTTCTGCAGGCGCCTGCCAGTACTACTTTTCTTGCCATAATGATTTTACCTCCAAATAGTTTGTTTGGTTGACTGTATCTCAGCCGCGGGCCCGCCGGTCCGCGGTGATCTTCTATTGTTAATTTATTAACATTATACATTGCCGCCGGCGGGAAATCCAGTTAACTTTTTATGAATCAGTCCCTGGTCAGATCCGCGTACTCGGCCTTCCAGGCCGCCTGCAGGAAATCGTCCGGCCGCAGGCGGATCTGACAGCCGATCCGGCCGCCGCTGATATAGATCTGGTCAAAGAGCATGGCGGTCTCATCCAGCCGGGTCACGAAGTTCTTCTTCATGCCGATGGCGGTGCAGCCGCCCCGGACATAGCCGGTCAGGTCAAAGAGCTCCTTTACATGGATCATCTGCACCGATTTCACGCCGACCGACCTGGCGCATTTTTTGAAGTCCAGTTCCTCCTCAATGGGGATGACAAATACATAATGCTCCCGGTCTGCCCCCAGGGTGACCAGGGTCTTGAAGACCTGCTCATGGGGCAGGCCCAGTTTGTCCGCCGTATGGATGCCGTCAATGAAGTCATCGGTCACTTCATAAGACTGGCTGGTAAAGGGAATGTTCTCCCGCTCCAGAATGCGCATGGCATTGGTTTTGTTGTCTGTCTGTTTCTTTGCCATATTTCCTCCCGGGGACCGCCGGCCAGGGCGGACCGCCATTATTATCATACTACAAACAGGGGCCGGTTTCTGCGGAAATCTGACAAATTCCGGCGGATTCACCATCATACGTGCCGTCTGAAATCTGGATATAAAAACTTTGCCGATTCTGGCATTTGCAATATGACCAGTTTGCTGTTACAGTAACTGCAGATCCATAAAAAGGAGGCAATTATGAAAAAGATCGCGACAATTCAGGATATCTCATGCATCGGCAAGTGCTCACTGACCGTTGCCCTGCCCATTTTATCCGCCATGGGCATTGAGACGGCTGTGATCCCCACTGCCGTCCTGTCCACCCATACGGCTTTTGACGGTTTTACCTTCCGGGACCTGACCTCTGATATCGGAGGCATCCTGGACCACTGGAAAAAGGAAGGTTTTTCCTTCGACGCTGTCTACAGCGGCTATCTGGGCTCCCCGGAGCAGATCGATCTGGTCCGGCGGACCTGGAAGGAATTCTCCGGCCCGGAGACCCTGCATATCGTCGATCCAGCCATGGCGGACAACGGCAGCCTCTATAAGGGCTTCACACAGGCGTTCGCGGATGAAATGGCCAGGCTGTGCGGGGAAGCGGATCTGATCATGCCCAATCTGACGGAAGCCGCCCTGATGACCCACAGTCCCTACCGGCCTGAAGGCGGCAGAGACTATATACAGGATATGCTGCGCAGGCTGGCGGAGCTGGGATCCCGCTATTCCATGCTGACCGGGGTCTCCCCGGAGCCGGACCGGCTGGGCGCCATGATCTACGACAGCAGGGACAATATCTTCTATGAGTATTATAACGAGAAGCTGCCCGTGAAATTCCACGGGACCGGGGACATTTTCGCCAGCTGCATGGCAGGCGGCATGACGATCGGAAAGGGCCTGGAGGAATCCATGGCCATCGCGGTGGACTATACCCTGGAATGCATCCGTGCGACGACCGCCAATGCCGGATACAACTGGTATGGCGTAGATTTCGAGACTGCCATCCCTTACCTGGTCAGAAGGATCGGTAAGTGAAGTATCGATCGCAACGCATGATAATTTGAAAGCATGATATGCGAAGACCGGCAGGACACGCTGATGTGTGCCTGCCGGTCTTTTGTTGCGCGAAGGCGAAAAAAGGGAGAGAGCCGCGGCTCTCTCCCTCTGCTTACGCAGTACTTATGCTCTTATAAAAGGGCAGATCACTTCTTAGCTTCCAGATCCGCAGCGATCTTCTTGGTCAGAGCGGGAACGACCTTGTTGAGGTCGCCGACGATACCGATATCAGCAACATCAAAGATAGGAGCGTTCTCATCTTTGTTGATCGCGATGATCAGATCGGACTCTTCCATACCGGCTACGTGCTGGATGGCACCGGAGATACCGATGGCGAAGTAAATCTGGGGACGTACAGTCTGACCTGTCTGGCCGACCTGCAGATCTTTGGGCTTCCAGCCGGAATCTACGACCGCACGAGAGCAGGAAACTGTGCCGCCGATGACCTCTGCCAGGTCATCCAGGATCTTGAAGTTCTCGGGGCTGCCAACGCCGCGGCCGCCGGATACAAGGATCTTGGCTGCGCTGATGTCAGCAACGGACTTCTTCTCTTTGATGATCTCAAGGATCTGGGTATATTTGTCATTCTCAACGATGCCGGCGTCGAAGTTGATGACTTCTGCCTTGGCGCCATCGATGGGAGCGATCTTCTGCATAACGCCGGGACGGACAGTCGCCATCTGAGGACGGAAGTCAGGGCAGGCGATGGTGGCAATGGTGTTGCCGCCGAATGCAGGACGGGTCATGAGCAGCAGATTGAACTTGGTGGGGTTGGTGAGCGGGAAATCACCGATGTCCAGCTTTGTGCAGTCTGCAGTCAGACCTGTGTGGATTCTGGAGGATACACGGGGGCCGAGGTCACGGCCGATGGCGGTAGCGCCTACCAGAAGGATTTCAGGCTTGAACTCTTTGATGACAGCTGTCAGAGCCTGGGTGTAAGGCTCGGTCCTGTAGTCTTTCAGAGCGGGATCGTCAACAACGATAACTCTGTCAGCGCCGTAGCGTGCCAGTCTGTCTACCAGACCGCCGACTTCGTAACCGATCAGGACTGCTGTAACTTCCTTGGTCTCCAGGCTGGATGCCAGTTCTTTCGCTTTGCCGAGAAGCTCTAATGCGACCGGTGTGATCTCATTGTCTACCTGCTGAGCGAAGATAAATACTCCTTTATATTCTTCTAAAGACATGTTTCTTCTCCGTTCCGCGCTTAAAGCGCTTTTATAACTTTCTTTGTTAATGCTCCCTGCCGGCCGCAGCAAGCTGCCGGGGGATCCTTCCTTCTATCAGATGTAGTGCTTCTCTTTGAGAATATCAAATACGATCTGTGCGCCTTCTTCATCACTGTCGGGAGTGTACTTTGTGCCAGCGCCCTTAGCGACCTTATCGGAAGCCTTTGCGATCTGGGTAGGTGAACCCTTCAGACCAAGGTTGCTGTCCTCAACATCCTTCAGATCTGCTCTGCCCCAAACGGTAACTTCTTTTTCGAACGCGTCGAAAATGCCGCCGGGAGTCATGTAACGGGGCTCATTTAACTCGGAAAGTGCAGTTACCAGGCAGGGCATCTTCGCTTTCACGATGTGGTATCTGTCTTCAAACTGACGCTTGATGATAACGCTGTCGCCTTCTACCTTGAGCTCTTCCGCGTAGGAAATAACAGGGAGGCCCAGATGCTCGGAGATCTGAGGGCCGACCTGCGCGGTATCACCATCGAT
>ONRU01000060.1 GCA_900320325.1 uncultured Lachnospiraceae bacterium
CGTTTCAACTGGATGGACACCCAGGAGCATTTTTATCAGAACGCCACGGTGCTGGGAGATATCCTGGAGGACCAGGGCTATCAGCAGGAAATCATTATGGGATCCGACGGCGCCTTCGGCGGCCGGGAGCTCTATTATACGGAGCACGGGCATTTCGGGATCCTGGATTATTATTACTGTCTGGATAAGGGCCTGATCCCGGAGGGATATTATCATTTCTGGGGATTTGAGGACCTGATGCTCTTCCAGGTGGCCAAAGCAAGGCTGCAGGAGCTTTCCGCGTCCGGTCAGCCTTTTAACCTGACCATGCTGACGGTGGATACCCACTTTGAGGACGGCTACAAATGTGATCTGTGCAGGGATGATTTCGGGGATGACCAGTACGCCAACGCGATCGCCTGCAGCAGCAGGCAGGTGGCGGAATTAGTCCACTGGATCCAGGAGCAGGATTTTTATGAGAATACGACCATTATCCTGTGCGGCGATCATACCACCATGGATACGGATTTCTGTAATCCCGTCGATCCTGCATATACAAGGAAGACCTACTGCACAGTCATCAATCCCGCTGTGGAGCCGGCAGATCCCGGCAGGCGCAGAGAATACAGTACTCTGGATCTGTTTCCCACGACTCTGGCGGCCATGGGCGTAACGATCGAAGGAGACCGTCTGGGACTGGGGACCAACCTCTTCTCCGGGCAGGATACGCTGGTGGAACAGCTGGGCTTTGAGGAAATGCAGGAAAGGCTCAGCCATAAATCCGACTTTATGGATAAGCTCGCCAATATCCAGGTGACAGAGGAACTGATGGATCAGGTCCAGGCGACAGCCACTGTGGATTATTACAGGACGGAAGATCCGGATATCCTGGAAGTCAAAGCTTACAAATTCAGATCCCTGAAGGAAGAATTTATGAAGGTGGAACTGGAGCTGTTCAGCAACAGCGCGCCGGAGGATATCCGGACCCTGGATCTGACACCGGAGGAAGCCGAAGACGGGGGAACGCAGGAGCAGGCAGCCCGGGAGACGGAAGGTGAGGCAGCCCGGGAGACGGAAGGTGAGGAAGCGCCCGAAAGCTACAAGCTGACCTGGTCAGGAAAACTGGATGTGAGCGGGCTCGACCTGACGGATGTGACGGCTACGCTGCGGGTCACGATCGTAAACGGAAACACCTATGAGGCCGGTACGTTCACGGGAGATCTGACAGAGTATCTGAAGGATCAGCCGTGAACGGAAACACCTGTGCGGCAGGCACCTTCCCGGGAGACCGGGGACAATATCTGAAAGAACAATTGCAAACGGAAACACATGGAGGCTGATATCCGCATGGGAAACCGGACGGAATACCGGAATCATCCGTCATTCCGGGAGGTATGGCACCGACGCGTAAGCCGGAAAGGAATCATATGGATAAGAAGAACAGAGGTTACGGAGAGGAAGAGTATACAGAAGAAGTTTATTTCGCGGAGGAAGTGCCGGAGGACAGGGACAGGCCTGTGTCAGGCCCCCTGAAGACCACGGGCAGGATCGCCCTGGTCCTGCACATCGTGGCGGCCATGCTGATCATCTTTTTCGCGGCCACGGGCGGCTATCTGCCTGGCAAATACCTGCTGATCGTGGTGGCTGTCATGATCGCTTCCGTGATCCTGGCGCTGCCTTTCCATCTGGGAAAGGGCGCGGGCAGCAGGATCGGCGGCATTGTGATCAGCCTGGTATTCTCAGTGGTCATGGGCATCGGCATTTTTTACCTGGTCCGGATCATGAACACTCTGGATACCATTACCAACGATCAGTTCGCGGAGATTGATACCATGGTCGTTGCGGTGCTGGCCAATGATGAGGCCCAGACCCTGGCGGACGCGGCTGATTACACATTCGGCATTTCCATGACGGACGGGCAGGACAAGACACAGAATGCTGTGGACCATGTGACTGGAGAGGTCGGCAGGAGCATCACGACGGAGGAATACGCTTCCCCCATGGATCAGGCCAATGCTCTGCTGCGCGGTGAGGTCCGTGCCATTATCTACAATAAAGCTTACACACCGACCCTGGACGAAGGGATCACCGAGTATTCGGACAAGATCCGCATCCTGTACAGCTTTGACCTGACGTCTGAGGCTAAAAATATCAGTGAGCGCCAGGCTTCGGTCGATGAACCTTTTACGGTCTATATCAGCGGCATTGACGTAGAAGGGCCCATTACGACCACAAGCAGGAGCGACGTCAATATCCTGGTAACAGTCAATCCCTATACCCATCAGGTCCTGCAGACCTCCACGCCCCGTGACTATTATGTCACCATCCCGGGCGTATCCGGAGAAGAGCGGGACAAGCTGACCCACGCCGGCATTTACGGCATCAATACTTCCATTGAGACCATTGAGAGCATTTATGACGTGAAGGTCGATTATTACGTGCGTGTCAACTTTACGTCCGTCATCAATATCGTGGACGCTCTGGGCGGCATCGATGTCTACGTGGAAGAGCCTTACGGTGATTTCCATCAGGGAATCAATCATATGGACGGCGAGACCGCCCTGGCATTCTCCAGAGAGCGTTATGCCTTCGCGAGCGGTGACAACCAGCGAGGCAGGGATCAGGAGGCAGTCATCGCGGCGATCATCGACAAGCTGACTTCCAGAGATGTCCTGCTGCACGCGGACGCCCTGATGGATGTCATGGCTGCCAATATGCAGACATCCATGACCCGTGAAGACATTACGAAGCTGGTCAGCCGTCAGCTGGCTGAAGGAATCAAATGGAACAATGAGAGCCAGGCGGCGACCGGAACGGGCGACAGTCAGACGACTTTCTCCATGGGCGACACAAAGCTGTACGTTATGTGGCCGGATGAGGACGCCATTGCCGGCCTGAGCGCGAGGATCAAAGAAGTCCTGGCAGCCAGATAAATATCCGCGGCCCGCGGGGAGGGCCGGAAGGCGGGCGTCTTCGGCGGAAAAGGACAGGCAGCTGCCGGAAAGGGAAAATAATGGCAAAAAACAAAAATGATTTTACAGGGGAAGACTACAGGGGAAAAGAAGACTCCGATCAAATCGATGACGGGTTCGAAGACGACGAATTCGAGGAGGAATCGGAGGAGGAAGCCAGGTCCAGGCTCAATTCCCTGAAGCTTGCGGGCAAAATCGTCCTGGGCCTTCACATCGCGGCGGCCGTGGTGCTTGTGATCTTTGCAGCCAACAGCGGTTTTCTGCCCCCCAAATATGTGGCGGCCCTGGCCGGAGCCCTGGCGGTGACCGTCCTGTTCGTACTGCCTTCCCACATGGGTTGGGAAGCGGTCAACCGGGCGGGCGCCATCGTACTCAGCCTGGTGTTCGCGATTTTCATGTGTTTTGGTGTCTTCTATATGGTCCGACTGTCCAGCACGCTGAACACCATCACCAGTGAAAGCGCGGAACAGATCGATACGGTCGTGGTCGCGGTCATGGCCAATGATGAGGCCAGGACCCTGGCGGACGCGGCCGGCTATTCCTTCGGTGTTTCCATGAACGACGAGGAACAGACGCAGAAAGCCGTGGACTTCGTGACCGGAGAGGTGGGCAGCACGATCACCGTGCGCAAGTATGATTCCCCCATGGATCAGGCCAATGCCCTGCTGCGGGGCCAGGTCCGGGCAATCATCTATAACCAGGCCTATACCTCGACTCTGGACGAGGGCATTACGGAGTATTCGGACAAGATCCGCATCCTGTTCAGCTTCGACCTGACTTCGGAGGCCAAGCAGCTGGCACAGAAGGAATCCAGTGTGGATGAGCCCTTCACGGTCTATATCAGCGGTATCGACGCGGACGGTCCCATTACGACCACCAGCCGCAGCGATGTCAATGTCCTGGTCACAGTCAATCCCCATACCCACCAGGTCCTGCTGACTTCGACGCCCCGTGACTATTATGTGCCCATTCCGGGCATTACCGGAGAGAAACGGGACAAGCTGACCCATGCTGGCATTTACGGCGTGGAAACGTCGATCGAGACCCTGGAGAAGCTGTATGACATTGACATCGATTATTATGTCCGTGTCAACTTTACCTCCGCGGTCCTGATCATTGACGCCCTGGGCGGCGTTGATGTCTATGTGGAAGCTCCCTTCGGCAATTTCCGCCAGGGCATCAACCATATGGATGGTTATTCCGCCCTGATCTTCTCCAGGGAGCGTTATTCCTACGCGACCGGTGACAATCAGCGTGGCAGGAACCAGCAGGCCGTGATCGCGGGCATCATCGACAAGCTGACCTCCACAGAGATCCTGCTCCACGCGGATGAACTGATGGATGTCATGTCCTATTACATGCAGACTTCCATGCCCCGCAGCGATATTTCCAAGCTGGTCAGCCGCCAGCTGCAGAACGGGGGCAAGTGGGATATCCAGATGCAGTCGGCCTCCGGAACCGGTGACAGCCAGACCACCTACTCCATGGGTGATACCCCCCTGTATGTCATGTGGCCGGATGAGGAGTCTGTAGCCAGTGCGAGTGCCAGGATCAAGGAGCTGCTGGCAGCCAGATGACCGGCGGAAAGATACAAAGGCTCCTGATGACCGGAGTGACCATTTTCTGGATGCTGCTGATCTTCGGCATGTCCGGAGCGGACGGGGAAACCTCCTCCGGCATGAGCGGGGCCGTATGCGAGTGGATCGCAGATACAGTCATGGAGGATTTTGAGGACTACAGCCCGGTCCGGCAGCAGGAGATTATAAGCAGCATGCAGTTCTATGTCCGCAAGGCGGCCCATATGACAGAATACGCCATTCTGGCCGTCCTTCTGCCGGTCACACTGGCCATGTACGGGGTGAATGAAAGGACCCTGGCCTGGGCGGGACCCCTGCTGTGCGTCCTCTACGCCTGCACGGATGAGTTCCATCAGACCTTTGTGCCCGCGCGGAGCGGCAGCCCGGCCGATGTCCTGATCGACAGCGCCGGCATTCTGGCCGGCAGTCTTGTCTGCCTGGCGGCCCGCCGGATCCGGAAGCGCGGCAGACAGGAAAAGACCCCGGGATCGGCTGGGAAAATATCCGGATCAGGAAGCGGATAGAGAATCACTGCCCGGAAGTCCGTGGGGGAAAGAAACAGCCGGGACAAATCCCTGTGAAGGGGAAGTGAGCGGATAGCATTTCAGGGCCCGGTCCTGTATAATAGAAAAAAAGCGGCGGCCGCGTGCGGCCTGAATGGAGGAATTATGAAGACAACACTGGTAATTATGGCAGCCGGTATCGGCTCAAGATTCGGCGGCGGGATCAAGCAGCTGGAGCCTGTCGGTCCTTCCGGCGAGATCATCATGGATTATTCGGTATATGATGCCATGGAAGCCGGCTTTGAGAAGATCGTCTTTGTCATCCGCAGAGATATCGAAGCGGATTTCCGGGAGATCATCGGAGACCGGATCGAGAAGGTATGCGCGGACCGCGGCGTGGAAGTCGCCTACGCTTTCCAGAGCGGTGACGCCCTGCCGGAAGGTTTTGTAAGACCGGAAGGCCGCACCAAGCCCTGGGGAACGGGCCAGGCCATCCTTGCCTGCGACGGCCTGATCGACGGACCCTTCGCGGTCATCAACGCGGATGACTATTACGGCAAAGAAGCCTACAGAAAGCTGTACGCTTATCTGAAGAACTATGATCCGGCCAGGCCCACGGATTACTGCATGGCAGGCTTTATCCTGAAGAATACCCTCAGCGACAACGGAACGGTCACCAGAGGCGTCTGCAAGGTCAACGCGGACGGTTACCTGACGGAGGTCGTTGAGACTTCCAATATCCTGAAGACCGTTGAGAACGGCCAGGTCGGCGCTTCCGTCGATGGAGAGCCCCTGGATCCGGAATGCTATGTTTCCATGAACATGTGGGGACTGACACCGGAATTTATGGACGTGCTGCGGGAGGGCTTTAAGGTATTCCTGCAGGAGACTTTCGCGGCCGGCAATGAGATGAAGGGTGAATACCTTCTGCCGACAATCATCGGCGGCATGCTGGCAGAGGGCAAATGCTCTGTGAAAGTCCTGGAGTCTTCGGACAAATGGTTCGGTGTCACTTATAAAGAGGACAAGGAATCGGTCGTGAACTCCTTCCGCGCCCTGATCGAAGCGGGCGTTTACCGGGAGAAGCTCTTCGGCTGACCGGCCGCAGTCCCGGCGGCAGCGGGAGAAGACCGGAAACGGCAGTGAATCACATACATCAGTAAATTCAGAAAAAACGCGGAGAACGCCCGGTGCGGTGCCTCCGCTTTTTTTCGCTGTTTCACGATTCCATTGCCCGCCTCCGGCGCGCACGGATCAAAGCGGCAAAATTCTTTCTCCGGAACTGGATTTCAGAAGGCAAAAGTAGTATTATGAAAAATACCCGCCGTATGAAAAAGATACTGCGCGGAGCGATCATTGACCCATATCTGTTTAGTAAAGGAGGGATGTAAATGAAGCGTCAGATTGCCATTCTGCTTGCGGCGGTCATGCTGACAGCAGTGCCTGCCGCGGCTGCGGAAGCAGGCTCTACCCAATCTGATACAACAGTTGTAGAAGAAACGGAAGAACAGGAAGAGGAACAGGCTCAGGTCGTTGTGACTGAGGACAGTTCCGCTGACGAAGGGCAGGCGGAAGAAGCCGGCACGGACCGGGAAGCGGACCAGGCGGAAACAGAGCCGGCCGCTGAGAATGACAGGGAAGAGCCGCTGACAGACAATACCTCTGAAGCCGGAACAGACAGGGCCGATGAGCCGGCCCCCGCGGACGGAACAGACGCGTCCGCCCAGGAAGATGAGGATATCGTGGAAGCCGCGGATCCTGAAGAAGACGCTGCCCTGGCGGCGACGGAAGCTGCGGAAGAGGAAGAGATCGTCGAAGAGGAGCTGGATGAGCTTCTGGCTGCCAAAAAGCTGAAATACAGCTATAAGATGGTCGTACCCAGCTCGGTCAAACTGTTCAACAACAGTACGCTCAAGATCAAAACGGGCGCTCCTTCCGGCAAATATAAGGTCATATGGAGCATCGAGCCTGCCTCTGCCGGCACCATCAGCGGTTCCGGTGTACTGAATGCCAAAAAGAGCGGAAAGATCGTGGTCACGGCCAAAGTCTCCGAACCCTCGACAGGCGGCTGGAAGAACATTAAGGCTACCATCACGGTCAAAAAAGCCGGCGGCTGGACCAAGAACGGAAAATATACAAGATACTATCCTGCCGGCGCGACCAAAGAAAGCGCCTACTATAAGGGCTGGCATGAAACAGAAAAGAACTGCTGGCATTTCTTTGATCTGAGTACAGGCAATAATTACAAGGGATCTGTCAATACCTCCAAGGAATTTACGGTAAAGGGTGAGGTCACCGGCAAGAAGATCACCTTCGGCAAGGGACATCATATTTTCAATTCCAAGGGTGTTGCCATTGTCCGGGGCGTCAATACCGGCAACGGCTTCTATAAGCTGGACGGCAAATGGGTATTTGTCAATAAGAAGAGCGTGGCCGTGAACGGCTGGCAGTGCTATGACGGATGCTGGAAGTATTTCAGCAACTATAAGCTCCTGACCGGCTGGCACAAGCTGCCCAGCCAGCAGAAGGTATCGGTCACGGATCTGAAGACCGGCAAGAAGATGAGCGCCACCATCTGCGCGGGCTCCCATCATTACAATGCCAACGGCACGCTGGCCATCAACTGCTGGAGGACGGTCAACGGCTGCAAGTTCTATTTCAACAAGAACGGCAAGCAGATGACCGGCTGGCAGGTCATTAACAAGAAGACCTACTATATCACCAAGAAGACCGGCTGCTATAAGGGATTCAAGACCATTGACGGCAAGCCTTATTACTTCAACCAGAACGGCGTACTGCAGGCCGGCTGGCAGAAGATCAACGGCTCCTATTACTATATGAACAGCCACGGCGTGGTCCAGAAGAATAAGACCGTGAACGGCGTCTGGCTCAACGGCAGCGGCAAGGCGGATCTGTCCGGCACCAGAGGCAGCATGTTCATCAAGGCTCAGGGACTGACCAGCTCCACCAAGTGGCTGATCCTGGTCAACAAGGGCGACTACAAGGTAGCGGTCTTTAAGGGCACCGGCTCCAAGAACAGCTGGTCGATCGTCCGGTACAGCTCCTGCTCGATTGGCCACTGGAACATGGCCGGCACCGGTTCGATCACGCCCAGCGGTACCTTTACGGTCAACTTCAAGCAGTACAAGAGGCAGTATTCCCTGTCCACCACCTGGTATAATACCTATACGACAGCGGGCTTCTTCTTCCATTCGGTCCTCTACGCGGCGTATGACTCCTCCCCGACCAATATCGTGGACGGGCGTCTGGGCTACAAGATCTCCGAATCCTGTGTAAGACTGCCGCTTTCGGAATGCAAATACATTTATGATAATGTGGGCTGGGGCAGCAAGGTCGTCTGCTATTGATCCTGATCCCGCATATGGATTCATGATGAGGATCCGGCGGGAATCAGTATTGACGGAAATCAACGATAAGACATAACGATAAGACATAACGATCCGATTCACGATCCCGCGGCCGAGGCCAGTCCCCGGCCGCGGGATTTCTGTGCCGGCCGGCATTTTATGCTGCCCGGCAGAAAGCGGCAGGCGGGAGAAATGCCGGAATCGTTTAAAATGTCACAAAATTTCAGTTTTTTGTAGTAAATTCCTGTGCCATACATAGATATTCAAATATCGCTTGAAACAATGGGAGGAATTAGTATGAAACGAAGACTGGCATTGCTGCTGACGGTCATACTGACTGCCGCGGCTGTTCCTTCAGCGCAGCTGATGGCAGCGGAGACCGGTACGGAAACGACAGAAATGACCCAGGAAGACGCGCCTGAAGAGGAAACGCCTGTCATAGAAACAGAGATTTCCGACGAAGACAGCGCTTCTGAAGAAGCGGAAGTGATCGAAACCGCTCCGGAAGAGACAGAAGTATCCGAAGAGGACGCGGAGGAAAGTGCCGCTCCCGCAGAGGAAGAGGAAGCGGCTTCTGTAGAAGAGGCAGCAGAGGATACCTCTGAAACAGACAGCGCGGCAGAGGATATGACTGTGGAAGAGGCTGCGGAGGCGGTCACAGAGCAGGAACTGCCGACACTGGAAGCGTCTGAAATGGCAGTCAAGGTCCCGACAGCGGCCAAGGCCCTCAAAGTGTGGGCGGCCGGTACCCTGTCCCTGACCGGCAGCCTGCCGGAAGGCGGGCAGGTCGCATGGTCCGCTTCTCCCGCGGAAAACGTGGATCTTGATCCGGAGACCGGTCATTATGTACTGCTGAAGGAAGGTACAGTCACATTTACAGCCACGATCACTGCTCCCGCCGCGGCGGAAGAGGCAGCAGAGGAAGGACAGACGGAGCCTGTTACAAAGACAGCAGAGATCACCGTTTCTCCCGCGGGCGCATGGACCCTGGTCGATGGCGTGACCAGATATTATCCCAATAATGCGGCGTCCGCAGAGGCTTTCTACAAGGGATGGCATGAGACTTCCAGGGACTGCTGGACTTATTTTGATGTCACTACCGGCCGCCAGAATCCCAAAGACGAAAAGACGGTCAAAGGTGATTTCTGGAATTATACGCCTGTGAGCAAGGATTCCAATTCCGGCAAATCCGCCACGGTCAGCGGCAGCACCGTGAAAGTTGTCGGCGATGTATCCGGCAAGACCGTTACCTTTAAAAAGGGTACTTACTATTTTGACGCGTATGGTCTGGCTGTCATCAAAGGCACCTATCCCACCAGCAATAAGAACGGCTTCTATTATCTCAAGGATAACTTTATTTACGTGAATACCAGCGGCGTGGTGGCGTCCGGATGGACTATGATCAGCGGAAATGTCCGTTATTTCGATCCCAAGACCCACCTGATCGTCTACGGCGATTCCAACGGATGGAAAGCCGGCCTGCCCGCGGGTACCGTTTATGACGGCGATACCAACAAAGCGGTCAAGGATCCCTACAGCTCCGGCAATATGAAGATCCCGGCAGACAAGGAGACCCTGCTGCTGACACCCAAGAAGAAGAGCGACGGCAGCCTGAACACAGGTATCCTGGCCAGGAACTGCTGGAAGACCGTCAACAACTGCAAGTTCTGGTTCAAGGACAACGGCCGCAGGGCACTGGGCTGGTGGAAGATGGGCAAGCAGACCTATTACATCACCAAGAAGACCGGCTGCTACAAGGGCATCAAGCAGATCGACGGCAAGTACTACGGCTTCAGGGATTCCGGCGTTATGTACAACTCCGGCTGGGCCAAGGTCAAGGACAAATATCGTTATTTCAAGCCCACCACCGGTGAAATGGTCAGAAACGCGTCCGCCCAGGGCATTCCCGTGGACAAGAACGGCATTCCTGTAGACGGCAATCTGGCAGTGGATACACTCAAGAAGGCCCAGGGCTACAGCTCCGGCACAAAGCATCTGATCCTCTGTGACAGGGCCAACCATAAGCTGGCGATTTACGAAGGTTCCAAAGGCAACTGGAAACAGAAGTATTTCTGGATCTGCTCTGTCGGCAAATACGTGAACGGCAGATCCGTTACGCCCGCGGGCGTACACCGTACCAACGGATATTATGTCTACAGGAGAGGCAAAGTTTCTATTTCTTATTATTGTACCTATATTGATTCCGGCAACTTTATTCATTCCCAGCAGTATAAGAACGACTCCATGAAGCCCCTGCATGTATCTGACGGACGTATGGGCGTGCACATTACCGCTTCCTGTATCCGTGTTGATATTTCCCGCGCCAAGTGGGTCTACAACAACGTAAAGAAAAATACTACCGTTGTTGTCTACGGAGGAAAGTGATCCGGCAAATGCCAGAAAGGATTCAGCTATGATGAAAAGAAGACTGGCCTTACTGATGACCATCCTGATCACGGCAGCGGCCGTACCGTCAGCACAGCTGATGGCCGCGGAGACCGGAACGGAGGTCATAACGGAACAGGAACAGGAAGACGCGGCTCCGGAAGAAGAGGCATCCGTTCCGGAGGATGACGCGGAGAAAACGGACAGCCTGGAAGAGGACGGCCAGCCGGAAGACACTTTCGATGAGCAGGAATCTGAACCTGCGGAGGATCCGGCAGAGGCGGCTTCTGAAGGCCTGACAGAAGGCGACGGCGCTGAGGCCGAAGAGACGGATACAGCGGACGCGGCAGGTTCCGAAGAAGAGGAAGAAGACGCGGACGCGACCTTACCGGCAGAGGATGAGCTGGCGGAAGAGGACGAGCTGACGGAAGAGGAACTGCAGGCGCTGGAAGCGGCGGAGATCGCCATTAAGGTCCCCACCGCGGAAAAAGCGCTCCGGGTATGGGCCGCCGGGACATTGACCCTGACGGGCACACTGCCCGCGGGCGCCAATGTCAAATGGTCCGCGTCGCCCGCCGGCAGCGTGGATCTGGATGCCGCGACCGGCCACTATACACTGCTGAAGGAAGGAAAGGTCACATTTACCGCCGCCATCAGCAAAGGCAAGACCTCCACGAAAGCCGCGAAAAAGACTGCTTCCATTACGGTCACCGCGGCAGGCAAGTGGACGTTGGTCGATAACGTGACCAGATATTACCGCGTCGGCGCAAAGAGCGCGGAGGACTTCTATAAAGGCTGGCATGAGACATCCGCGGACTGCTGGAGCTACTTTGACGTGCAGACCGGCATGCAGAATGCTGTCAACGGCAAAACGCTCAAAGGCGGGCTCTGGGAATACAATCCTGTCAGCAAAGATTCCTACTCCGGTAAATCCGCTACCGTCAGCGGCAGTACCGTGAAAGTTGTCGGTGATCTGTCCGGCAAGACCGTTACTTTCAAAAAGGGAACGCATTACGCGGACAGCAAGGGCATGGCTGTCATCAAAGGCATCTATCCCACCAGCAATAAGAACGGCTTCTATTACCTGAATGATAACTTTATCTATGTCAATACCGGCGGCGTAGTGGCGTCCGGATGGACCATGATTAATGGAAATATCCGTTACTTCGATCCCGAGACCCACAAAATCGTCTACGGCGACGCCAACGGATGGAAAGCCGGCCTGCCTGCGGGTACCGTCTATGACGGTGATACCAACAAAGCGGTCAAGGATCCCTACAGCTCCGGCAACATGAAGATCCCGGCAGACAAGGAGACCCTGCTGCTGACGCCCAAAAAGAAGAGCGACGGCAGCCTGAACACTGGTATCCTGACCAGGAACTGCTGGAAGACAGTCAACAACTGCAAGTTCTGGTTCAAGGACAACGGCCGCAGGGCGCTGGGCTGGTGGACCGTAGGCAAGAGCACCTACTACATCACCAAGAAGACCGGCTGCTACAAAGGCCTCAAACAGATCGACGGCAAGTATTACGGCTTCAAGGACTCCGGCGTTATGATCAAGGGCTGGGGCAAGGTCAAGGACAAATATTATTATTTCAATACCAAGACCGGTGTGATGGCGGCCAATACGACCGTCCAGGGCATTAAAGTCGACAAGTCCGGCCTTCCTTCCGGCGGCAACAACGCGGTCGAGATGCTGCTGAAGGCCCAGAATTACGGATCCGGTACAAAGTATCTGATCCTGGTCAACAGGAGCGCCCATAAGGTAGCGGTCTATCAGGGTTCCAAGAACAACTGGAAGCAGATTTATTACTGGTCATGCTCGGTCGGCAAGGTCATCAAGGGCAAATCCATTACCCCCGCGGGTAATTTCAGGGTTTCCGGCTATAAGATCTACAGGTTCGGCGCCCAGTCCAGATCCTTCTACTGCACCGTCCTTTCCTCGGGCAATATGATCCATTCCGTACAGTATGCCCACGGCGACAGTTCCCCTGTCCATGTGGTCGACGGACGTCTTGGATATCATATTACCAACTCCTGTATCAGACTTCTGGTACAGAACGCGAAATGGATTTATAATAACTGTCATGAGGGCACTGCCGTCATCGTTTATAACCCGTGATCAATTGATGAATTGATATTTTCCGGCGGCCGGGAGCCTGTGTGCTTCCGGCCGATTTTAGCAGTCAACTGTTTTCGTTTTTTTGAGAGAGAATAATCGTGAAAAAATTTTTTTCTTCACCTGTTCATATAATTGCCCTGGTCCTGGCCGGGGTTCTGGCTCTGTCCGCGGTCCTCTATCATTTTCTTCCCCAGTGGCTTGACCTCGATCAGTCACCGGAAACGGCGGCCGCGGCCGCGACGGCGCAGAATGTGCCGAAGATTTCCCGGGAGGATCTGGACGCATGGGCAAAAGCCCAGGCGGAAGCGGAAAAGCAGGCGGAAGAGGAACGGCAGGCTCTGCTGGACGAAGCCGATGCCTTTACACAGGCGGTCAATGACGGTAATTTTGAGGAAGCGCTGGAGCATCTGGATTATCTGGAAGCGCATGTTACAGATCCGGATCTGCGGTTCCAGATCAAGCAGGCCAGAGCGGAACTGCTCTTTTCCCTGGGGCGCTATGAGGAGACGATCGAGGCCTGTCAGGCGATCTTTGAGGTCGATGATACAGACGCGGACGGGAATTATCATTATATGATGGGCGTCAGTTATCTGAACCTGCAGCAGTACGAAAACGCGGAAGCCGCCCTGACAGAGGCACTGGACCGGTCAGAGTCCGGTGAATACAGGCGTTTCCGGGGAACCGGCCGGGTGGCCCTGGGAAAATATGAGGAGGCTCTGGAAGATTTCAGCAAGGCCCTGGAAGACGGCTATGATACGCCGGAGGTGCATTTCAATATGGGCATCTGCCTGGTCCAGCTGGGAGATTACGCGAAAGGCAGAGATGAGCTGGAAAAAGCCCTGGAATCGGAAGATCCGGAGATACAGGAGTCCGCCAGAGAGCTGATCGATCAGATCAATGAATATGAAAAGGCAGGCGGGGCCATGACCGTCACGGCTGCCGCGCAGGATGGAACACAGGAAGGGACACAGGAAAAAACACCCTGACATACAGGAATACACCCGGACCTGTCTGTTTTGACGGGACCGCGGGACAGAGGATAATTATGGATAAGCAGACTGTAAGGACAGCGACTGTCAACAGAACGACCAGAGAAACAGATATCCGCTGCACATTGTGCCTGGACGGCAGCGGCCGCTATGAGATCGATACCGGTATCGGATTTTTTGACCACATGCTCAGCGGCTTTGCCAGACACGGCCTTTTCGACCTGACGCTGACATGCAAAGGTGATCTGGAGGTCGATTCCCATCATACGATCGAGGATTGCGGAATCGTACTGGGAGAGTGCATCCGCCGGGCGGTCGGGGACAAAAAAGCCATAAGGAGGTTCGGTCATGTGATCCTGCCCATGGATGAGGCATTGATCCTGTGCGCGGTCGATCTTTCCGGGCGTCCTTACTATCAGTCCGATCTGACTTTTACAGTCCCCATGATCGGCCGGATGGATACGGAGATGGTGAAAGAGTTTTTCTATTCTGTCTCCTACGCGGGAATGATGAACCTGCATTTTAAGCAGTTCACCGGTCAGAATAATCATCATATCGCGGAGTGCGCTTTCAAGGCTTTCGGAAAAGCGCTGGATATGGCTGTCATGCAGGAACCCAGGATGGGGGACGCGGTGTGGAGCACCAAGGGTGTTCTCTGACTTCTGATCGGATCATCAGCAGGTACTGCGGCCTTAAAAACAGCCGGCAGTGCCTGCTTTTTTGTATCGATAGAAAAAATAACGGACGGGAAATATACCTGAAGAAGGAGAGATCAATGCGCTGTGGAAAATGCGGAAAGATAATAGCAGATGGAGCAAGATTCTGTCCCCATTGCGGACAGGCGGTCGACGCGCAGCCGGGAGGGGCGCGCAGCGGCCGTGATCCGGGATTTGTCAGCGGCGGCTTTTTTGAGTCGGGAGATTTCGATTTCGATGGAGACGATACCGGGCAGGATGCAGCCGCGGGAAAAAGCAGTGATATACCGGACAGGACCATGTCGCTGGATGATATTTCAAAAATACTGCGGGAAAAGTCCAGAGAATATGAGCAGGAGTATCCGGGCAGCGCGGGCGGCGCTTATTCTGCCGCGGGCACCGCGGCCGGAAGGACAGACTCCGCTTTTGAGGATTACGGTCCTGACAGTGATGACTTTGGCCTGGGCAGTGAGGACTTTGGCGGGGCCGGAGAAGTGTTCGGTTCTCAGCCGGCAAATCCGGGGCAGGGTCCCGGTCAGAACCGCGGTCCTGACGTCCGGCAGGGCAGGCGGGAGCAGGAGCCGGTCAAAGAGGATGCCGCGCGCGGCTTCCGGGCAGCCGGGAGTGCCGGAGCGGCAGGTTTCTCCAAAGGCAGCCGTGTGGAAGAAAACAGGGCGGGCCGGAACAGCACGGGTCACGGTCAGAATGCGGGCAGGGCATCCGCGGCACATGATACGGGCAGAAACCGTCCGAACAGGAATGCCGGCGCGGGCAATGCCGGCAGGGCAGAAACGCTGACAGAGGAAACACAGGCAGGGAACGCGGAAAACGTCAAAAGCGGCGGCGCTGCCGGTGAGAAGCCCGTGTTTATCGCCCCCGGACCGGGAGCCGGCGGAAGCGGAACAGGCAGCACGGGCGGTCATGACAGAAAAAGTCCTCTGCAGCTCATTATTATTCTGCTGGTGATCCTGATTGTTGCCATGATCGGCGTGATCCTGTTCCTCAGGCTCCGGAACGCGGATCATACCGCGGCAGGAACAGATCAGCCGGAGACGCAGGAAAATACAGACACGGATCCCGAAACGGCGGCAGAGGAAAGTGAGCCCGAGCAGGAAACGGTGGTGGAGGAAAGTGAGCCCGAGCCTGAGCCTGAACCGGGCATGGTGGAAAGTGAGCCTGAGCCCGAACCGGAGCCGGAAGCCGCAGGTCCCGGACCGGATTCCGGGGCAGGGATCCTGGATGTATTCACGTGGGACGGCCATACATATGCCCTGGTACAGGCAGGGGATGTCAATGTGACGGACACGGACGCCATGCTGGACTGGTGCAGGGCCCAGGGTGGTTACGCGGCGACGATCTCCTCCTACAGCGAGCTGGTACTTCTCTACAACAGAATGCTGGAGGACGGCGTTTATGACGCGTATTTTGGCCTGACCAGTGACGGCGGCGGCTGGTACTGGGCGGGATCGGAAGCCAGTGACATTGTCCTCTGGGGCAAAGGAGCGCCCGGCGGCAACCGGATCAACGGGTGCGCGTATTTTGACGGAAAGGTCCAGGACGGCTCCTGGCAGGCCGGCGCGGTCAGCAGCAGCAGCCGTTTCCTGTGCGAATGGGAAGGCGTCAACGGACAGTATGACAGTGCCAAAATCGTCCCGCTCATCAGCAGCGGCAGCTTTGTCTATGATGATCACAATTATGCCATCCTTGACATGAGCAATTACGGGATTGACAATATAGATGAAGAGAATACGAATGATGACTATCTGGGATACGAGGCGCTGAACCGTTTCTGTACGGTCAGAGGCGGCCATCTGGCGGTCATCTATGACGGGCAGGAGAATGATTTCCTCTACAGTAAAGTAAGAGAACTCGGCGCCAAATCCGCTTTCTTTGGATACAGCGATTACAGAAGTGAAGGAAGCTGGGAATGGGTCACCGGGAACAGCAGCTATACCAACTGGTCAACGGGCCAGCCCAACCAGACAAATGCCATGGAAGACTATGCCCAGTTCTATCGGGAGACCACGGACGGAACATGGAATGACGCGCCTTTCGGCGTCAATACGACCCTGTTCATCATAGAGTGGGATTACTCCCACTGATACTCCCGGCTGACGGTGACAGCGGCGGCTGAACGGGCAGGAAACCGCGGACAGAGTATGAACCGGGGCATGAAATACGCAAAGCATATAAGCAGGCAGAAAGAAAAAGATCCCGCAGGGAGCGCGCTCCCTGCGGGATCTTTTGTTAGTGCGGCTGGATGGATTGCTGTATCAGATGGGAACCGGGGTTCCGGAGCCGTCTGCCTGACCGTCAGTTGTCTTCGGACCCGGTGCTGGTCGTTTCCAGGGTATTGTAATTCTCCTGGTCTTCAATGACGTTGGAACCCAGCAGGCCGTGAATGGTATCGAAACGAAGCAGCGCTTCCTTGTAATCATAGATGTATCCGGCGATCCAGTATCGTCCGGAGGTGATCCAGGCAGTATCGACCTCAGCGGTATAAACATCCCTTTCTTCATCGTAAGTCATAAGGACTGACTGCGTTTCCATGGGATTCTGCTCATCCCAGATGTACAGATAGCAGTCCCGTTCTGTGGCTTTCCTGTAGTAGAGGTCGGAAACAGACAGATGCATGATACCTGTCCGCTGGGAGTAATCGTCGATGATCAGTGTACCGAAGCCCATGCCCCGGTTCATATTGAAGGAGCAGCTGTCCACGACCGTGCCCAGACGATTGTTATAGACTACGATATTGAGTCCTTTCCCGATCTCGGCGCATTCTACCCCATCAATGGTAATATCACAGAAGTCACCATTGGCATAGCCTGCGGAACTCATGGAATAAGGCTTGCCGTCCGGCAGCGTGCCTGTATGGGTCAGGACCTTGTTTTCTTCAAAACTCTCATAAATATCGTCCGCGGTGATCACGGCCAGCATGGCCCAGTGGCTCTTCCAGCCGAGCTCAATGGTCAGTCCCAGCTCCTGCAGGAGCTTTTGCTCATTCATGGTAGCGCGCCGGGAAATATCATCCCGGGTGGCCATCAGGATCGTATACTCTTCCGGATCCAGCTGTCTCAGCATGGCCAGATAATCCTCGCTGTAACGATGACGGAACATGGTCACATCGCCGTAGCGGGATGAGATTTCCTCATATTTCTTCCGTCCGGTCCTGACCATTACACGGAGCCTTCCGATCCGGTCCTCCAATAAGGAGACATCGATTTCTCCGGCCCAGACACCGCTGTCCTGCAGTTCCAGATCGACCTGCTGAAGCTTTTTGCCTTCCCGGCTGTCGACCTGCAGACGGACGCCCTCGTACGCGTCCGGATAATTGACCAGGCCGTCTACTGTCACCGTGGCGGTGCCGGTAGATTCAACATAGTCGGTCACTTCTATAAAGATATCTTCGATACTGCTCTCGCTCAGGGACAGGACAGGGCTGCTTTCCTTCAGACCGGCCAGATCGATTATGAACTGGGATTTGGCAGTCAGTTCGTTTTCGACAAAAGCCAGGCCGTATTCCTCGATCAGTGTATCCTCGCCGGAGAACAGATTGGCGCCCAGGCCCAGACGGTCGCCTTTGATCTTCGCGCCCAGGGCGGCGATGGTGGTCGGGAAATCATCCATGGTGGAATACTGGCGCACCCGGTCAGGTTCTTCCGGCGCAGCCGCGGCGTTGATGTAGGCCGTATAGACCTTGCGGTCATAGTTCTCGGGAACATTTATACAGTAGTCCACATCCATGGTAGGATGATCTCCGGAAATAACAATGGTCGTATTTTCGTAGAAATCCTGCTGCTGCACCCAGCGGACAAACTCTGTCACCTGTCTGTCGGAACAGGCGATGACGTTGGAATACCGGTCTTCCCCATATTCATCCGTGCACAGATCACATACATATCCATTCTCAAAATGGGTATCGACCGTCAGCAGGGTCAGGTTAAAAGGCTCATCCTGGGCAGCCATCTCGGTCAGGGAATCTCTGGCAAAGGAGAACAGCTTCTCATCTTCATAACCCCACCATACATTATAGTCAGGAGGGATCCAGCCCTGCTCTTTGGCGTAAGTATAATCATAAATATCATAACCGCCGTGGCTGGTGAAATAAGTCTGCCTGCCGCCGAATACAGCGTCAGATCCCAGCAGGAAGACGTTATGATACCCTTCATCCTGCAGGATATCGCCTATATTGGTGACGTCCGCGAAAAAACTGTTCTGGCTGCTCATGACGTTGTTGTCCAGGGCGATCTTGAGGGGAAGGCCCGAGGTCTGGGCAAATATGCCGCCCATGGTCCAGGTGGCGCCGGTCAGGGAGTAGCCCCCGTTCAGGACACCGCTGCTGCCGCCGAAATTTTCGTTTTCTTCCGAAAGCTGCGTCAGCTCATCAATGACATTATTGGAAAAGGCTCCGCCGTTCTCCTCGTCCGCGTAGGTGACCTCTATGGATTCCAGTACAATATAGATCAGATTCCTTTTCTTTTCCGGAAAGGTGATGGATGTTTTATCAGGATCCACATAATTGTCTTCTATAAAGGTGGAGCCCACCGTCTGGGAGCGGATAAAACTGACCGCGTCCAGCCTGACGCAGGTGATGACCAGCAGGATGACAAAAGCGGCAAAGCTGGCCAGAAAAGAACGGC
>ONRU01000041.1 GCA_900320325.1 uncultured Lachnospiraceae bacterium
ATCTGTGAGACGATCGTAAATACTCTGGATTATTATGAAGACTTTGGTCCTGAATACCGGATCGGCATGTGTTTTGCCAACAATTATCTGCGGCATCAGGTTTCCAACAGAGGCAGTTACCGGTCTCTGCGTCTGCTCGGAGATGATTACAGAAGTCTCCTGCAGAAGTCTCTGGAATCTCAGACCGGTAAAAGGGTATCCCTGTCTCTGTACAATGACGCGGAAGCGGTTGCCAACCTGTATCAAAAATGGGCGCCTGACGCCGCGGTCATCACACTTGGCACCCATCTGGGCATTGCCTATCCACATACCTGATCATGGCAGTTCCTGCCCTTTGGGCATAAAAAAACTCCGCAGCGCTATGCTGTGGAGTCTATTAGGGGGAGGGTTATGTACAACATGAAGTTATCATGTCTCTAAAAGGGGGGTCCTTTTATTCTTCAAGGGTTTTTATTGGGGGGTTCCCTTGAACAATTGTGATTATACGGCAGTCCGTCGCTCCAGTCCCGCTAAATCTTTCTTTTTTTCAGCCAAATATTGCTGATCCGGTAAAAATCGGGCAAAGGCGGAAAAGGTCCGGCAAATGTCCGGAAACAGAAAACTGGCCCTGCTGCCCGGATCTTCGTACATATAAGTGAGGCCGGTCAGAATCAGGCCGGTCACTGGGTACAGGCATCTGCCTGTCCTGTTGAGATAGTAACATCATTTATTTTAAATTCATTTATATGGAGGTTTTAGACATGACTGATATGAATAAGATGGAACTGAACGAAAAGGATCTGGAGAACGCGGCCGGCGGGTATCAGAGCGGAAAGCTGGCCTACAAAGACGGCTATAACTGCTACAGAGTACAGGGCGTCACAAATTTCCTGGCACTTCGTTCCGAGCCCATTGACAGTGACGGCGTGATCATCGGCGAGCTGTATAACGGCGAGGAAGTCCAGTATCTGGAAGCCTGCCATGATCCCCGGTTCTGCAGAGTCTACTCTCCCAGACTGCAGGCAGAAGGCTATGTCAAGATCGCTTATCTGGCGCTGACCTGACCGTTCCGCGGCAGTTATTCCATGAAGTCCAAAAACGGGATCCTGCATCGGGATCCCGTTTTTCAAAAAAATTGGTGGAATTCTCATAAATTAACAATATATAGCGTACAGACTCCCTTATGAGGTATAATATAGTATAGAAAGCAGAAGGTTACTGTCGTCGGACGGAACGCTTCCGTTCTTATTGTATTTTAAAAAATAAGGGAGTTTTATTATGCGTAAACAATTATTTGCTTTATTCACGGCAATGATTTTATTATCATCGCTCCTCATCTGCCCGGTCATGGCCGCTCCCGGCGGTCAGGATACGCTTATGGCGAATAAGGATACAGAGGTCATTTACCTTGTCTCTGTAGAAAAAGGCTATCTGGCTCTGCGCAATGAGCCCGCCTATGATGAGTCCAATGAGATTGCCAGACTCTATACCGGTGATGTCGTTGAAGTGATCTCCGCGACCGGGCGTTACTGGTTCGTTTATGCCCCCGGTCCCAGCCTGTATGGTTTTGCGGACAGCCGGTATCTGTACGCGGATACCGTATCCGCTGCCAGGGACACTTACGCGAGTTACCCGTCGGCAAACACGCCTACAACTGTCATTGTCCAGAGCGGTTTCCTGGCACTGCGCAGCGAGCCTGTATTCCGTGATTCCAATATCATCGGAAAGATGTATACCGGTGATACCGTTGAGGTCATCAACACTTACGATGATATCTACTGGTATGTCTACTGTCCCAAACTGGGCAGGTACGGATATACAGACAGCCGGTATCTGGCCAATGTCTACTATCGCACCGTCAAGGTAAAGACCGGCTATCTGGCTCTCCGTAACGCCACTTCCTATAATTCCAAAAATGAGATCGGCAAACTCTATACTGGTGATATCGTCATGGTCATTTCCAGTACCAGCAGCGAATATTATTACGTATACGCGCCGTCACTGAAAAAGTACGGCTATGTCAACGGCAACTATCTTGTAAATTAACGCCGGCTGCAAAAATGTCTGCCCTTAATGGTCTGCATTTTATAGTTTCCATTATCCGGCTGCCATTATTTGATTTCCATTCGCGGGAGATCACGCAGCGGCATGGAGGTCCGGCATCCGGACATTTTCCATTTTCCTCTGATACATTTTGATTCCGGCCTTTGCGCGGACGTTCTCTGCTTCGTCCGCGCAAAGGTCTTTTTTGCGGCCGGTAGAGTTTTTCAGCCGGATTGTTTATAATGGTAATTGTTACCGCTGTTAAAACAGCCCTGTTATATAATTCCTGTACGCGGTACAGCATCCGGATATAAATCGCAGTATCCCCTTTACCATATGTTCAAAGAATTCGCCGAGCTGATCCGGTCTTTTCTGGCGCCGTCCTCTTCCGGCAGCTCCTCTACCAACATAAATAATCCAAAGAATCCGCCCGCTCCACCTCCTTCCGGAAAGAGGCCGGCGGCAGGAAGTCCCCGCACCATTTCCAGGGACCGTTTTCTGCGGCAGCAGGCCCAGGCGGCCAATCTGGAAGGCAGCCCCTGTCCCTATGTCCCTTTTAATGTGCAGGTGCCTGTCTACAGTTCCCTGCATCCGTCCCAGAGGTCCTATTATTTCTACTGGCGCAGCCGTTTCCGCAGAGGCTTCTATGAAAAAACAGATTCCGGCTATATACGCCTTTTATGCTTTGAGATCATGTCGGGCACCGGCTGGACAGATCCGGCGGAGGGACTGGCTGCGCTGGGCACTCTGCTCGCGCGGTATGGAGACCAGTTCCCGATCCTGCGCGCTTCCCTGTGCCTCTGGTACAGAGATTTCGCGGTTCTGCACAGGCTCCGTCTTCCGGAGTTTCCCGCGGGAGCGGATCCGGCAGATGCCTCCAGCGGACTGCTGAACATTTTTCTGTGTTCCCAGGATCCCCATTCCCCTTTAAAACTGCCTTATGAAGTCCTGGAGGCTCTTATTGATTATCCCCTTGCCAGGAGCAGATTCCGGCAGGCCGGCAATGACCGGCTGATGCGGGAGGCGCTCCCCCGCTGCGCCGCTCTGGCAGACCAGATACTGCGCAAAGAGACCGGGAAAGGAATTCTGGAAACGTATATGCCCGCTAATGTATCTGTCCTGATGCTCCGCCTGTATGCCGGAGCCGTGACGGCAGATACAGGCCGGACCATCAAGGTCACAGTCCGGAATTACCAGGCCGCGGCCCCGCTGCGGGAGTATCTGACCAATCTGGTCCGCCACTGCGAGAACTGCCTGCGGGTGATCATGAAATACAGAGGAAGGCTGCGGGATATCCGCCTGGACGAAAAGACTGCCGGCCTGATCGATGCCTTTTTAAAGCGGGAATATGATCCGGCTTCCCGAAAGCAGCAGGAAACCGCGGATGCCGCTGAGAAAGGGGCACCGGCTTCCGCGAATATGCAGCTGGATTTTGAGAAAATCCGCAATCTCCGTATCCAGTCGGATCATGTCCGGGACCTTCTGGAAGTGAACGAAGAGGACATACCTGATGAGATCCGGCAGGAGACGGTCCTGACCGGGCAGGCAGAAACAGTGAATGACCAGGATCCATACCGGATCATTTCAGCCCGGGAATTCTATGAGATTCTGGCCGATGAAGGCGGCTTTGAGGACAGCATTCCAACAGGCAGCGGTCCCACAGACAGTAATCCGGCAGACAGTAATCCAGCAGAAAGCAGTCCCACAGAAAGCAATTCCACAGAAAGCAGCCCCACGGACAACATTCCCGCAGGCAGCGGGCCGGCAGAGGAAGCCGACCCTGACGTTGCTGCCCTTTACGCGGCTCTGACCGGTCTGCAGCGGGAGACACTGACCGCTCTCCTGCAGGGCAGTGATACCGCGGAAAGGCTGCGTACACTGGCTGCGGGAAGCATGCGCATGCCGGAGCAGCTGGTGGATGAACTGAACGAAAAATCCATGGAGTTTCTTGGTGATATACTGGTAGAGAGTTCAGGAGAGTCCTATGAAATTACAGAGGAATATCTCCCGTCCCTGCGGCTCTGTCAGACACATTCCCCGGCTTTGAGCACTTAATCTAAGGAGGAAGCAGCAAATGGAAAAAATCCGCAAACGTGAAGCATCCGCTCTGGTCAGCTCTCTTTCATCGGGCGTCGTTCCCAGGATCGGCCTCCGGCATATCGCGGTCGGGCGCAGGAACGAAGTAGACGCTTTCCTGCGCGATCTGTCCGTTGTAGAGGACGGCGGGGCCTCTTTCCGTTTTGTATGCGGCAGCTACGGAAGCGGCAAGAGTTTCCTCCTGCAGATGATCCGCAACAACGCCATGGAACGGGGCTTTGCCGTCGCGGACGCGGACCTGTCACCGGAACGCCGCCTGACAGGAACCCAGGGGCAGGGCCTTGGCACCTACCGGGAACTTCTGCAGCACATGTCAACGCTGACACGGCCGGAAGGGGGCGGCCTGGAGTCCATCCTTCAGAAATGGCTGGGGACCCGGCAGTCCGCCGTACATGAACAGATTCCGGCGGAATCGGATCAGGCCCTCCTGGTTGAAGAAGTCAGCACAGATATTGAGAATACCATGCGGCAGCTGACGGAAATGGCCTATGGTTTTTCTTTCACGAAAGTGCTGACAGCCTACTGGAGGGGCATCCGGACAGGGAACGATCAGCTTCGTCAGGACGCTCTGCGCTGGCTGCGGGGTGAATTTGCCACGAAGACAGAGGCCCGGAACGCGCTGGGCGTTGACAGGATCATTGATGACGCCAGCTGGTATGATTTCCTTAAGCTTTTCGCCCGTTTTGTGACCATGGCAGGTTACAAGGGCCTTCTGATCTTCATTGATGAGGGAATCAATCTCTATAAGATCTCCCACAAACAGTCCCGGGAGAACAATTATGAAAAGCTGCTGACCATCTTCAATGACATTATGCAGGGAAAAGCCGCCAGCATAGGCTTTTTCATGAGCGGTACACCCCAGTTCATTTATGATGAGCGCAGAGGTCTTTTCAGTTATGAAGCCCTCCGCTCCCGGCTGGCTGACCATCGCTTCGCCGGCCTTGGCTATACAGACTACAGCGGACCCGTGATCCGCCTTGCCCAGCTGACTCCCGAGGAAATGTATCTGCTGCTGGAGCGTCTCTGCTTTGTCCATGGCTCTTACTATGATTACGACTGCGTGCTGAGCGAACAGGAACTGACCGCTTTTTTGAACAGTGTCGTCAGCCGTATGGGAGCGGATGCCCTGCTGACACCCAGGGAAGTGACGCGGGATTTCCTGGGACTTCTGAATATTCTGCACCAGAATCCCGGCACCTCTTTTGAGACTCTGATGCAGGATCCGGCCTACGCCGTCAGGAGTGCCGAAAAGGATCCGGAGCAGGCTGATGAAGAGGATGACCTGTTCAAAGATTTTGACATTTGACCAGGTTCCGAAAGGAAATTTTGGATGAGTACTTTTTCCAGATACGCGCCGTTCATACAGGAATATATATACAGAAACAGATGGGATGACCTGCGGACAGTCCAGAATGAAGCCTGTACGCTTCTGATGGATACGGAGGATCATGTCATCATCGCGTCAGGCACAGCTTCCGGCAAAACGGAAGCTGCCTTTTTTCCGGTGCTGACACTGCTTTGCGAAAATCCTTCCGCTTCGGTCTCCGTCCTTTATATCAGCCCTCTGCGGGCCCTGATCAATGACCAGTTCGAGCGGCTGGACCTGCTGCTGAAGGACAGCCACATCCCCGTCCGCGCCTGGCACGGAGAATCTTCCCGTTCTGCCAGGGCCGCGGCGCTGGCCTGCCCGGAAGGCATCATCCAGATCACGCCGGAATCCCTGGAAGCGCTTCTGACGGATCATCCGGAACAGGCCGCGGTCCTGTTTTCCGACCTGCGCTTTGTGATGATCGACGAGCTTCATGCCATGGCCGGTACAGACCGTGGCCTGCAGCTGCAGTGCCTGCTGACCCGGCTGGAACGGATCAGCGGCTGCCTGCCGCGCCGGATCGGCCTGTCCGCCACGCTGCAGGATTATGCCCAGGCGGCCAGGTGGCTTGGCGCCGGCAGCGGCAGGAAGGTCTCCTGCGCCGGTCTGACCGGCTCTTCCCGTAAACTGTCCCTGGCCCTGGAAGTCTTTCAGGATGATGCGGAAAAATGGGAGTTCCTGTACCGGCAGGTATACCGCCGTAAATGTCTGATCTTTACCAACAGCAGGAACGGAGCGGAAGAAGCGGTACACCGTCTGCGTGAGATCGCGGCGGACAGGGGCGATCCTGATATATTTCATCTCCATCACGGCAGCCTGTCCAAAGAGCTGCGCAGAGAAACAGAACTGGCCATGAAGAACAGCAGCGGTCCGGTCGTGACTGCCGCCACCATGACGCTGGAACTGGGGATCGACATCGGTGACCTGGACTGTATCGTTCAGATCGGACCGCCCGTTTCTGTGTCGGGATTTGTACAGCGGCTGGGCAGATCAGGCCGGCGCAGCGGCAGATCCCGCATGCTGTTCCTGGAAACCCCGGCCGGGGAAGGCGGCAGCGGTCCCGACAGCCTGCCCTGGGATTTCCTGCAGACCTGTTCCGTGATCCTGCTCTATCTGGAGGAAAGGTGGATCGAACCCTTTGTCTCCCGACCCAAACCCTTCAGCCTGCTGGCCCATCAGACCCTGGCTGCCCTGAAAAACACGACAGGTCTGCGTCCTGCCGGTCTGGCCAGGGCTGTCCTGACTCTGCCCGCCTTTTCGGAAAGCATCTCAGCTGAGGAGTATCAACAGCTGCTCCGCCACATGCTGGAGAAAGATTATCTGGAACGGATGGAGGACGGTACGCTCATCATAGGACTGGAAGGAGAAAAATATACTTCCTCTTATGAGTTCTACAGCGTCTTTAAAGACACTGCCTCATGGACCGTTCGCTGGGAAGACAGGGTTCTGGGCACATTGGAGGAATGTCCGCAGGGGGACACCGCTTTTGTCCTGTCCGGCAGGAGCTGGCAGGTGACCTACGCGGATAAGAGCAGCCATACGATTTATGTAAAGCCGGCATCGGCCGGCGTCATGCCCCGCCGCTTTGGCCGGACCGGAGATGTATACAGCCGGATCGCGGCCCGCATCCGGCAAATCCTGGAGGAAGAGACCATCTATCCCTTCCTGGGGCCTGAAGCAGGTCAGTATCTGCGGGATATCCGTAAGAAATGGAAATCCGTTCCGTCCCGCGGCGCCATGATCCTGCCGGATGGCCCTGAAAGCTTCTGGTTCTGTCCCTGGTCCGGCAGCCGGGAAACGGAGACCCTCCGCCGCCTGCTGTCCATCGGGATGATGAAGAAGTACTATGGACCGGCAGACAGGACAGCCGTTCAGACAGAGGAAGCCGGCCGTTTCGTACTTCATATACGTACAGACAGAGGCGTACAGAGATATCTGGATCAGGCCGCGGATTTCGCCGCGGAGCTGGATCCGGAGGATCCTTCCCTGGTCCTGGAAAAGGACGAAGCGCCGGAATGCGACAAATATGATTTCATGGTGCCGCCGGCCCTGCTGCGGTCCGCCTTCCTGCATAATCAGCTGTCCATGGCGGACGCGGTGGAAATCCTGTGTTCGCTGCGAAAAGTCCGATCCTGATATTCTTCTTATTTGCAATACTTTTATTCGCAATACTGCTGTCTCATACATGAAAAAAACCGCAGTCCCTGTATACACAAGGACTGCGGTGATTTTTTATTGGCTTTAGTGTCCGCTTCCAGCGTCTGCTTTCAGCATTTACTATTGTTCTACACTATGACCTTCACAAAACAGTGATTAGTCGATAACTGTAGCTACACGGCCGGAACCAACAGTACGGCCGCCTTCGCGGATCGCGAATGTAAGACCCTGCTCCATAGCGATGGGGTGGATCAGCTCGATGCTCATTTCTACGTGGTCACCAGGCATGCACATCTCAGTGCCTTCGGGCAGAGTGATAACGCCGGTGATATCAGTTGTTCTGAAATAGAACTGAGGACGATAGTTGTTGAAGAAAGGTGTATGACGGCCGCCTTCATCTTTGGTCAGAACGTAAACCTGAGCGGTAAACTTTCTGTAGCACTTAACTGTGCCGGGCTTTGCAACGACCTGACCTCTTTCGATGTCAGTTCTGTTGATACCACGAAGAAGGATACCTACGTTGTCGCCAGCCTCTGCGTAATCCAGAGTCTTACGGAACATTTCGATACCGGTAACGACAGACTTCTGAGTCTCCTCGTGAACACCTACGATTTCAACGGGCTCGCTGAGCTTCAGAGTACCACGCTCTACACGGCCGGTAGCAACGGTACCACGTCCGGAGATTGTGAATACGTCCTCGATGGGCATAAGGAAAGGTTTATCATTCTCACGAGCGGGATCGGGAATATAGGAATCAACGGCATCCATCAGCTCAATGATGCTGTCAGCCCATTCGCAGTTAGGATCTTCCAGAGCCTTCAGAGCGGAACCGCGGATAACGGGAAGGTCATCACCGGGGAACTCATACTCGTCAAGGAGTTCACGAACTTCCATCTCGACCAGGTCAAGGAGCTCTTCGTCATCAACCATGTCGCACTTGTTCATGAATACTACGATGTAAGGTACGCCGACCTGACGTGCAAGCAGAACGTGCTCACGTGTCTGAGCCATAACACCATCGGTAGCTGCTACTACGAGGATAGCGCCGTCCATCTGTGCTGCGCCGGTAATCATGTTCTTGACATAGTCAGCGTGGCCGGGGCAGTCAACGTGTGCGTAATGTCTTTTAGCTGTCTCATACTCGATGTGAGCTGTGGAAATGGTGATACCACGTTCTCTCTCTTCGGGAGCCTTGTCGATCATATCGAAAGCAACCGCTGCGCCGAGACCCTGCTTTGCAGCAAGAACAGTTGTGATTGCAGCTGTCAGAGTGGTTTTACCATGGTCAACGTGTCCGATGGTACCGATGTTACAATGCGGTTTTGTTCTGTCAAAATGAGCCTTTGCCATTTCTCAATCCTCCTTGAAAAAATTTACTCTTATGATAGGCAAATCATAATGCGGCATATGACTGTCTCCATCGGGTCATTCCGGACAGCCACCTACCATTATAATAAAAATATTCTTAAATAGCAATTACTTCTTTGCAAGAAGTTTCTCCTGGACATTTCTGGGAACAGGTTCATACTTCTCAAAGAACATGGAATAATTGCCGCGTCCCTGGGTCTTGGATCTGAGGTCGGTCGCGTATCCGAACATTTCGGAAAGGGGCACATATCCTCTGACCATCTTGCCGCCGCCGATATCATCCATGCCGCTGACACGGCCCCTTCTGGAATTGATATCACCGATGACATCGCCCATATATTCTTCGGGCATTGTAACTTCGACCCTCATAATGGGCTCGAGCAGTACGGGCTCCGCCTTTGCCATAGCTTCCTTGAAGCACATGGACCCCGCGATATGGAATGCCATTTCGGAGGAGTCGACTTCATGATAGGAACCGTCGTAGACAACGGCATGGATTCCGACTACCGGATAACCGCCCAGAGATCCTGCCTTCATGGCTTCTTCGATACCTTCGCCTACCGCCGGGATATATTCCTTGGGAATATTACCGCCGACGACTTCGGTGTCGAACTTATAGAGTTCTTCCCCGTTGGCGTCCATAGGCTCGAAGCGGACCTTACAGTGGCCATACTGACCGCGGCCGCCGGACTGTTTGGCATATTTGTACTCCTGATCGACAGCTTTGGTAAAGGTTTCTTTATAAGCGACCTGCGGGGCGCCTACATTGGCCTCGACCTTGAACTCACGCAGGAGACGGTCAACGATGATGTCCAGATGAAGCTCGCCCATACCGGCAATGATCGTCTGGCCTGTTTCCTTATTGGTATGCTGACGGAAAGTAGGATCTTCCTCAGCCAGCTTGGCCAGTGCTTCCGCCATCTTGCCCTGACCGGCTTTGGTCCTGGGCTCGATTGCCAGCTCGATAACGGGTTCCGGGAACTCCATGGATTCAAGGATTACAGGGTGGCTGTCATCACAGATGGTATCGCCGGTAGTGGTGAACTTCAGTCCTACCGCGGCAGCGATATCACCGGAATAGACCATATCCAGTTCCTGTCTCTTGTTCGCGTGCATCTGAAGGATACGTCCGATTCTCTCTTTCTTATCCTTCGTCGCGTTTAATACGTAGGAGCCGCTCTTGACAGTGCCTGAATAGACACGGAAGAAGGCCAGCTTGCCTACGAAGGGATCGGTCATGATCTTGAATGCCAGCGCGGAGAAAGGTTCTTCATCAGAAGAATGTCTCTCGACTTCGTTGCCATCCAGGTCAGTACCTTTAATGGAAGGGATATCTGTAGGGGCAGGCATGAACTCGATGACCGCGTCGATCATCTTCTGTACACCCTTGTTCCTGTAGGCAGAGCCGCAGGTGACAGGGATTGCCCTGCATTCACAGGTAGCCTTACGAAGAGCTGCCTTCAGCTGCTCATTTGTAGGCTCCTCGCCTTCCAGATACATTTCCATCAGCTCGTCGTCCAGATCACAGATCTTTTCGACCAGCTCAGCACGATAGAGCTCGGCATCCTCGAGGATATCCTCGGGAATCTCACAGACAGTAATGTCATCGCCCTTATCGTCGTTATAGATATAGGCGTCCATTTCGAACAGGTCGACGAGGCCTTTGTAGGTCTCTTCCGCACCGATCGGAATGTTTACCATGATAGCATTTTTGCCCAGTCTGTTGCGGATCTGCTCTACACAGCCGTAGTAGTCAGCGCCCATAACGTCCATCTTGTTGACGAAGGCCATTCTGGGAACGTTGTATGTGTCTGCCTGACGCCATACGTTCTCTGACTGGGGCTCAACGCCGCCCTTTGCGGAAAATACGCCTACTGCGCCGTCAAGTACGCGCAGGGAACGCTCAACTTCTACAGTAAAGTCGACGTGACCGGGTGTATCAATAATATTGATACGATGCTCAAGAGCACCTTCCTTAGGCTTATTATGATCCTGCAGTGTCCAGTGGCAGGTTGTTGCAGCTGATGTAATCGTGATACCGCGTTCCTGCTCCTGGGCCATCCAGTCCATGGTAGCTGTTCCGTCATGGGTATCGCCAATTTTATAGTTTACACCGGTATAATAAAGGATTCTCTCTGTAAGAGTGGTCTTGCCCGCATCAATGTGGGCCATAATACCGATGTTCCTGGTTCTCTCCAGGGGATATTCTCTTCCTGACACAGGTTAAATTTCCTCCTTTGATGTCTTAAGCCAACAATATGATGTCCTTCCCCCGACACAAATATTGCAGACCGAACCGCCTTACGCTGCGGCGTACAGCGATCCGGCTGAATAATCAGAATCTGTAATGAGAGAATGCTCTGTTGGCATCGGCCATCTTGTGCATGTCTTCTTTACGCTTAACGGAAGCTCCTGTGTTGTTGAATGCATCGAGAAGCTCACCGGCAAGTTTATCTTCCATCTTCTTCTCTCCTCTCTTACGAGAGAACATTACTAACCAGCGCAGTGCCAGCGCCTGACGTCTGTCGGGTCTGACTTCGATCGGTACCTGATAGGTAGCGCCGCCGATACGTCTTGCTTTAACTTCCAGAACGGGCATGATGTTGTTCATGGCCTGTTCAAAAACTTCGAGAGCGGGCTTTCCCGTCTTCTCTTCACACTTAGCGAAGGCTCCGTATACAATCTTCTGAGCTACGCCTTTCTTACCATCCAGCATGACTGCATTGACAAGCTTGGTAACTACGACGTTGTTGTATAAGGGGTCTGCTAAGACTTCTCTCTTCGGTACATGTCCTTTACGCGGCATGTTACTTCCCTCCTTATCAATTGATAATTCATCGGTACTCACTAATAATTATTAATGTATCTGACGGCCTTCCTTTTCAGAATGCCGTCACATGCGGCTCTGCTTTCAACCAGGACGATCCCGGTGGATTTCCATCTCCGGTCTTCATCAGCCCTGAAGCTATATTGAAAATAGAACTCCAACATTTACATTGTTCAATTATCAGGGAATAACTTACTTACCAGCTTTAGGTCTCTTTGCGCCATATTTGGAGCGGGCCTGTCTTCTGTTCGCAACACCTGCTGTATCCAGGGTACCACGGATAATGTGATATCTGGTACCGGGCAGATCCTTTACTCTTCCGCCTCTGATCAGAACAACAGAGTGTTCCTGCAGATTGTGGCCTTCACCGGGAATGTAGCTGGTAACTTCAATACCGTTGGAAAGACGTACTCTGGCGATTTTACGAAGAGCTGAGTTAGGCTTCTTAGGGGTTGCAGTCTTAACAGCTGTGCAGACACCGCGCTTCTGCGGTGAGCTTGCGTCGAAAGACCTTTTCTTCAGAGAATTGGAATATCTCTGCAGAGCGGGAGCTGTTGACTTCTTGACAGAAGTCTGACGACCCTTTCTTACTAACTGGTTAAATGTCGGCATTCTATTTCACCTCCTTTTTAGATTTGTTTCCGGCAGGACGGTCTCGCCTGACCGTTTCCCCGCCGATGCGCTATAAAAGAGCGCAAAAGTAAAGGTATGGCCTCACAGCCATACCTTTACATTATATTTATGCCTGGTGTATCTGTCAATCTCTAATTTGCCAAACTCTTTGGCAAATCATATGCGAATTTGGTAAAAATGCACTCAGTCATTGATATTGATCTCGATGGTCTCTTCCTCCGCCGCGGCAGGCACGGTCACCGTCTCTGTGACGGGCTGTTCGGCCGGAGCGGTATCTGTATCTGTCTCCTCGGCTTTTGCCCTGGCTTCCTCTGCCGCCTTGATGCGGGCGTCTGTGGAAAGCCTGGTGGAACGGTATCTCTTCATACCGGTACCCGCAGGAATCAGCTTACCGATGATGACGTTCTCCTTCAGACCGATCAGAGGATCGACCCTGCCGTGGATCGCGGCATCCGTCAGGACCTTGGTGGTCTCCTGGAAGGACGCTGCGGACAGGAAAGAGTTGGTGGCCAGGGCTGCCTTGGTGATACCAAGGATGACCTGTTTTCCTTCCGCGGGGCGTTTGCCTTCCGCGATCAGGGCTTCGTTCCTGTCTTCAAAATCAAGGACATCAATCAGGCTGCCGGGCAGGAAGCCGGCGTCGCCGCTGTTCTCGATCCTGATCTTTTTCAACATCTGCCGTACGATGACTTCAATATGCTTATCGCAGATATCAACGCCCTGAAGACGGTATACCCTCTGGACCTCACGCAGCAGGTAATCCTGGACTGCCTTGATGCCCTTGATCTTAAGCAGATCGTGGGGGTTGACCGAACCTTCTGTCAGCTCATCGCCGGCCTCAATGGTCGAGTTGTCCAGTACCTTGATACGGGATCCGTAAGGAATCGGATAGTTCTTGGATTCACCGGTCTCATCATTGGTGACAATGACTTCACGGCTCTTCTTGTTATCCTGGATGCTGACCTCACCGCCGAACTCGGAGATGATGGCAAGTCCCTTGGGCTTTCTGGCCTCGAACAGCTCCTCGACACGGGGAAGACCCTGTGTGATATCGCCGCCGGCGACACCGCCGGTATGGAAGGTACGCATGGTCAGCTGGGTACCGGGCTCACCGATAGACTGGGCGGCAATGATGCCGACCGCCTCACCGACCTGGACCATTTCACCGGTCGCCATGTTGGCGCCGTAGCACTTGGCGCAGATCCCCAGGTGGGAACGGCAGGTCAGGATGGTACGGATCTTGACGGACTCGACCTTCTTGCCCCGTTTGTCAACGCCCCTGCTGAGGATGGCGTCCGCCCGGCTGGGTGTGATCATGTGATTGCGCTTGACCAGGATATTGCCTTCCGCGTCACAGATATCCTCACAGGCTACACGTCCTGTGATTCTGTCCTGCAGGCTCTCGATGGTCTCCTTGCCGTCCATGAACGCCTTGACGTTCATACCGGGGATCACATCTTTGCCTTCGGAACAGTCCACTTCACGGATGATCAGTTCCTGGGATACGTCGACCATTCGTCTGGTCAGGTAACCGGAGTCAGCGGTACGAAGGGCTGTATCGGACAGACCCTTACGGGCACCGTGGGCTGACATGAAATACTCCAGAACGTCCAGACCTTCACGGAAATTGGACTTGATCGGCAGCTCGATGGTACGGCCTGTTGTATCCGCCATCAGGCCGCGCATGCCGGCCAGCTGCTTGATCTGCTGGTTACTGCCTCGGGCACCGGAATCCGCCATCATGAAGATGTTGTTATACTTGTCCAGGCTGTTCAGCAGTACAGTGGTCAGCTCATTATCGATATCCGTCCATGTCTCAACGACGGTACGGTATCTCTCTTCCTCCGTGATCAGGCCGCGGCGGTAGTTGCGGCTGATCCGGTCGACTGTATCCTGGGCCTGCTGCAGGAGCTCCTTCTTCTGGGGAGGTACAGTGATATCGGCAATGGAAACAGTCATGGCCGCAATGGTGGAATACTTATAGCCCATGGCCTTGATCAGGTCAAGGACTTCCGCGGTCTTGAAGGTGCCGTGGGTATCAATGATCCTCTGCAGGATCTTCTTTAAGTATTTCTTGGTGACCAGGAAGCTGATCTCGGGAACCAGGAAGTTCTCGGGCCACAAAGCCCAGATCCTGAGGAAGGATTTCGTTGAAGAGGAGGCGTCCCAGCGTAGTGTCTACCATGCCGGTAATGATCTCGCCCTCAGCGTTCTTCTTGGAGATCCTGACCCGGATCTTGCTGTGAAGGGTAATGTAATGGTTCTCATAAGCCAGGATGGCTTCGTTCATGCTGTGGAAGCAGGAACCTTCACCGGGCTCGCCGTCTCTTTCCTGGGTCAGGTAATAAATACCAAGTACCATATCCTGAGAAGGAACGGCCACCGGACCGCCGTCCGAAGGCTTGAGCAGGTTGTTGGGAGACAGCAGCAGGAATCTGCATTCCGCCTGGGCCTCCACGGAAAGAGGCAGATGGATGGCCATCTGGTCACCGTCAAAGTCGGCGTTGAAAGCGGTACATACCAGCGGATGCAGCTTGATCGCTTTACCTTCGACCAGGATGGGC
>ONRU01000061.1 GCA_900320325.1 uncultured Lachnospiraceae bacterium
CACTATGTCCACTGTTTGGGCAGTTTTTTTGTAGATTATTCGGTACTTAAACGTTTAGATGTGCTGTATATGTATATGTACATTTACAAATACCCCGTTTTTCGAGGCAAATGTATGCACATTACCGATAGATTGATAAAAAAATAACGCCCGAATCCCACCTTGAACCGGTGGAATCCGGGCTGTTTTAGAAATATTCTCTTTTCAAATGTCTGTCAGCATGTACAATTTCCCGCCAACGTGTACAACTTTCCGCCGATATGTACAACTCTTCGCTGACATGTACAACTTTACATTTCCGGGCGTCCGCCGCGGCCGCCGGTCAGGATCACGGGAAAGATCCCTTCGGGATCTCCCGCCGGACCGGCCAGGGACAGATCCGCGTAGTTCCCGATAAAGCTGCGCCTGTGGGCAGGGCAGGGTCCCAGTTCCCGCAGGGCCTGTGTATGCTGCTTTGTGCCGTATCCCTTATGCTTCGCGAAGCCGTATCCGGGATAAACGCCGTCCAGCTGTTCCATATATCTGTCCCTGGTGACCTTGGCCAGGATGCTGGCCGCCGCAATGGACAGACATTTGGCGTCCCCTTTGATAATGGGTACCTGGGGGATCTCCAGGCCGGGAATGGTCACCGCGTCATTGAGCAGGACCGACGGCGCCGGCTCCAGGGCCTGTACAGCCAGCCGCATGGCTTCATAGTCCGCCTGCAGGATATTGATCCGGTCGATCCGGTCCGGTCCAATCATGACCACGGCCCAGGCCAGGGCCTCCTCCCGGATCTGGTCATAAAGCATGTCCCTTTTTTTGGGACTGAGCTTTTTGGAATCGTTGAGCCAGAGGATCTCATGGTCTGCCGGCAGGATCACCGCGCCGGCCGCCACGGGCCCGGCCAGGGGGCCTCTGCCTGCTTCATCAATGCCGCAGATCAGGCCGTCCTTCCCATACTGCCCGGCCGCTTCCTGTTCAAAGGCCCGCATGCCGGCCACCCGCAGCTTTTCCTGTTCCAGTTTCGCTTTCTGTTTCTCTGTCATAGTCTTCCTCATTACAGGCCGCCTGTCCGCCGCTATTGGACAGGCCCGATGGCGTACAGGGGGTAGATCCGGAAGATGACTCTGCCTATGATGTCCTCCCGCCGGATATTGCCCACATCGGAGTAGCGGCTGTCCTTGCTGATATTGCGGTTGTCTCCCAGGACAAAATACTCGTCTTCTTCCAGGGTGATCCCCTCTTCCGCCAGGCCCGCGTATTCGATGGGCTCCAGACCGTAATGCTCCTCCAGGAGCTCCCCGTTGACATAAATGCTCCCTTCCGGATCGATCCGTACGGTCTCGCCCGGCAGGCCGATGATCCTTTTAATATAGTAGGTACCCTCTTCATATTCATAGGGAAAGAAGATGATATCGAAACGCTCCGGATCCCGGAAACGGTAGCTGATCTTATCCGAGACCAGCTGGTCCGCGTCCGCCAGCGCAGGCAGCATGGAATTGCCCTCTACAATGGTCCTCTGCCCTATATAGCGGATAAAAAAGACCGAAAATATAATGATGGCAAGAAAATAGGCTATATAGCCCAGTGTTTTTTTCAATGTCCTGCCTCCTTGCGGATACTGGCGGGTACGTCAGGACTCCTCTGCGGGTACGTTCTCCAGAGAGATCCGGCCGGTCCGTCCGTTCTTGTAATCATCCAGCAGCATTTTGGAAGTCCGCTGATAATCCGGCTCTCCCCCTTTGACCAGGAGGTTCCTGCTGACGGCAATGGCTTCCAACAGCTGTACCGTAGTCAGATCGTCCGGGAGAGTCTCCCCTTCTCTGAAGTATTTACCCCGGACCACACCGGGATATTCCTTCTGCAGATAGTCCAGCAGCCATAGGGAAAGCTCATTGATATCCAGCAGTTCCTCCCGGATGGCGCTGACCAGAGCCAGGCGGATCCCGACCTGCTGATCCTCGAATTTAGGCCAGAGGATGCCGGGCGTATCCAGCAGGTCCAGGTTCTTATTAAGGCGGATCCACTGTTTTCCCTTGGTGACGCCGGGCTTGTTGCCGGTCTTGGCGCTGGCCCTGCCCGCGAAAGAATTGATGAAAGTGGACTTGCCCACATTGGGGATGCCCACGACCATGGCCCGCAGAGGACGGCCCACGATGCCTCTCTTTCTGTCCCTCTCTATTTTGGCCTGACAGGCCTTCTGGACGCTGGCCCGGATCTGCTCATTGGCCTTGCGGGTCCTGGCGTCCAGGGCAACGACCTGGAAGCCCTTTCCTTCATAATACTTACAGAAAGCTTTGGTCCGTTCGGGATCGGCCAGATCTGCCTTGCTCATGAGCATGATCCTGGACTTGCCCGCGGCCAGTCCGTCTATGTCCGGATTGCGGCTGCTCAGGGGAATCCTGGCATCCACGATCTCAATGATCAGGTCCACCAGTTTGATGTTCTCCTGCATCATCCTTTTTGCTTTTGTCATATGTCCGGGATACCACTGATAATCCGCCATACATACCTCCTGTCCGGGCGGCCCGCTGCGGCTCTTTCCCCCGCAGACCGCGGCCGCTGCTGTTACTGCCTCTGACACGCGCGCGTCTGAGACGCGTAAATCTGACATTATCAAAAGAGCCGCACTTTTCAGTACGGCTCTGATCAATCTGATTATCTGTTGTTCTTGGCTTTGACTCTTGCCTTCTTGCCGCTGAGCTGACGCAGATAGAAGAGTTTCTTCCTTCTGACCTTACCTTCTCTTACGACGGTAACGCCTTCTACGTTAGGGGAGTGCAGGGGCCATGTCTTCTCGACGCCGATACCGGAGGATTCTTTACGAACGGTAAAGGTAGTCCTTGCGCCGCCGCCCTGGATCTTGAGGACTGTGCCTTCAAAGATCTGTACTCTTTCGCGGTTGCCTTCCTTGATCCTGTTCGCGACACGTACTGTATCACCAACGTGGAACTGGGGTACTTCAGATTTCAGCTGCTCTTTCTCGAGCTCTTTGATGATTTCCTGGTTCATTTTGTTCTCCTTATTCTACGGATGTTCTTGCCTTTCTATGGGTAAGCCTTCCGGCTTCAGGGGATTTTCCTGATTCTATGATCAATCCCGGCAGGCGTCTCTCCGGCCTGCGGCGGCAGTGGACCATCTCTAAAATATTGTAACGCAACATTGATAATTTATCACAAACCGTGCAGCAATGCAACTATAAGTTTTCCTGGTCCCCGGTTTTTTTCCTTCGTTTCTTTTTGGGCTTTCCGTAATCCGGATGGGCTTCCATGAAGGCCTGATAAAGGTCCGGCCGCCTTTCCCGGGTCCGCTGTACCGACTGGTCCAGACGCCAGGCGTCCACTTTGGCGTGGTCACCGGACAGAAGGATCTCCGGCACCTTTCTGCCCCGCCATTCCTCGGGCCTGGAATACTGGGGATATTCCAGCAGGCCGTTCATAAAGGAATCCGTCTCGGCCGAATCATGGTTATTGAGGACGCCGGGGATCATGCGGGAGACCGCGTCGATCAGGACCATGGCCGGCAGCTCGCCGCCGGTCAGGACATAATCACCGATGGATATGTTGTCCGTGACGATCTCCTCCAGGACCCTTTCGTCGATCCCTTCATAGTGGCCGCAGAGGATGATCAGATCCTCTTCCTGTGCCAGCTCCCGGGCAATGGACTGGTTGAAAACAGTCCCCTGGGGCGTCATATAGACGACCCTGGCTTTCCGGTCTCCGATCCTGCCCTGGACCGCCTGCCAGGCGTCATAGACCGGCTGGGCCTGCATGAGCATGCCGGCGCCCCCGCCGTAGGTATAATCATCGACCTTTTTATGTTTGCTGGCGGTATAGTCACGGATATTGACCGCTTCCAGGGACAGCAGTCCCCGCTCCATGGCCCGTCCCAGGATACTGGTGGCAATGCCCTGTTCGATCATTTCCGGAAACAATGTCAGTACATGAAACCGCATACTGTCCTCCGTTACAGGTCCAGAAGTCCCGGCATCAGCCAGACCTTCACATACCCTTCCTCCAGGTTGACCTCTTTGATACAGTCTTCGATCACGGGAATCAGCAGATCCTTCTGTCCCTGGCCCGGGCGCTGCACGCAGTAAACATCATTGGCGCCGGTGAAAAGGACGTCCCGGATCCTGCCCAGTTCAGTCCCTTCTTCCGTCACGACCCTGAGTCCCAGCAGATCCGGCACATAGTATTCCCCTTCTTCCAGGGGCAGGGCGTCCTCCCTGCTGACCAGCAGGTCCGCGCCCCGCATGCGCTCAACGTCTTCGATCCGGTCCAGCCCCTCGAATCCGATGATCACGAATTTCTTGAAAAAGCTGACCTTGCGGACCCTGAGCCTCCTGCGCTCCCTGCCTGTATCCAGGATCACTTCCTTCACGTCCCGGAAGCGGGCGGGATCATCTGTGGTCGGAAAGACCTTCACGTCTCCCCGCAGCCCGTGTGTACTGCTTATGACACCGATTCGAAATTCTTCTGTCATTTCTTCCTCCCGCGGCCCCGGGAACCGGAACTGTCCGGAACCGCGGCTGCCTGGTGTTCTCTATGCACAAATTCAACTATGAATACAAATTCAAAAATAAATACAGCTGTTTATTTTTAAATTAAGCGGGCGGCAGTTTCCGCTGCCGCCCTGACTTTTAGTTCTGAATGTCCACATCCACTCTGTATTCTTCTCTGGAAGAAGCTGCTTTTACGACAGAACGTATTGCTTTGGCAATCCTGCCCTGTCTGCCGATTACTTTTCCCATATCAGAAGGTGCGACGTGAAGCTGGATCCTGATATCCTTACCGTCCTGTTTTTCAGTCACAACGACCTCTTCAGGATGGTCTACCAGTGCTTTCGCAATAACTTCTACAATTTCTTTCATTCTGATTTCCTTCCGATCATAAGGTCAGGAAAAGCTTTCTTATTTAATCCCGGCCTGCTTGAAAAGTTTTTTGACAGCGGTAGTGGGCTGTGCGCCGTTTGCAAGCCATTTCTTCGCAGCTTCGACATCTACCTTGACTGTGCTGGGATCTGTGTTGGGATCATAGGTGCCGATGGTATCGATGGCACGGCCGCTCCTGGGGGTCAGGGCGTCTGCTACGACAATTCTGTAAAAGGGTACCTTCTTCTCACCGATTCTTGTAAGTCTGATCTTAACCATTTCTTCCTCCTTGCTATTTCTATGGTCTTTTTTTCAAATTTATATCAGAACGGGACGTTATGTCCGGGATCTGTCGCTTCTTATTTACTGTTCTTTTATTGCCGCTCTTATCGTCGGTCCTGTTATATTCCGCTGTCCGGCCAGGGCCGGGAATCAGAAGGGGAAACCGCCCCGTCTGCCGCCCATCATGCCGCCCAGGCCGCCCATGCCGCCGAATCCGCCTCCGCGGCGCCGGCCTTTGGGCATCTGCTTCATCATTTTCTGCATCTGGGTGAACTGCTTGATAAAGCGGTTGACCTCTGCCACGCTGTTGCCTGAGCCTTTGGCGATCCTGTATTTGCGCTGGGGGGTCAGGAGTTTGGGATTGGACCTTTCCTCCGGGGTCATGCTCAGGATAATGGCTTCTGTCCGTTTGAGCTGCTTCTCATCGATGGCGTTCTCCAGGTCATTCCGGTTGATGCCCATGCCGGGCAGCATGCCCAGGATGCTGGACAGTCCGCCCATCTTGCGCATCTGCTTCATGCTCTCCAGGTAGTCGTTGAAATCGAACTTGCCCTTTCTGAGCCTGGCGGCCATATCCCTGCTGTTGTCCTCATCCTGCTTGTCCAGAGACGCCTGGGCCTTGTCGATCAGGGTCAGGACATCTCCCATGCCCAGGATCCGGCTGGCCATACGATCGGGATAGAACTGTTCCAGATCCTCCAGCTTCTCGCCCATACCTACATAGAGAATGGGCTTGCCGGTGACAGCCTTGATGGAAAGGGCCGCGCCGCCCCGGGTATCGCCGTCCATCTTGGAAAGGATGACGCCGTCGATACCGACCTTCTCATCGAAGGTCTTCGCGACGTTGACCGCCTCCTGACCTGTCATGGCGTCGACCACCAGCAGGGTCTCATGTACAGTCACAGCTTCCTTGATATCAGCCAGCTCCTGCATCATGCCTTCATCGATCTGCAGACGGCCCGCCGTATCCAGCAGGACCACATTCTCGCCATTGGCAGCCGCGTGGCGCATGGCTTCCTTCGCTATGTCCGCGGGCTTGTGCCGGTCTCCCATGGTGAAGACCTCTACGCCCACCTTTTCACCGTTGACCTGCAGCTGTTTGATCGCGGCCGGTCTGTAAACGTCCAGGGCCACCAGCAGGGGCTTTCTGCCTCTGGATTTCATCTTGCCGGCGATCTTGGCAGCTGTTGTTGTTTTACCGGCACCCTGCAGGCCGGCCATCATGATGACGGTGGTCTGTCCGCCGGGGAGAAGGGTGATCTCCGTGGTCTCGGAGCCCATCAGCCGGGTCAGCTCCTCATTGACGATCTTGATGACCATCTGGGCCGGATTCAGTCCGTGCATGACGTCCTCACCGATAGCCCGTTCCTCAATGGATTTGGTGAACTGACGGACCACCTTGAAATTGACGTCCGCTTCCAGCAGGGCCATCTTGACCTCACGCAGAGCTGCCTTGACGTCCGCTTCTGTCAGACGCCCTTTGCCGCGCAGGTTCCTGAATATGTTATTCAGCTTATCTGTTAAACTGTCAAATGCCATTTATTCCAGATCCTTTTTGATTTGTTCTGCCGCCTGCAGGACCAGCTGACGGAAACGGTCCCCGTCCTCCATGGAGGAGGCGGCCGCGATCAGCCCGTCCGCGCTCCGGCGGATCTTGTCAAAACGTCCGATCATGCCCAGATGTTCCTCATACCGCTGCATGATCCGGGTAGTACGCCGGATCAGATCATGTACTGCCTGTTTACTGATCCCTTCTGTCTCCGCGATCTCATTCAGTGAAAGGTCATCGTAGACTGCCAGCCTGTAGATCTTCTGCTGGTGAGGGGTCAGCAGCTGCCCGTAAAAATCAAAGAGCAGTCCCTGTTCAACAATATTCTCCATTGCGGCTCCCATCTGCCGGCCCTGTTCCCTGAGGAAATGCAAACCGTTCCATTCCGGAAGGCAAACCGTTCCGTTCCGGAAGGCATAAAAAGAACAGGCCGGAATAACCTGACCTGTCCTATTCTATATGCTGCTTTCCGGGATGTCAAGTATTTTTTCTTGACTCCCCGGAAAAGGAAAACCATACAGCGATGTATCGTTCAATACACGGCCCCCTGTTCAGGACGCGTCCCTGATCCGCAGGGACAGGAAGACCCGTCCGTCAATTCCATTGATCTGGCTGCCTTTGCCGTAATCCCAATAGGTAAATTCGTAGGGATAATAAGGAACATTGCCGTAGTCCGAGATCCATTTATCGTAGTTCTTGAGCCTGGTCAGGTCCAGAAGGCCGCACAGATTGAGCAGGTCTCCCGCCACGACCGGCGTATAACCGGCATTATCCAGCGCTCTACAGAAGGCGACAACACCGGAAGTGGTCCGTTCTGTCTGCTCCTCCGAAGCCCTGCCGTAATCCTCCGCGACAAGTACCGCCACCGTACCCCTGAAATCCGGCGCCCGATCCTGCAGCCTCTGGATCACCTCCCGGCCCTGCTCCTTACCGGATTCCTTGTCATGGATCTTAACCCTGACCCGGAGACCGGCATCCAGCCCCGCTTCGGAAGCGGCTGCCAGATTCTCGACCCACCGGCTGTCCTCGATCAGGTATTTTTCCGAATTATATCTGCCCATACTGATAAAGGCATAGTCAATGGACTGGTCATAGACCGTTCCCCAGTCGATCGTTCCGTTTGCTTCCGTCACAGTCAGTCCGGTCTCGGAATAACGGCCGCTGTCATCCCTGTAGGCCAGTCTGCCGTCCTCATCCCTGTAAAATCCTTTCTGATCATAGTCAGTCAGGGGCACACTGTCCAGGATCCGGTAGAAATTGTAGGAATCATTCTGGGCAACGACCAGATAATCCCCGTACTGGCTGCGGATGGCCTCCAGCGGGTCTCCGCTCCGCTCCAGGTCGGTCTTGAGACTGTCCAGTACCCGGGCCCTGGCTTCTTCGCCGGCTTCTTCCACATCCCTGCGGGTATAGGTATCCGGCAGAAAGATCATGATCAGGAGCCCGCACAGGGAGACCAGAGAGATCACGCTCATCAGTATGATATTGAACAGATAGATGCTTCTCAGTCTCACTCTGCTTTCTTTTTCCGCTCTTGTCGATTTCAAAATCACACCTCCGCTGCTGACGGGCCCTCCGTCCGAATCGGTTTCTCCCCGGCGCGGTACGCCGCGCCTGTCAGATATTGGTGCTGACCAGTCTGGGCGCGTAGCCCTCCTCTTTGAGCCGGCTCATGATCTGGTTCTTGTGGTCGGTGCCGAAGGCCTCAATGGTGATCCGCAGTTCCACAGCGGCATTGCGGTTGATAGATACGAACTGGTTGTGCTCCAGTTTGATGACATTGCCCTTCATGTCCGCCAGGATCCCGGACACTCTGTGCAGTTCACCCGGCTTATCCGGCAGCAGGACCGATACGGTAAAGATACGGTCCCGGAAGATCAGGCCCTGCTGGACCACGGAAGACATGGTGATGATGTCCATGTTGCCGCCGGACAGGACAGAAACGACCTTTTTGCCCCTGCAGTCGATGTGGGCAAGGGCCGCCACCGTCAGCAGGCCGGAATTCTCGACGACCATCTTATGGTTCTCCACCATATCCAGAAAGGCTGTGACCAGCTCCTCATCGGGCACGGTGATGACTTCATCCAGGTTCTGCTGCAGCCAGGGGAAGATCCGGACACCGGGGGTCTTGACCGCGGTACCGTCCGCAATGGTATTGACACCGGGCAGGGTCACGACCTTGCCTTCCCGCAGGGACGCCTTCAGACAGGCAGCGCCGGAAGGCTCCACGCCGATCACTTTTACATTGGGTTTTAAATATTTGGCCAGGGTGGAGACGCCTGTGGCCAGGCCGCCGCCTCCCACGGGGACCAGGATCATGTCCACCAGGGGCAGATCCTTGATGATCTCCATGGCTATGGTGCCCTGCCCTGTCGCCACATCCGGATCATCAAAAGGATGAATGAAGGTATAGCCATTCTCCTCGGCCAGCCGGTAAGCATGATCGCAGGCTTCGTCGTAAACATCTCCGAACAGGACGACCTCGGCCCCCAGGGCCCTGGTCCTGTTGATCTTGATCAGGGGCGTGCCGGTGGGCATGACAATGACCGCTCTGGCGCCGAATTCCCTGGCCGCGTAGGCAACGCCCTGGGCATGGTTGCCGGCAGAGGCAGTGATCAGGCCCCTGTCCCTTTCCTCCGGACTGAGGGTGCTGATCTTGTAATAAGCGCCCCTGACCTTATAGGCGCCGGTACGCTGCATATTCTCGGGCTTCAGGTAGACCTTGCCCCCTGTCTTCTCTGTCAGATAATCGGAAAAGATCAGGCTGGTATCCAGTGTCACCTTTCTGACGGTCTCATAGGCCTGCTCGAATCTGTCCAATGATAACGCTTCACTCATCTGTATGTCCTCACTGCTGTAATATACCGTAACCGGCCGGCTGCCTGCCGCTTCCTTATAAAGAAATCTGCCGGTACGAATCCTGTAATGCTGTTATTTATGGAAATCTCTTATCAGAAGCATGTTAATAGAAAAGGGCGTCCACGAACTCGTCGGGATTGAATTTCTGCAGATCTTCCAGTTTCTCACCGACGCCGATGAATTTGACGGGAATGCCCAGCTCATTCTGGACCGCGATGGCAATGCCGCCTTTGGCGGTGCCGTCCATTTTGGTCAGGATAATGCCGGTCAGATTGGTGACAGAAGCAAATTCCCGGGCCTGGGAAATGGCGTTCTGGCCGGTGGTGCCGTCCAGGACGACCCAGTTCTCCCGGATACATTCGGGATATTCCCGGCTGATGACCCGGTCGATCTTGGCCAGCTCGTTCATCAGGTTCTTCTTATTATGGAGCCTGCCTGCCGTATCGCAGAAGAGCAGGTCTGTCTTTCTGGCTTTGGCGGCGTTGACCGCGTCAAAGACCACACTGGCGGGATCGGATCCCTCGTTGCCGCTGATGATATCGACATCGGCCCTCCTGGCCCATTCCGCCAGCTGCTCATTGGCGGCCGCGCGGAAGGTATCCGCGGAAGCGATCAGGACCTTTTTGCCCTGATTCCTGTAATTGGCAGCCAGCTTGCCGATGGAAGTGGTCTTGCCGACGCCGTTGACGCCGATGACCAGGATGACGGCCGGG
>ONRU01000093.1 GCA_900320325.1 uncultured Lachnospiraceae bacterium
TTTATTTATCCGGGCTACCGGTTCAAAGTCATGGATGCCCTGATCACTAACTTCCATCTGCCGGAATCCACCCTGGTCATGCTGGTATCCGCCTTCGCGGGCAGGGAACAGGTCCTGCATGCCTATCAGACGGCTGTAGAGCGCAGATACAGATTCTTTTCCTTCGGGGACGCCTGTTATTTTTACTGACCGGGCAGATTCTTTGACCGGATGACCTTTCGTGCGGGTCCGGGCCAATAAATATATTGGAAAACATGCACACAGTATGTTAGAATAGGAGATAATGATGGTAAGGTATGTCAACCGGAATGATCCGGAGGGCATCCTGCCGGTTATGGATGCGGAGAATATATGGCAAGGAAGAATAAACCTGTTACGATCATCGTAGCAGCCCATAAACAATATAGAATGCCGGACGATTCAATGTATCTTCCTGTTCATGTCGGTGCGGAGGGTAAAAAGGCGGCTGACGGAAGTGATCTGGACCTTGGATATGTCAAGGATAATACTGGAGACAACATTTCCGAAAAGAATCCCCATTACAGTGAACTCACCGGTCTTTACTGGGCGTGGAAGCATATCAGTTCCCGTTATGTTGGCCTGGTGCACTACCGCCGGTATTTCGCCGGCCGCAGGATCAGCGCTGATCCTTTCGGGAGGATCCTGCTGGAGAGCGAGCTTCGCCCCATGCTCAGGCGCTACAGAGTTTTTGTACCCAGAAAACGGCGTTATGTGATCGAGACGCTGTATTCGCATTATGCCCACACCCATTACGGAACCCAGCTGGATGAGACCAGGAACATCATCAGGGAGAAATATCCGGAATACCTGGAGACCTATGACTGTGTCGTCAAGAGGACTTCCGGTTATATGTTCAACATGATGATCATGCGCAGAGACCTGTTCAGAGAGTATTGTTCCTGGCTGTTCGATATCCTGTTCGAGCTGGAGGACCGGGTGGATACCAGCGGCCTGAATTTCTTCCAGGGCCGTTTCTACGGCAGGATCAGTGAGATCATCTTCAATGTCTGGCTGGAGCAGCAGCTCAGGACAGGACGTCTTCGTGAAGATCAGATCAAAGAGCTGCCTTTTATCTATATGGAGAAGATCGACTGGTTCAAAAAGGGCACTTCCTTCCTCAAGGCAAAATTTCTGCATCAGAAATATGAAAGCAGCTTCTGACAGGAACGGACAGTATTGATGGCACAACCTCAGATTTCGATTATCATTCCGGCCTATAACGCCGAAAAAACAATTCAAAAAACCGTGAAAAGCGTCCTTGGGCAGACAGGGCACGGGCTTTCCTATGAGATCCTTATTGTGGAGAACGGGTCCGGCGACCGGACCTGGGAGATCTGCGAATCCTTCGCGGACAAATATCCGGATCTCATTCGTACCATGCAGTCTGATAAAGGGGTTTCCAACGCCAGAAACAAAGGGATCGAAGCTGCCGCGGGCAGCTGGATCGTGTTCCTGGACGCGGATGACCGCCTCCTGAAGGACGCTTTCAAAACGATAGAATCCGACGTACTTGACAGTTCGGCGGATTTTTATATTCACAGCTATATGCACGGCTCCTATCCCATCCATATCTGCGGGGAAGAGGAGCTTCATTTTGGCGCCCGTCAGGTCGACGCGGCCCGGGCGGACCTGCTGCGCCGGCCCACCCATACCATGACGGTATGGTCCAAGCTCTTCCGCAGGCAGATCATCATGGACCGGGGCATCCGCTTCGATCCGAATCTGCGGCTGGCGGAGGACAGTGATTTTGTGATCCGCTATACAGGCTGCTGCAGGTCCATCTGCTGCAAGGACAGCATGTTCTACCGCTATACCATTACGGGGCAGTCGGCCGTCCGGACCTGGGACGGGTCCAAGGAGGAGGATTATATCCGGTCCCTGGAGACGACCTCCGACTATATGGTACGGGAGAACGCCGAGGTGCAGGAGGCTTTTGCTGAATATGTACTGATGCATTTTAACATCCTTATGGTCCGCGAGATCTTTGCTCTGGACAATCCCATGTCTTTTGGGGAGAAGCTGGACCAGATGCGCCGGATCAGCCGCAGGGATATTTTCGCGTCCGCCATGGGACAGTTCCGGCCGACAGACTGCCGCAGCGCCAGCATGCTGCCGTTCGCCATGCTGCAGCTGGGGCTGGTGCCCGCCGCGGGCATGATCTATGAGATCCGGGTCCGCCAGAACCGCATGAATCAGAGACGAGAAGAAAAGAAACGGGTGAAAAGACACAAATGAAAAGACAATTAAGCGCGGATGAAATAAAACAGGTCGAACTTGATATCCTGCTGGCCTTTAAAAAAGTCTGTCTGGAAAATCATTTAAAATTCTATCTGGTCGGCGGGACCCTTTTGGGAGCGGTCCGCCATAAGGGTTTTATTCCCTGGGATGACGATATTGACGCGGGCATGCCCCGTCCCGCCTACAATAAACTGATCCGGCTGGAGCGGGAGAAAAAGATCCTGCCCGATCACCTGAAGCTGATCTGCCATGAGAACGGCACCTTCCAGTATCCTTTTATCAAGATCGTGGATACCAGGACCACCGTTGATCAGAAATATCTGGAAGGAAACGTCGCCGAGCATCTCTGGATCGACGTGTTCCCTTTTGACGGCATGCCGGAGGATGAACGGGAACTTGCCCGTCTCTGCAAAAAAGCGGCCATGATCCGGACAGTCCTGGGCCTGAATTTTTCCAAATCCGGTCAGGGGAAGACCTTTTTCCGAAAACTGGTCAAACCGGTCCTGACCCCCATCGCCAGGAAGATCGGTCCCGACAGATGCTGCCGGGCCATGGACAGGCTGACAGCCAGATATCCTTTTTCCGTTTCCAGATACTGCGGCGGTGTTGTCTGGGGCCTTTACGGACCCGGGGAGCGGATGGTCAAGGACGAATTCATGAAATCCGATACCGTTACTTTTGAGGGCCACAGATTCCCGGCCATGTCCTGCTGGGACAGCTATCTGTCAGGCCTCTACAAAAATTATATGGAACTGCCGCCTGAAGACAAACGGGTCACCCATGAAATGACCGCCTGGATCGAGGAGCCTGCGGAATGAAATATTTTATACAGGAAGTAATCAATGACAAGGGCCTGCAGAAGACGGCCGGCATCAAGGCCAGGGATGACATAGACAGGATTCTGCTGGCGGAGGGCTACAGGCCTGTCCGTATCGAGATGGACCAGAACGCCCGCAACGCGGCTTCGCTCCCGAAACGGCTGGGCATCCATTTTGAGATCCGGCAGAAATGGGCCGCGGGATTAAAAGATCTGACGGCAGGAGACATCCTGCTGGTCCAGTTTCCGGTCAGTTCCCATTCTGTCCTGATCGCCGGTGAAGTTATGGCCTGTCAGAGACGGGGCGTCCGGATCATCCTGCTGATCCATGACCTGGATCTGTTCCGGCATGCCCTGCGCAGCGATGTTTCCCTGCCTGCCAGGATCCGTATCCGGCTGGAGGAAAAATCCCTTCTGGAGAAAGCGGATTATATCATCGCCCACAATATATATATGAAGAAAAAGCTGGTATCCTTCGGTCTGGACAGCAGAAAGATCCTCAATCTGGGCATCTTTGATTATCTGATTCCCGGATTTGAAGACCGGATCGGCAGCAGGAAGCCGCTGGGCCGGGATCTGCCTGTCATCATCGCGGGCTCCATGATGCGCCATAAAGCCGGCTATGTCTATGACCTGCCCGAAGATCAGGCCTTCAACCTGTACGGAATCGGCTATGAGGATGAGAACCGCCCGGGCGTGGTCTATCACGGGGCTTTCCCGCCGGATGATCTGCCCTTCGAAGTGGAAGGGAGCTTCGGCCTGGTCTGGGACGGCGACACGCGCAGTACCTGCAGCGGTACCTACGGAGAGTATCTGAGGATCAACAATCCCCATAAGACCTCCATGTACCTGGCTTCCGGCATCCCTGTCATCATCTGGGAGGAAGCGGCCCTGGCGGATTTTGTACGCCGCCACCACTGCGGCATTACGGTGGCCTCTCTGGATGAGATCGGAAAGACCCTCCGGGAAATGCCGGAAGAGGAATACAGGCTCCTGGTCAAAAACGCTGGCCGCATGTCCGCGAGGCTGCGGAGCGGCAGCTACACACGCAGGGTGCTGGGGATCGCGCAGAAGTAGCGTACCCGGACCCGCGCATGGGTAAAGTTGAATGATTATAAGAACATTTTCGAACAGCACGCTGGATTACGATCCGGATCTGGGGCATACCACCCTGGAGGAGCTGCTGGTCTTTACAGGACTGGTATTATGGACCCTGCAGGGCAATATCAGTGATTCCCTATATACAGTTTATATTGAAGGTCTGATGTTATCCTGCGTCAGATATTTTGTCATGCTCCTTTTCCTGACAGCCATCATGCTGACGGAGAAGAGCTACCGGATCCGCCTTCTGGCCCTGCTGGCTGCGGGCGGCATTTTCCTGCTGGAGCTGGAACATATGGCTGCAGACGGCATAAACCTTCTGCAGCTTTTTCTGATGGTCCTGGCCTGCCGGAATGTTTCCTTCCGCAAGGTCTGCCGGGTCATGTTCTGGTCCGGCCTGGCCTGCTTTCTGCTGATCATAGCCGGCAGCTGGTCCGGCCTGATCTACCGGGAGCCCATGTCCTTTGACTCGGACAGGATGCGGGAATATCTGGGATATATTTATCCTACCTTCGGCCCCATCCGTTTCTTCGGGCTCACAGCCTGCGGCCTGTACGGCTACACGGATCCTTCCGCCTATGAGAGGGACCAGACCCGCAGCAGAGGGGTTCCCTGGCCCGTGCTCATCATTGCCTGCGCGGTCAACCTGGTCCTCTATGAACTGACGGATACCAATCTGATCCTGTTCATCGTCCTGGCCTTCCTGATCCTGTACGCCCTCTGTGTCAAGTGCCGGCTGGACCTGTTCCATGACTGTTTTCCCATCCGCCTGATGGCGGCGGTGATCATGCCCGCCCTCTGCGCCTTTGTCTGGTATATCAGTGACAGATATAACGCCAATATCCCCATGTGGGTCAGGATCGATGAGTTCTCTCATTCCAGGGTCCGCCTCAACCACCAGGGCATCGTCAAATACGGCGTCCATCTGCTGGGCCAGCAGGTCGTCGTCAATTCGGATCAGACAGATATGGATAAATATTTTTATATCGACAGCGGCTATATGAAGGCCCTGCTCAGCTACGGTATCATTTTTACCGTTCTGCTGCTGCTGGTCTACATGCTGATCTTCCGGGCAGCCATCCGGATCGGGGACCGGGTCCTTTGTATCTGGATCTTCTGCGTTGCCCTTTACAGTGTATTCAATAACCTGCTGACATCGCCGCTCTCCAACTGCTCATTCCTGGGCGTCTGGTACGCGGCCCGGATCCTGCGGGATTACAGCAGGAAGAAGAGGGAAGGAACTTTGGAGGCCTTCTATGAGCAGTCCCAGTGTTAAGAAAAATTTCCTGATGAGTACGGCCTACCAGGTCCTGATCATCATTCTGCCTTTTATCACGACCCCCTACTTTTCCAGGGTACTGGGGGCCGGTCCGATCGGTATTTACAGTTATACCCAGTCTTACCAGACCTATTTCTCCATGTTCGCTGCCCTGGGCACCATGTCCTACGGCACCCGGGAGATCGCCCGTTTCCGGGATGACGTGACCAAACGAAGCGTCCTGTTCTGGGAGATCGAGCTGATGACAGTCGTGACGTCCGCCATCTGTATGGCTGTATGGATCGGCTGGATCCTGTTCAATACCAGATACCGGATCTACTATATTGTCCTGAGCATGGGCATCCTGGCGACCATGTTCGATATCTCCTGGTTCTTCAACGGGCTGGAGCAGTTCAAATATACGGTCACCAAGAACGCGGCCTTCAAGCTGATCGGCGTAGCCCTGCTGTTCGCCTTCGTCCACTCAAAGGATGACCTTCTCAAGTATGTGTTCATCCTGACCCTGTCCACCATGGCCGGGAACCTGAGCATGTGGATGTATGTGGGCAGGTTCACGGAGAAGGTCGATTTCCGCAGTCTGCGGATCGGGCGGCATTTCCGGGAGACCCTGATCTATTTCGTGCCTTCCATTGCCACCTCGGTCTATACGGTCCTGGACAAGATCCTGATCGGCGCCATCACCCATGATGAGCTGGAGAACGGTTATTATGAACAGGCGACCAAGATGATCAACATGATGAAGGCCCTGACCTTTACTTCCCTCAATTCGGTCCTGGGCGCCCGTATCGCCTACTTATTCGAAGAGGAAAAGTATGAGGAGATCCATGACCGGATCCGTACCTCTGCCAATTACATTCTTTTCATGGGCGTCGGCATCTGTTTCGGCCTGATCAGCGTTGCCCGTCGCTTTGTACCTGTTTTCTACGGGCCGGGCTTTGACAGGGTCGCGGATATGCTGATCATGATGAGCCCGCTGACCCTGATCATCGGTATCAGCAACTGCCTGGGCTGTCAGTACTATACGCCATCCGGCAGACGGAGCCTGTCCGCCAGATTTATCGTGGCCGGTTCCTGTCTCAACCTGTGCATGAACCTGCTTCTGATCCCCCGCCTGAAAGGCATCGGCGCGATCTGGGGTTCCCTGATCGCGGAGATTCTGATCACGGTCCTGTATATGATCTTCTGCAACGGTTATCTGACCGTCAGGATCCTGGTCACGGATGGATGGAAAAAGCTGCTGGCCGGCGTCCTCATGTGGGCCGCCATTTTCTTCATGGACCGCTTTTTTACGTCCGACTTTGCCGCCCTCTGTATCGAGGTCGCGGCGGGCGGCCTCCTGTATATCCTTCTGCTGACGCTGATGCGGGACAAGTTCCTGATAGAATTTGTATA
>ONRU01000065.1 GCA_900320325.1 uncultured Lachnospiraceae bacterium
CTGTGCTTCGCTATGCTGTCATTCCAGTTGTGAGTCGTCTTCCTGCAATGCACTTTTCTCGTAATGCTCTAATACGATGTGTTCAAGTATGCTCCTTGTTTCAGAATTAATGGGATGTGCTATATCTCTGTATTTCCCGTCTGCCGATTTCTTGCTCGGCATCGCTATGAATAATCCTTTTTCCCCCTCAATAACTTTAATATCATGAACAACAAACACTTGATCGATCGTAATAGATACGACCGCTTTCATCTTGCCTTCCTTAGCAATCCTCCGTACTCTTACGTCTGTTACCTGCATAGCGTTCTCCATTTCTGAAGTTAAATGGTGTAACGTTCGCCCTTCTCGATGACGATCTTCACACCATCTTCACCTCTGTAAGTAGAATTGGCCTGAATGGTATCGCCACTCTCAATGATGCAGTTTTCAATTATGCTGTTGTCTCCGATGTAAACATCATTCAGAATAAGGGAATTCCTTATTACACAGTTGTTTCCGACATAGACCTGATGGAACAGAACCGAGTCCTCCACCGTACCGTTTACGATACATCCGCTGGATAAGAGGCTGTTTCTGATATGGCAGCCCACGTTATATTTCACGGGCGGCAGATCAGCCACTTTGGAATGTACCTCAGGAAACTCTCTGAAGAAGAAAGACTTGATATCCGGCTTCAGGAAATCCATATTTGTTCGGAAATAATCCTCCACGGAAGCGATGTTGCTCCAGTAAGAATTCAGTTCATATCCATAAATTTTTTTCAGACCCCTGTACCGGATCAGAATATCCTGTACGAGATCATACCGGTTCTCCTCCATGCTCTTCTCAAGCAGCTCGATCAGAAGTCTTCTGCGGATCACGTATATACCGCAGGAGATTGTATTTCCATCTGCAACGACCGGCTTCTCAACGAATTCACGGATTCTCCCGTCGACGTCCATCCTGACTACACCGTAACGCTCCACCCTGAAATCCTGCGGCATGGTCTTGACGACGACCGTAATATCAGCCCCTTTATCCATGTGATAGTCCAGTACTTTGCCGTAATCCAGCTTGTAAACACAGTCGCCGGAGGCAATGATGACATAGGGCTCATGGGAATGTCTGAGGAAGCTGATGTTCTGAGCGATGGCATCCGCGGTCCCTCTGTACCACTGGCTGTTGGCGTCCGCGAAGGAAGGAGTAAACAGGAACATACCTCCCTGCTTGCGGCCAAAGTCCCACCATTTGGAAGAGGCCAGATGCTCGTTCAGACTTCTGGAATTATACTGGGTAAGTATCGCAACTTTAGATACCCGGGAAAATTCCATATTGCTGAGCGCAAAATCAATGCTGCGATAACTGCCTGCGACAGGCATGGCACAGACCGCGCGTTTTTTAGAAAGCTCTTTCATGCGGTTGCTGTTTCCGCCTGCCAGAATAATACCTATTGCTCTCATACTGCCTGCCCCCTTATTCTTTGACCAGTGTTCTGCCGCCGGCAAGACGGCCGTCCGGATAATCCGCTTCCACGGTATGTCCGGAAATCAGGGTATTCCTGCCGATCGTCACACTGTCAGGTATTACCGTTCCTTCACCGATGGTCACAATACCGTCACGGTAAATATCGGGCCTGGTATCGTTCTCGATATAATCACCCTCACCGAGCACGACACCGTCTGCAATAGTTACATTTTCCGCCGCTATGACTTTTTCAAGCCTGCAGTTATCACCGATCACAGTCCCGTTCATGATGATGGAATCACGGACGATTGTTCCCTCGCCGATGATGACATCACAGCCTATCACGGAATTGTAGACCTGTCCGTAGATCTCGGAGCCTTCCCCTATGATGGTCCTTTCAACCGCGCTGTTGGGGCCGAAATACTGGGGCGTGACCGTCTGGCTCTTGGTATAGATCTTCCAGAATTCTTCATACAGATTGAACTCCGGAACTATATCGATCAGCTCCATGTTCGCTTCCCAGTAGGATGTCAGTGTTCCGACATCCTTCCAGTAACCGTTGAACTCCCATGCATACAGGGGGCGTCCGTTATCACGGCAGTAGGGGATGATATGTTTGCCGAAATCAAGATTCGGCTGGGACTTATTCGCAAGAAGGGCTTCCTTCAGCGCCGTCCAGGAGAAAATGTAGATGCCCATGGACGCCAGATTGCTGCGGGGATGTTCGGGTTTTTCCTCGAAATCCACAATCTTTCTGTCTTCATCCGTGATCATGATACCGAATCTGCTGGCTTCCTCCATGGGAACAGGCATGACGGCAATGGTAACATCCGCCCCTTTCTCCTTGTGATAATCCAGCATGGACTCATAATCCATCTTGTAGATATGGTCGCCTGAAAGGATCAGAACATAGTCAGGATTATAGCTCTCCATGTATTCCATATTCTGATAGATCGCATTGGCGGTACCGGTATACCATTCGGTATCATGACTCTTCTCGTACGGAGAAAGGATGGATACACCGCCGACATTTTTGTCAAGATCCCACGGGATACCGATTCCGATATGTGAGTTCAGACGAAGCGGCATGTACTGGGTCAGCACGCCGACCGTATCTACTCCTGAGTTGATGCAGTTGCTGAGAGGGAAGTCGATTATGCGATATTTACCGCCAAATGATACCGCCGGCTTGGCCACCTTCGATGTCAGGATCCCCAAACGGCTGCCCTGGCCACCGGCTAAAAGCATAGCTATCATTTCTTTTTTAACTATCATCGTTGCCACCCCTAGATTAAATTTCGGATATACGTCCCAAAAAAGGACATAGATTCGTATGAAAATTATAGCATACCGACCTGATAAAAGAAATATTTAGACAAAATTAAATCGTTGTTTTCCACAATGCGCAGGAGCGCTTTTTATGATAATTTGTCTAATATTCTATTAAAATTAAACTTTATGTTTTATGTCCTGATTATGTACTGTTTCTTTGCGTTTATTCAGTGCTATAATAAAAATAACTATGGGCACACGGCCCGCGGAAGTGTTAAAAATCCACGTAAAACAGCGAAAAAGAAGCTTAAAAGGCTTCTCTGGAGGCACTATGTTTCAGATAGATTTCAATAAACCGATTCATGTATTCTTGCTTTACCGTATCCGGATCCGACCGGACAGCTTCCCCCATTACAGAGGAACTGGTATCCCACGGGATCCCTGTCGTGATCGGACAGAAACGGGAAAATATCACCCCTGCGATCGACCTTGTCGTTTTCACCGCCGCCATCCATCCCGATAATCCGGAATACCGGGCCGTACAGGAACTGGGAATCCCCCACCTGACCAGGGCCCAGCTCCTGGGCCAGCTGATGAAGGGATATCAGTATCCGGTCGCTGTCAGCGGCACCCACGGCAAAACGACGACCACATCCATGCTGTCCGAGATCCTGATGCACGCGGATACGGATCCTACCCTTTCCATCGGCGGCATCCTGCGCTCCATCGGCGGCCAGGTCCGGGTCGGCGGCCACCGCTTTTTCGTGGCGGAAGCCTGCGAATATACCAACAGCTTCCTCAGCATGTATCCCGGGCTGGGCATTATCCTGAATATCGACGCGGACCATCTGGATTTCTTCAAGGACCTGGATGACATCCGCCATTCCTTCCGCAGATTCGCCGAACTGATTCCCGCGGACGGCTGCCTGATCATCAGCGCGGACATACCGGATTACAGCGAGATCACCGAAGGCCTGCCCTGCCGGATCATCACATACGGCAGCGACAGTTCCAGCGACTGGTACGCGGACGGAATCAGCTATGATTCCTTCGGCCATGCCTGCTATACGCTGCACGGAACCGCTCCTGACGGGACTCCCCTGGAAAAGCAGGTCTCCCTGAAAGTTCCGGGCCGTCACAATGTCAGCAATTCCGTCGCGGCCCTGGCCGCAGCCTCTGTACTGGGTGTTGACATGGATACAGCCATTGAGGCCGTCTCCGCCTTCACAGGCACTGACCGGCGCTTCGAATATAAAGGGACCATGGACGGGGTAACGATCATTGATGATTACGCCCACCATCCCACTGAAATCAAAGCGGCTCTTGCTGCCGCAGCCAATTATCCTCATGACAGGGTCTGGTGCATCTTCCAGCCCCATACCTTTACCCGTACCAAAGCCCTGATGAAGGAATTTGCCGAAGCCCTGACCCATACCGATATCACCATCCTGGCAAAGATCTATCCCGCCAGAGAGACCGATGATCTGGGCATCAGCTCCGCGACCCTGCAGGAGGAGATCCGGGCATTGGGCCATGACTGCCTGTATTTTGAGAATTTTGAAGAAATTGAAAACTACGTTCGTCAAAATTGCCGGAAGGGAGATCTGGTGATAACTATGGGCGCCGGAGATGTCTTTAAAATCGGCGAAAACCTGCTTTCCTGACAAAGGTTATCACAGTTATCCACATTGTCCCCATCCGGAAGCGGCTTTCTGACTGTGGATAAAAGCTGCCGCAGATACGGCATTTCCGGCACTTTTCCACATTTTCCGATTTTTCCTTACAGGCGGATTGTCCCGCGCCCCGGCCCGGCCGGTAAAATTTTCTGGTCACTTTTACCATTCCGGAAAATCCGTCCCCTGTGCTATACTTGCGCATGCAAGACTTAATGGAGGGGGGGATTCCGGCGTGTTCACGATTTACAATGACAGCAGTTCCGATACGACACTGGTGTCGAATCTGTTTATTGATGAATATATGAAGGACGCGAATGACGCGCAGCTCAAAGTGTATCTGTATCTGCTCCGTGTCATGGGCGCCGGCGCCTCCGCGGATATCTCCCAGATGGCGGACCTCTTTAATCACACCGAGCGGGACATTGTCCGCTCTCTGGATTACTGGGCCGGACTGGGCCTGCTGTCCCTGGATCATGATGAACAGGGCGAACTGACAGGGATCCACCTCTGCGATCCCCGTTCCGGCCGCAATCCCGTACGTTCCTTCCGTCAGGACAGGCCGGTCATCGCTGTAAAGGAGCATACCGCTCCCGACCGTCCCCGGAATGACAGAAACGACAGCCGTACGGCCGGCAAAAAGAAACAGTCGCCGGAGGTCCTGGAGGCCTTCCGCTCCAATCAGGAACGGGCCCAGCTCCTCTTTGTGATCGAGCAGTATATCGGCAAACCCCTTTCCGTTCCGGAAATCGAGTCGGTCTACTATATATCTGAAGATCTGGGCTTCTCTGACGCCCTGATCGATTACCTGCTCCAGTACTGCATCGACAGGGGCAAAAAAGATTTCCGTTATATAGAAAAAGTCGCCGTAAACTGGGCCGAAAACGGCATCACTACGCCCCGCCAGGCGGAGCGCGCGGTATCTCCGCTGGCCCGTGGTTCAGCGAACCGCAAAGGCAGCCGTCCCGCTGCCAACCGCTTTAACCAATTTGAACAGAATCAGTACGATTTTGACGATCTGGAACGCCAGATCCTTGGAAACTGAACCTCTGCCATAAGGAGTATCTGTGTCTCTGACCAAAGAACAGCACGACAGTATCATGTATCATTATGAACAGAAACAGGCCCGCCGCCGCAGGCTGCTCGAGCAGCGCCGGCAGGAGGTCTATTCTGCCGTGCCGGAATATGCCCGTCTGGAGACAGAGATCCCTTCCGCGGCGGTTTCTGCCCTGCGCCGCAGGCTGAACAGCGGAGACAGCTCCTCTGCCGCCGATCTGCGCCGGCAGATCCGTGATGTCGCGGCCCGCAAACAGCAGCTGCTGGTCAGCGGCGGTTTCGCGCCGGATTATCTGGAGGTCCCCTACCAGTGTCCCGACTGCAGGGATACCGGCTACATCAACGGGGAAAAATGCCATTGCTTCCGTCAGGAAGAGATCTCCATCCTGTATGACCAGTCACATCTTCAGCTCCTGACCCGGACCCAGAATTTCGACACGCTCCGTGAGGATTTCTACAAGGGGGAGGATCTGAAGCGTTTCAGGGCGGCCAGAAATGTCAGTCTCCATTTCGCGAGGCAGTTCGGCCGCGAATATTCCAATCTCTATTTCTTCGGTACTGTGGGTACCGGCAAATCATTTCTTTCTGTATGTATCGCCCGTGAGGTTCTGTCCGCAGGGTACTCCGTACTGTATTTCAGCGCGGCTTCCCTCTTTGACCGTCTCGCGGGGCTGGTTTATAATTATCGGTCCAGAGAAGATTTTCAGCATTTCGTCGATGACCTTTATCACTGCGACCTGCTGATCATAGATGATCTGGGAACGGAACTCACCAATCAATTCGTCTCAGCCCAGTTGTTCGCCTGTATCAACGAGCGGCATTTGAACAGAAAACCGACTGTCATTTCAACAAATCTTTCTCTGGAAGATCTGCAGAAGCGCTACTCCGACCGTGTATTTTCCCGGATCACGAGTGGCTATATCTGCTGTAAACTGACAGGCAAGGATATACGTCTGCTTAAGAAAGTGAGGACAATGAATGGAACCCATCAGGAAACATGACAAAAGAAATCTTGAAAGCATGCCTTACGGCGCTCTGGGGATCGTCCCTGTAGTAGGCTGTGAGGAAATGGGAAAAGAGATTGACTATTACCTGACCCGCTGGAGAGCGGAACGTCAGCGCGAGAACAGACATAATCCCGCTTTCAACGATTATCAGCGTTCCAGCTATATCGTGAACTGCGACCTGCCGCGTTTCGGTACCGGCGAAGGCAAAGGCGTCCTTCCCCAGTCTGTCCGCGGTATGGACCTCTATATCCTTGTAGATGTGGTCAACTTCAGCAAGACCTACAAAATGTTCGGTCTGCAGAACCATATGTCTCCTGACGATCATTACGCCAATCTCAAGCGCGTGATCGCGGCCGCCGGCGGCAAGGCCAGGCGGATCACCGTTATCATGCCCTACCTTTATGAAAGCCGCCAGCAGGCCCGCAGCCAGCGTGAATCCCTGGACTGCGCCATCGCCCTGCAGGAGCTGGTCAGGATGGGCGTAGATAATATCATTACCTTTGACGCCCACGATCCCCGCGTTCAGAACGCCATCCCCCTGAACGGCTTTGATACCATCCAGCCGGTCTATCAGTTCATCAAGGGCCTGCTGCGCAATGTGCCGGATCTTCGGATCGACGCTCAGCATATGCTGGTCATCAGCCCCGATGAGGGCGGCATGAAGCGCGCTGTCTATGTAGCCAACATGCTGAACCTGGATATGGGTATGTTCTACAAGCGCAGGGATTATACCAAAATCGTCAACGGAGAGCATCCCGTACTGGCCCATGAATTCCTGGGCTCCAGTGTAGAGGACAAGGATGTCATCATCGTGGATGACATGATCTCCTCCGGCAACAGCATCATTGATATCGCCACCAAGCTTAAAGAGAGAAAAGCCAGGAGAGTCTTCCTCTTCTCCACTTTCGGTCTGTTCACCTCCGGTCTGGACAAAATGGACAAAGCCTATGAAGATGGTATCATCGACAAGATCCTGACTACCAACCTGATCTACCAGAGTCCCGAGCTTCTCAGACGCCCCTGGTATGTCAGCTGCGACATGGGCAAATACCTTGCCTATATCATTGATACCCTCAACCATGATTCCTCGATCAGCGACCTTCTGGATCCTTATACAAAGACCTGGAAGTTCATCGCCAACTACAACCGGAGCCAGCAGAACAGCGGCAAGTTCCGATTCCCGCCCCGGAAATAAAATGCCGCGCGGGTCTCAGGACCGCCATTCAAAAACAGCAATAAAAAAGGATGTACTGCCTGTCAAACGGCAATACATCCTTTTTCTATTCCATCGCTTTCGGGCAGACTTCCCGCTGCTCCGGGCAGGTCCTGCCATTCCGGCGTTTTTTACAGGCAGGGTTATTCTACAGTTCCAGTTCGATCTTCCTGCCGGTCCGGGTGTACTGGTAATAACGTACGCCTGTGGCGTCGAACATGCGCTTACTGGCCACTGTGGCGTCTGAGCCCGCGTACTTGTCGCTGTCATAGACCACCGTCCGGATTCCGGCCTGTATAATGGCCTTGGCGCATTCATTGCAGGGAAAGAGGGTCACATAGATGGTCGCACCCTCCAGACTGCCGCCTCTGTAATTCAGGATGGCATTGAGCTCACTGTGGGTCACGAAGGGATACTTGGTCATCAGGGGCTGCCCTTCCCTGGACCAGGGGAACATATCGTCCGAGCATCCTCTGGGCAGTCCGTTATAGCCCATGGACAGGATCTTGTGGTCACTGCTGACGATGCAGGAGCCGACCTGTGTGTTGGGATCCTTGGAACGTTTGGCCGACAGATAGGCAACGCCCATAAAATATTCATCCCATGTAATGTAATCCTGACGTTTCTGGACCATTTTTTCTCCCCTTTCCGCAGCTTCACAGCTGCATGCCGCATGTTCGAAATCCCGCGCCTGGGGCGCGGGATTTTTTGCGCGATATTCTGCTTTTTATTATTTTACCGGCTGTTCCCCGGCCAATTGCCGGCCGGTCTTCCGCAGGTCAGTTGGTAGCAGCCGCCGCGGCAGCCTCTCCAACAGTTGTAAAGTTAACGGGCGTGCCGGTCTCATACTGCTCCAGCATGGCGACGTGGGCGCTGTCATCCTCGACATCCTCGTCGATTCCCTCGTCCATGGAAAGATAATGATAAGTGGCTTCGCCATCCGCGTTAAAGGTCTCTGTGAATTCCTGGAAAGTGATGATCGCGCCGGCTTCAATGTCCACATAGACCTTGGTCAGTTTGTGGTTGCCGCCGAACATCAGGCATTTGTCAGCTGTGACATAAAGAGGATAAGCGGAATCGGTAGACTCGACCGTACCGTATTTCACGACCTCATCAGAGCCGTTGATGCAGTATACGTCTGCCTTCATGGCGACCATATTGCCATCCAGGTTGTCATAGACATGATCCGCTACCAGAAGGACATCTACATCAGAGATGTCGGCGAAACCATAGGCCTGGCCATCCTGCAGGCCGTCGATCACGGTCTGATACCTTGCCATATCGTCTTCATATCTGGACGCCAGTGTGGATTCCTCCGCCGCGGGCTCTGTAGCCGCCTGCGCCGCGTCATCGGCTGTCTCTTCAGCCGCCGCAGCTGTCTCCGCGGCGTTCTCTTCGGTGACAGTCTCTTCCGTGGCGGTCTCTGTTTCTGTATTGTCAGCTGCCGGGGCCTTTCCGCCGCAGGCGGTCATGAATACTGCTGTTCCAAGTAATAATGCGATGATTGACTTCTTAAACATATCTTTTATTCCTTTCTTTGTTCACTCATGTTGTCTGATATGTCAGCCGGCCCTTCCTTCTTTCCCGGGTCGCGGCCGGCTCGTATTTTTCGTGTCCAATGTAATATACGAGCCTCGGAAATAAAAGAACAAAAAAAGTTAATTTTTCCGGTCAGAATTTTCCGGTCATAATGAACCGGGCCGTCCCGCTCCCCTTACTTGGTGCCGAAGATCCTGTCGCCCGCGTCGCCCAGACCGGGAACGATATAGCCATGCTCATTGAGGTGGTCATCCAGCGCGCCGACATAGAGATCTACATCCGGGTGCGCCTCGGTAAAGGCCTTCACACCTTCCGGAGCGGCAATGATGCACAGGAAATGCAGGTTCCTGCACCCGTGCTGTTTGAGCATGGTGACCGCTTCCACGGCGGAGCCGCCGGTCGCCAGCATGGGATCAACGACAAAGATCTCTCTTTCCGATACATCTGCCGGAAGCTTGCAGTAATATTCCACCGGCTCCAGTGTCTCCGGATCTCTGTACAGACCGATATGACCGACTTTCGCGGCAGGGATGAGGGTCAGCATACCTTCGACCATGCCCAGGCCCGCGCGCAGGATGGGCACGACCGCCAGCTTCTTGCCCTTGAGGACATGGGCTTTGGTGGGGCCGATGGGGGTCTCTATATCTTCTTCGTCCATTTCAAGATCTCTGGTAGCCTCATAGCATTCCAGCATGGCGATCTCGCTGATCGTCTCGCGGAATTCCTTGGTACCTGTCTCCTTACGGCGGATAATACCGATCTTATGCTTTACCAGGGGGTGATCCATGTAGATTACTTTTGCCATTTTCTCCTCTTTCCTGTGCTGATGATGTTATATTCTATCCTTCCTGCCGTACCGGTCAGCACATAGGCCGGCCGGAAGGGTTCGCTCACCGGCTGCTGCCGGTCAACTGCTTTGTTCAGGGCTGCTGTCAGACCTGTACGATCTTATGCCCTGCCGCCTTCATCAGGCGGTTCATGATAGCCTGTCCCAGGCCGCCCCCGCCAAAAGACTCCGAAAACATGACCTGCGTATTCTCATCGTCGAATTCCCGCAGGATCCGGAAGAGCCGGCTGGCGATGGTCTCTTCGCTGGTCCGGGCGCCGGCACTCTTGACACTGTCAGCAGTATAACACCTGCAGGTCTCATCTGTACAGATAACTCCTGTACGGATCCCCTTTTCCCGGCATTCACGGGTACGGGCATTGATATAGGCAATGACCGCCTCCCGTTCTCCCTCCACAATGGTCAGGCTGCCTTTGGGCGCGTAGTGGCGGTATTTCATGCCCGGGGCTTTGGGCGCCGTCCCCGAATCGGGCGCGATGATGGCCCGGTCTGTCTCGACCCTGCCCAGGATCTGTTCCAGCCTTTCCCGGGTAACATAGCCGGGACGCAGGATCACCGGCTGTCCTTCCGTCAGATCAATGATCGTGGATTCCAGGCCGATCCCGACCGGTCCCCCGTCTATGATCATCTCGACCCTGCCGTCCAGATCCTCCCGGCAGTACCTGGCCAGGGTGGGACTGGGCCGGCCGGACCGGTTGGCGCTGGGGGCCGCGATATAGCCCCCGGCTGCCGCGATCAGGGCCATGGCGATCCGGTTGCTGGGGAAGCGGACCGCCACGGTATCCAGGCCTCCGGTGGTCTCCAAAGGGACCAGATCGCTTTTATGGAATATCATCGTAAGGGGCCCGGGCCAGCAGGTCTCTGCCAGCCGCAGGGCCTCCTGCGGTATTTCTCTTACAATCGGAGGCAGGTCCTCCATCCTGCATATGTGGACGATCAGCGGATTATCGGAAGGCCTTCCCTTTGCCGCGTAGATCTTTCTGGAGGATTCCGGGTTCAGGGCGTCTCCGCCCAGTCCGTAAACGGTCTCCGTGGGAAAAGCGACCAGGCCGCCCGCCCGCAGGATCCGCCCTGCCCTTTCGATGGCGCCGGCGTCGATTGCCTCTTCTGTCATACTTATATATTCTGTTATCATAACTTCCTTGAAAACGGGCCGGTTTTCTGTCCGGCCCGGAAAATCATTGTTTCATATATGCTTCGATCACATCCCAGATTTCCGGCGTCTCAAATCCCAGACACCATTCCGCGACGCCTGCCAGAGCGTATTCCTGCATGACCCGCAGCTTGAGCTCGATGGATTTTTTCCCTTCGACCCAGATCTGGTAATAATTGTCCCCTTCTCTTGCCTCCGCGTAATACTGACCAAAGGAATCGCTCCATTCGGGCTTCATGCCATGTTCCTTCATGAACTCCTGGCAGTAGGTCATGGTGACTGCCTGGGAACTGACTCCTTCCGGAGAGGTCGTCCAGATCCTGGTATAGAAAGGGATCGCGTTGATCAGCTTCTCCGCCGGGACCTCTTTCAGGGCTTCCCCGATTCCGTAAGTCACATAGTCGATGGAGGCCACACTGCCCGCCTCCTGGCTGCCGGCGTAATGTTCGTCATAGCCCATCAGGACGATATAGTCCGCGAACCTGCCCTGCTCATCCAGATGATAGTAGTCATTGAAATTGTAAGGGACATAGTTATCGACAGAGACATAGAGTCCCTTCTTATGGGCCTCTATACAGAGCTCCCTGATAAATTCGATGAAGTCTTCACCCTTTTCCGGGGTAATATTCTCAATGTCGACATTGAGTCCGTCGATCCCGTATTCCTCACAGGCAGACACCGCCTGGCTGATGGCCGCGCTGCGGCCGGCGTCGGTGGTCAGGAAATCCGTATAGGACTGGCCGGAGGAGAAATTGTCGAACAGGGCCCAGATCTGGATTCCCCTGCCGTGCATAAGATCAATGTTTTCCTTATAAATAATATTTTTGATATTCCCGCTCTCATCATTGACAAAGAACCAGGTGGGGGAAAGGACATTGACGCCCTTTACAGAAGCGAACAGGCCTCCGATGGTATCGTTCCCTTCTACGACCGCCACATTATGCCAGGCCATGTTGACTTTCTTCCCAAGGGACCTGGTCCCGTAATCCGGCTCGGTATAGGTCTCGACCGGCTCCGGCTGCCTGGTATAGGGTTCTTCCAGGGTATCGTTCTCCACATAGCCGAATACCCCGTCCTCCGTCATGATGCCGGACCAGGTATCCATGGGCTCCAGGATCCGGACTATCGTACCGGATTTGGCCTCACCGGCGATCTCACTCTTGATGCCGCCCGTGATCCGGACCATGGTAGAATCCTTTACATCCGCCACCGTTTCCTCATCCCAGGTGTTGACCAGCACCAGGCGGTTG
>ONRU01000124.1 GCA_900320325.1 uncultured Lachnospiraceae bacterium
GTCTGACATTTTCTGTATAGGCAAGTCCCGCCTGCAGATCCTCCACGCCGCCGTCAATGATCTCTTCTTCCTGATCCACGGCGTAAACATCCGCAATGTCAGCCGCCTGGCTGTCTTCTCCCTGTGAGTCTCCTTCCGTTTGAACGACCTCCAGCACCCTGCTGCCCTCTTCCAGAGACTCCTCACTCAGGATTGCGCCCTTTTGCATGACCAGATCCGAAACGTCTTCCGTGACCAGATATTCGGCCGGCACGGATTCTGCCTCCTGTCCGTCCATTTCGGCTTCTTCCGCGGCCGGCTCTTCAATGGCCGCCTCTTCCTCGGGTTCCGCTTCCGCCTCACCTTCTGCGGCATTGCTTTCTTCTGGCGCTTCTGTTTCTTCCGGTTCCGTTTCCACCGGCAGGACTTCCTCATCCCCTCCATCCGCCGGCTCCGGATTTTCATTCGGAGCCGGGACTTCCTCCAACGCCGCGTCGCCGGCGCCGTCCGTCTCCATCTCCTCCGCTACAGCAGAAATACCGGAGACATTTTCTGCCTCCGGTATCCGGCTCTCTTCGTATTGATCATAATAATCGCCGGCGCCATATACGGCGCCCGCTTCACAGACCGACAGGGACGACCCTGTCAGGGCTGTGATAAATCCGATCATGACCAGTTTTTTTCCGAGCATACATCCTCCGTATTACAGTTACAGGCGTTACTCCCATTCCAGAACGAACAGGGTCGTTTTATAGCCGATCGGCGCGTCATTCCAGGTTCCGTCCCCCTTGGACGCGAAGAACTGGCCGTAATGGTCCACTTCACCCTTCTTATTAACGAAATGATCCGGCTGGCCCTCACACCAGTTGGTATAGCTGCTCTCATCACCGGACCATACCCAGTCATCCTGTACCAGTTCATCACTAAGGCCGAAGAAGGCCGCTTTCTGATGCTGGCTCGTCAGCTGATCATAGATTGCCTGATTCTCTTCCGCGCTGTTGATGACTGCCATGTGACAGCCCAGGTCATCGCACACTTTTTCCAGGATCTGGTAATCCGTAAAATCAGCGGATACGGCTGCCGCCGACGCAGTTGTCGAGCCGTCCGTCGCCGCAGCTGCTGTCTCTCCGGCGGCCGCGTCTTCATTCTGCGCCGCGTACCATTCCCTGGCCGCTTCAAAATCAATATCGCTGCTGTCAATGATCCCGTATACATGACCGCCATAGGTAAATTCATGAATCAGCTCCACCTTTTTGGCAGGAGAATCCGGGATGGTCTTTCCCGCCGCTTCCGTGAGCGATCCCTTGCCGCCTAATACCGCGACGGCCAGTAAAGCGGCCGCCAGTACGACTCCGCAGGTAACGATCAGGCCGAGGGCAGAAGGATCTTTCGGCTCATTTCCACCTGCCTGCCGTCCTTCCTGTTTTTTCGCGGCGCCCGCGAGACGTTCCTTGAGATTATCTAAAAATTCCGGTTTTTTCATAATGATCTGTGTTATCTCCTCAAATATTGGTCATGGCGGTCCTCTGGCCGCAAATATATACAGATTGTAGCACCAATTGCCCTGCAGCGGAAACAGAAATCGAAAAAAAAAGCAATCCCGCTCCGTATACCTGTAAGATCAGATATATGAAGCAGGACTGCCGATCCATTCTTATACTTCTTTTTTTATACGGCTCAATGTCTCCGGGGCCATGTTCAGGAAAGACGCGATATATTTATCGGGGATCCTGTATCGATATCCGCCGTACTCCTGCAGGAACCATTCATACCGTTCTCTGGCGCTGCGCTGGCAGATATTCCTGATTACCATGTATAGCCGCAGGCTCTCCAGAAGATCCTCCGCGTAGGCACGCATCAGCTCCAGTGAACCCTCCAGCCCCTCTCTGACCGTACCTGCCGGAAATGCCAGGATCCGGCCGGAAGTCACCATAGTGAAATTCACCGGCGATACCTGACCGATCTTCCCGTCTGAGATAACAGGCGCGCCGCTCCGGACCAGAAAGGAATCCACCTGCATCCGGCCGTCCGTCTCCTGCCGCCAGCCCATGGCGGCTCCTTCCAGAAGGAAACTGACTCTGTTGCAGTTTTCTCCTTCTCTGGCATAAAGCTCGCCCTTTTTCAGATCGATCAGCTCCGCCCTCTCTTCCAGTCTCTCCCGCAGGCCTTCATCCGTGAGGCCCAGTCTGTCTGTCAGAAAGTGTTTTACGATCCTTTTCTTTTCCTTCTCGGACACTGCCTTTTTCCTGTATGTCATATCTGTTCTCATTAACCTTCAGTGTATAGTTGCCCCTTATTTTTTAGTCAGTCGTTTAGCTATTCGATATATTAACACGACTGGCAGGAAAAAGAGTCTGTTTTCGGACAATAACTCTGATTTTGGTGTAATTCGAATTATTTTTGTCGGGAAGGCAGGTTAAAAATCAATCTCCGGCCTGTTCAGCGGTCTCCATACATCTTCTCATAATAATTCTGGTATTCACCTGAAATAATGGTCTCCCACCATTCACGATTGTCCAGATACCACTGGATTGTCTTCTGAATACCGTCTTCAAATTTTGTTTCCGGCAGCCATCCCAGCTCCGAATGGATCTTGGAAGGATCGATGGCATAGCGCATATCATGTCCCTTACGGTCTGTCACATACGTGATCAGGCTCTCGGGCTTACCGAGCGCGCGGCAGATCAGTCTGACAATATCAATATTGCGCATTTCATTATGTCCGCCCACATTGTAGACCTCTCCGACCCGTCCCTTATGGATAATCAGATCAATAGCCTTGCAGTGGTCCTCCACATACAACCAGTCACGAACATTGAGCCCTTCACCGTACACAGGGAGAGGCTTATCATTCAGGCAATTGGCGATCATCAGCGGGATCAGTTTTTCCGGGAAATGATACGGCCCGTAATTATTGGAGCAGCGGCTGATGGTCACAGGCAGCCCGTACGTCCTGTAGTAAGCCAGTACCAGCAGGTCCGCGCCGGCTTTGGAACTGGAATACGGGGAACTGGTATGGATCGGTGTCTCTTCTGTAAAGAACAGGTCCGGCCTGTCCAGCGGAAGATCTCCGTATACCTCGTCGGTGGACACCTGGTGATACCTGGTGATCCCGTACTTATTGCAGGCGTCCATCAGTGTCGCGGTGCCGATGATATTGGTCTGCAGGAAAATGCCCGGATCCTCAATGGACCGGTCCACATGCGATTCGGCCGCGAAATTGACGACAATGTCCGGATGCTCTTCCTCAAAGAGACGGTCCACGGCCTGTCTGTCGCAGATATCCGCTTTCACAAAGCGGAAGTTCTCACGGTCCATAACCGGCGCCAGTGTAGACAGATTCCCCGCGTAGGTCAGCTTGTCAAGACAGATGATCCTGTAATCCGGATGCGCCTCCATCATATGAAAAATAAAGTTGGAACCAATAAATCCAGCTCCTCCTGTTACGATAATAGTCATTTCCGATCCTTTCCGACAGGGTGATCATCCCCGTCAATTCTGTCAGCAGTTTTATGACGCGCCTTCATGTTTTAATACGACCGCAACTGTCTTCAGGAGGATCTTGATGTCCAGCCTCCAGCTCCAGTTGCGGATATATTCGGTATCCAGGCGGACGACTTCCTCAAAGTCCGTGATCTCGCTGCGCCCGCTGACCTGCCACATGCCGGTGATGCCGGGTTTGACGCTCATACGGATCCGGTGATGCAGATCATAGCGTTCCCACTCATCCACCGTCGGCGGCCTGGTCCCTACCAGGCTCATATCCCCCTTGAGCACATTCCAGAACTGGGGGAATTCATCCAGTGAAGTGTTCCTGATGAAATTGCCGATCCCCCTGGGTTTGCCGTTCTTATCCTTCTTTTCGCTGCCGATGATGCGGGGATCATCCTCCATCTTGAACATAAGGCCGTCCGCGATCCTGTTCTGGGCCATATATTCTTTTTTGCGTTCCTCCGCGTCCATGTACATGCTGCGGAATTTATACATTTTGAACTTCTTGCCGTTCTTGCCGATCCTCCACTGAGAAAAGAATATCGGGCCGGGCGACTGAATGTAGATGGCAGGACCGACGAAAATACAGATGATTCCGGTCAGCAGGCAGCCGACAAAACCGCCCAGGATATCCAGTGCCCTCTTCAGTGCCAGATCCTGAATGGCTACGATCCGCAGGCTGTTGGTCAGGACATGCAGATCCCCCAGCTTGCCTGTCTCCTGCTGGATACCGATATTCTCCTTCAGGACAGAGAAGCTGTAAGAGAAGCTGTAATGGATCGTGATACCCATTTCCAGCATCTTGTCAATATAACTTTCCGGCAGAGGATAGTTGGGCGGCAGATAGAAGAGGACTTCGTCTACCCATTCATGGCTGATCCGGGAAAAGATTTCCTCTCCCCGTCCATAGACAGGGACCCCGTTGATCTCCGGCACATCGGCCGTACTGCTGCCCAGCAGTTCCACGCCGCTGACAAAGAAATCACTGAAGGAGCCCTTCTGCAGTTCTTCGACTACATGCTCCGCTTCGGAATCGATCGTGATGACGAACAGAGATCTTTTGCCGGCATTTTTAGTATTCTTCCCCCGGATCCGTATCTTGTTCAGGGTTCTGGCCAGATAGGAGCTGCCTATGAAGAAGAGAGTGATCATGATAAAGAACCGCCGGGAGATCATAATGATCTGATGGACGGCGAACAGATAGACGATATCCGCGAACATAATAAAGAAAGCGTTCTGTACCGTCTTCACGAACTCTTTA
>ONRU01000066.1 GCA_900320325.1 uncultured Lachnospiraceae bacterium
GGAAACGGCGTCCTTTCTAAGATTTTTAACTATTTGTATAAATTTCGAGCCTCGTCTATCGCTCTGAAGCGGAAGTCCGGAAAACGCCGGATTTCCGCTTTTTTTGCCGTCACAGGAATGATTACTTGATTGCATCCCTTTTCTGCCGCATAATGGGAAGTGTGATTTTGCCGGGGAGACGGACGAATGCGCAGATGACAGGCCGTATCACTGTATGAAAACAGGATGTGTACCGGTAAGGAGTGACAGACTATTATGGAAAAACGAAAAAAATATCTGGAATGGCTGGGCTTTATAGCGGCCGCGACCTTCATTATATGTTTTGTTGCCATGATCTTTTTCCGGATCGAGCCGCTCAGGAAAGGTCTTAAAAGCATCCTGCATATTCTGATGCCTTTTATTTACGGCGCGGTAATCGCCTATCTGCTTAAACCCGTCAGCCTGTTTTTTGAGAAATGCCTTCAGAAGCTGAACAGGAATGACAATCCGAAGGCCGCGTCGCTGCTCCGGATGGTCAGCATACTGCTTTCTCTGCTGTTCTTCCTGGTCATCATCTTTCTGCTGATGGTCGCTGTTGTACCTGGAATGGCTTCCAGTATTACTACGCTGGTACGATCCATGAACAGCTATGTGAATCAGTTCCAGGAGTGGCTGGAAGGCTACGCCCAGACAGAATATGGCAAAGAGATCGTTGCCGTGCTCGAACAGGGTCTGGAAACGCTGACCGATCGTCTGCAGTCATGGCTGAAGGGAGACATCCTGCCCAATCTGACTTCCTATATCACAAGGGTGACGGACAGTTTCAGTGTTCTTTTCGATATACTGAAGAATTTCGGCCTGGGAATGATCGTAGCTGTTTATCTGATGAACGGCTGGGAAAAATTCGGCGCGCAGGCGAAAATGATCGTATATGCCATCTTCCCCAAAAAAGCGGCAGAGTGGATCCAGTATGAGATCCATTATACGGACCGGATGTTCAGCGGTTTTATCCATGGCAAGATCCTGGACTCCGCGATCGTGGGAATCATCTGCTTTATCTTTACAATGTTCACAGGAATGCCCTACGCCCTGCTGGTCAGTGTAATTGTAGGCGTAACAAATATCATTCCTTTCTTCGGCCCCTACATGGGCATGATTCCGTCAGCCCTGCTGATCCTGACGTCCAGCCCGTGGAAATGTCTGGTATTTCTGGTCTTTATAATCCTGCTGCAGCAGGTTGACGGCAATGTCCTCGGACCCAGGATCCTTGGTGAGACCGTAGGTATATCCAGCTTCTGGATCCTGTTTTCCATCCTGTTTTTCGGGAGCATCTGGGGACTTGTCGGTATGATCGTCGGCGTGCCTCTGTTCGCTGTCATTTATGATCTGATCTCCAGAGGCGTCAGCAATCTGCTGCGGAAACGCCGCCAGGAAACGATGCTCGATAAGTATACAGAGCGTTTCCATCCGGAGAAAGCGGCTGTGAAAAATAAGACTTCCGACGGTAAAACAGCCAGAAGGAAGAACAAAACGACAGAGAATCGTACGAACAATAATGAGAGCCGGTAAAAGCCGGCAGAGCGGAATCCGTCTGCCTGACACGGGGCAGGCGCGAAACGGACAGAAAAAGAATGGAGGAGAAACATGACATTTACGTATCCTGCTATTTTTAAACAGATGCCTGACGGGACCTATGAAGGTCATTTTATCGATCTGGAAGGCTGCAGCGCCAGAGGAGACAATCTGGATCTGTGCATCCGGGACGCCATTGAGGAGATGCGCAGCTGGATCCAGGTGGAACTGGAAGAAGAGGAAGTCCATATGCCGGCAGTGACCCACATCGATGATGTTATTCCCGGGGAAGGAGAGATCGTCCGTAACATCGGCGCGATCGTGAGGATGACAGACGGCTATGATGAGTGATCCGGCAGTCTGAGGGCCGGCAGAGGACGAGGCCCGACATGGAAAAGGAATCAACGCGCATATGAAAAACCGCCTGCCGGCAATTCCGGCAGGCGGTTTTTCATATGCGTTTTTACATCCGGTATTGGATCCTCATGGGAAATCCTGAAAAGTACCTGATCAATAATTCTCCGCGTGTACTTCGAAATAACTCTGGGGATGCGCGCAGACAGGGCATTCTTCCGGAGCCTTCTCGCCGATCACGATGTGACCGCAGTTGCGGCACTCCCAGACCGTAACGCCGCTCTTTTCGAAGACCTTTTTCTCCTGACAGTTCTGCAGAAGCTTGCGGTATCTTTCTTCATGATGCTTCTCGATGGCAGCGACGCCGCGGAACTTTGCTGCCAGCTCGGGGAAGCCTTCTTCTTCCGCTTCACGGGCCATACGCTCGTACATATCCGTCCACTCGAAATTCTCACCTTCTGCCGCATGGAGCAGGTTCTCTTCGGTCGTGCCCAGTTCGCCCAGTTCCTTGAACCACATCTTTGCGTGCTCTTTTTCATTATCAGCTGTCTTCAGGAAAAGAGCTGAAATCTGCTCATAGCCGTTCTTTTTGGCTACGGAAGCAAAATAGGTATACTTGTTCCTGGCCTGGGATTCGCCTGCGAACGCCTCCCAGAGATTCTTTTCGGTTTTGGTACCTGCATATTTGTTTGCCATATTGTATTTCCTCCGTTCAGTTTTTGCAGCAATCGTAAAAAAAAGCGATTGCTGCAGGATATATAATTAATTATTAAGTAATGAGTGTCTGGGGTTTTGAAATCCATAACCATTACTGATATGACAATTGTATAATCCGCTGCCCTTGTTTGCCAATGCTAACATAAAAGGAAGGCATGACCGGCATTCCGGCGGAACTGCCGATATGCCGGCAGATATATCGGGCAGACATGTCGGTAGACAACTTCCTGAATGTTTTTTTATAATAGACATGTGGTGCTGCAGAAGACGGCCGGAATGCCGTACTTATTTATGAGAGGATACTATGACTGGAATTGTATATACAGGAAGTGACGGAAAAAAATATACAGCCGGCGCTGCCATCTCTTTGAAAAACATGGCAGAAGGGATGTATGTCATTGCGGAAGACAGCTCTCTTGCGGCCAGGATTCTGTCTCCGGAACACAGGACACAGGATTTTATGGATAAGATCAGGGTCATGGTGTCGGATCCCCGCAAAGCAGACCTGTCTGTCCAGACCGCCTGGCCGGAAGTGATCCTTTATCAGGACGGCCGGTCTGTCGGCTATACTATGCGCAATCTGCAGAGGTATCTGGACTCGGAAAGCATTCTGGCAGATAAGGAACATGTTTACCCGATGAACAGCAGGATCCTGATGGGGCAGAATCTGTGCGCCGCGCTGAGCCGGCTTCACCGGGCAGGCCATCTGGCGGGCTGTCTGACGCCTGCCAATATCATGGTGGATTCCGGAACGGGAATGGTCATGCTGGCCGGCGCGGAAGACTTCCAGCTCAGAGGTCCCGCAGGCGACAGGATCTATCGCTGTACGGCATGGGATCCCGGTTATACAGCTCCGGAAATCCTGCGCAGGCTGTCCGGAAACGACACACCGGCAGACCTGTCGCTGCCGGTGTATACAGTGGAAACGGATCTGTTCGCTCTTGGCGTCAATCTGTTTATGCTGCTGATGAACGGATGCCATCCTTACAGCTGTACCAGTAAAGACGCCGGCCCGGGCGGCGGGCCGGTCCATGTACCGCTGCCGGATGAAAATATCCGGGCAGGTGTTTCTTATATTCTGGAGGAGAACGCGGTATTCGGAAGGCCTGTTAATGTACCGGATTACCGGATGCTGCCCAGGAAGATCCGCCAGCTGTTCTACCGCTGCTTTATAGAAGGCAGTGACAGGCCGGAAGTACGGCCCGGGATCAGGGAATGGTATGACGCGCTGGAAGAGATGGGAGGAAATCTTGCGCAGTGCCGGATCAATCCCAGACATATTTATCCTGCTGAAAATGTGTCATGTCCATGGTGCGGCGCGGAACAGAGGACAAGTACACATAAAACAGCCGCCGGCGGATCTTCCGCGGGCGGGAAACAGCAGGGAGAGAAGACTGCTGTGTCCGGCGCGGCCGGCAAAAAAGCAGGCGCCGGCAGCGCGGCTGACAGGAGAGCCGCCGGGGGTACGTCCGGACCGGCCGGTGAAAAGACAGATCCGGGCAGTGCCGGAGCAGGGAAAACGGAGGCTGTACGGGGAAAGACGGGCCGGTCCGGAACTGACAGCGGGGACGGAAAGGAAAAACCCGTCAAAGAGCCTGGAAAGAAGAAAGACAGAAAAAAGAAGAACAGGATATGGATTCCGCTGGTACTGCTTCTTCTTGCGCTGAGCGGAATCGCTGCCTTTTTTATTCTGACTGTGCCGGTTCCGGATGTTGTTGGAATGCCCTATGAGCAGGCGATGGGCGTCATTGAAAGCCGGGGCCTTGTCATGGTTGTCGGCGAAGAGGAGTTTTCCGATACGGTTCCCAATGACGCGGTCATCTCCCAGACAAAAGCAGGCTCCAGGCTTCCCAGAAATGGAGAAGTCATGGTCGTTCTCAGCAAGGGACCGCAGGCGCTGGAGCTGAGTGACTATTCCGGCGCGGCCGCGGACGACGCGGTCGGCTGGCTGGAAGGAGACGGGTTCGTTGTCAACAGGAAGTATGAGTACAGTGAAGATATCCCGGAAGGGAAAGTACTTTATACGGATCCTGAAGCGGGAAGCGTTGTCGTCCCCGGAGATACCATAGACGTATATATCAGCGGCGGCAGTAAATACGCGTCGGTACCGGATTTTGTGGGCCTGACAGCGGAAGAGGCCCGGGAGCTGGCGGCCGATAACGACCTGAATATTGTGGACGCGGGCGAAATCTACAGCGACCGGTCTGCCGGACTGATCTGCGCCCAGATGACAGATCCGGGTACTTCTCTGGAAAGGGGCGCTTCTGTGTACTGCTATACCAGTACAGGGATCGTATCCAGCGATGGAGAGCTTCTGTCCGCGGACAATACGCATGTGACCATCAGTGAGGGAGATACGGCAGTGATCACACTGCGGATCTCTTCGGACTGCAACTATGTTTCTTCCTATGGTAATACCAATATAGATACACTTTTCGGAGCGTGGTATGAAGGGGAACCGGTCAAGCTGACGATTTCCATGACCGGATCTTTTGAAGGAACCCGCCTTGTACAGCTGCGGGCCTATTATGGCAGTGATGATTCAGGTGACCCGGATGAGGTTCTGAATATTTATGTGACCTGTGAATGAATGTCATGAGCAGGAGACCCGGGTCACAGCGCCGCCGCGGGTCATTTAATATCTGACAGTTAAAACGCCGGCAATGGAGCAGTGAAACTGCTTTCCATTGCCGGCGTTTTAACTGTCAGATATATTTACAGGAGCGGAGCCAGCTCCTCCAGTTTCCTTTTGGCTTCGGGAGTAAGGGTTCGGGGAACCTGAATCTGCACAATTATGTACTGGTCCCCTTTCACGGAAGGGTTCTTCATGGAAACGATTCCCTTGCCCTGCAGGCGGATCCGGGAACCGGACTGTGTGCCGGGCCGGATCCGGCAGCGGACATCGCCGTACAGGGTCGGGACCACTGCCTCGCCGCCCAGAGCCGCGGTCGTAAAGGGGATCTGGACGGTCGTGTAGACATCATTGCCTTTTCTTTCCCAGCCTTCTTTATCGGCGACCGTGACTTCCAGATACAGATCTCCGGGGCGGCCGTCCGGACCGGTCTCTCCCTTGCCCTGCAGGCGGATCTTTTTGCCGGTCTCAATTCCGGCCGGAATATGTACATGCAGGGACTGTTCCCTGCCGCTGCTGTCCTTGAAGCGGAGTGTACGGTCCGCGCCATGGACAGCGTCATCGAAGCTTACGGTAATTTTAACGGACGCGTCCCGTCCGGACGCGGGTCTGCCGCTGTCGAAACCGCCGAAGCCGCCGCCGCGCGCGCCCCGTCCGCTGAAGCCGCCGCCGAAGCTGCCAAAACCGCCAAAGCCGAAATCACGCAGGATGTCATCCATACTGCTGCCGGTAAAATGGTAGCTGCCGCTGCCGGTCCTGCCGCCGCCGAAGCTGCCAAAATCGGGCATGGGCTCTTCCCAGCTGCCGGTCCCTTCGTTATAGGCTTTAAAACCATACTTGTCGTACAGCTTCCGTTTCGTGTCATCGCTCAGGACATCGTAAGCCTCTGTCACTTCTTTAAATCTTTCTTCTGCCTGCGGGTTATTCTTATTTGAATCCGGGTGGTATTTGCGCGCCAGCTTCCGGTAGGCTTTTTTGATTTCCGCGGGATCGGCACCCTTACGCAGGCCAAGCACTGCGTAATAATCTCTTTTATTTGAGGGCATAGTGATCCTCCTTTCTCAGAACCCTGGTCCGCCGGTCCGTCTGCCTCCTGCCGGAACCTGAAGAGACGGCGGTGAAAAGCAGGCAGTCCGCTGACCGATTATATTAGTGTTCTATATGTTATATAACACGTTATGAGCCCGCCGTCAAGGCATATTCGCGGGTTCGGGGTGGATTTCTTTTTGAAGCGTCTTGCCGTTAAGCTGCGCGTCTCTATTGTATACGCAAAAAACCAGGAAAGTGTGGTATCCTAAACAAAGATAAGAACGGCCGCAGGCCTGATGATACAGAGGGCTCCGCGGAAGCGGGCACGGAAGGGAGGATCGTAGTGAAACGGAATTTTACTTACAGATCAACGGACGGACATACAAGGATCCACGCGATTGAATGGGTGCCGGAAGGAGAGGTCAGAGGCGTTCTGCAGCTGATCCACGGGATGGTCGAATATATAGGGCGTTATGACCGCTTTGCCAGATTTATGGCCAGCCATGGCTGGTATGTGGTCGGCAATGACCATCTTGGCCACGGAGCGTCCGTTATTTCAGAAAAATATTACGGGTATTTTGGCGAAACGGACGGCAACCGCAATGTCATTATGGATATCCGCAAGCTGCAAAAGCATACGAAGAAAAAATATCCCGGGGTGCCTTATTTTATCCTGGGCCACAGCATGGGGTCTTTCCTCTGCAGGCAGTATATCACCCGGTTCGGCAATGATCTGACAGGCGCCATCATTATGGGAACCGGCTATCAGCCGGGGGCGGTCCTGTCCTTTGGCATAGCTCTCTGCCGGGCGGTCATGAAGCAAAAGGGCGCCTTTTATCACAGCAGACTGATTTACGCGATGGCGCTGGGAAATAATAATGCCAGGATCAGGCAACCCAGAACAGACAGTGACTGGCTGACCAGAGACGAGGCGATCGTAGACGCCTACCGGGCCCATCCCTGGACGCATTTCACGTTTACCGTGAACGGGTATTATCATATGTTCCGGGGCATTGAAGCAGCCCAGAAAGCTGCCAATATCCGTATGATTCCATATGATATGCCTCTGTTCATCGTTTCGGGGACCGAAGATCCTGTCGGCGCGTATGGGAAAGGCGTCGAAAAAGTATATCAGAAATATCTTGAAAACGGTCTGACGGACGTCAGACGCAAACTCTATCCCGGTTACCGCCACGAGCTGTTAAATGAGCTGGGCCATGAGGTGGTGGACAGGGATATTCTGGAATGGATGGAGAGTAAGAGCAATTGATCTTAGGAATGACATATTATCAGATCTGCTGGTATTTTCTGATCTATTCTTGTATCGGATGGTGCCTTGAGGTCACCTTTCACGCGGTGTCACTGGGGCTGGTGATCAACCGGGGATTTCTGAACGGACCGGTCTGCCCGGTCTACGGCTTCGGTATGCTGCTGCTTTTGGGTGTCCTGGACTGGTTCCAGGGAGCAGCGGGCGGCGCTGTTCCGGAAAGCTGCCAAGTGCTGGTCCTGTTTGTTTTCGGGGTGTTTTTCGCGACAGCGGTGGAACTGACGGCCGGCTGGCTGCTGGACCGGATATTTCACGCCAGATGGTGGGATTACAGTGATTTTCCTTACAATTTCCACGGCTATATCTGTCTGAAATTCAGTCTCCTGTGGGGGGCCGGGGCGATCATTGTCATCACTGCGGTCCATCCCGTAGTCCAGACTGTTTCCGCAGGCCGGATTCCGGAAAACTGGGGCTGGCCGATCCTTGGCATTTGCTATGTCATGTATGCTTCAGATCTGATCGTAACGGTGGCCGAGATCAACGGTATGAACAGAAAGCTGGCGGAACTGGACCGGGTCAAACGGTCTATGCGGATGGTATCGGATGAGCTGACCGGCGTGATCGCCGGCGGTGCCATCAGGACCCATACAACACTGGACGAAGGCAGGGTGCAGGCCGCTCTGGCCAGGGCAGAACTCAGAGACGCGGCAGGAGAGACCAGAGAAAAACTGTCCAGCGCTTCGACGGCGACCCTGCAGGCGGCAGCCGGCGCCAAAGCGGCCCTGGCCGAGAAAGCCTCTGCCGGCAGGAAGCTGGCCGGAGAGAGTATGGATCCTGCCCGCTGGAAGGAAAAATACGCGGCGCTGGAAAAGAAAGCGGCCGGAATCCGGGACGAGATCCTGCGGCCCCGCTTTTTTGGTACAAGGCGGCTGCTGCGGGCCTTTCCGGATATGAAACACAGGGACTATGATGAGTCCATAAAAGAACTCCGCCAGTTCCTTGACCGGTTTGAAGAAGAGGAACGGAGACGGACCGGCGGTCCTGACAGAAAGGACTGAACACAGGGCAGGGTACAGACCGCCCCGGTTTCAGGGCAAAAAAAAACACGGCAGGCCGAGCCATGAGGCTGCAGCCACCGTATTCCTTTGCACGCGTATTAATTTACAACAGGACGGAAAAAATTGCAAGTGGAAAATTCGAATCCGCACAGCCAAATCCTGCGGAAAATATAGCCAGATTACGTTAAATCGTTTTTTCGACACAAATTAACAAAAGATTCATCGAAAAAAATGGGACCATCTGATAGAATGGGGAAGAAAGGATCAACCGTTGCCGCGGCTGTTCCGGAGCGCGGGCGTGCCCCCGCGGAGAGAGGACAGACGCGGTCCGCAATTGATTTTACAAGGAGGTAACATGAAAAAGAGATATCTTGCAATTATCCTGACACTGGCAATCGGCCTGGCGGCCGTCGGCTGCAGTAAGAAGGGTTCCGACGACGCCGGCGCGGCGGAAACAGCTGCGACAGCAGCGGAGGCCGCTGTGGAAGAAACCGCTGAGGCGGCAGGAACAGCGGAAGAAGCTGTAGAAGAAGCGCCTGCGGAAGAAAAGGAAGAAGCGCCTGCGGAAGAAAAGGAAGAAGCTCCGGCAGAAGAGACAAAGGAAGAGGAAGCGGAGGCCGCGGAGGAAGAGAGCGGTGAAGAGGCTCCCGCCCTTGCTGGCGAGACGATTACGTTCACCAGTGCCCATAATTATAAGATCCAGCTCCCCGCGTCCTGGGAAGGCCGTTATGATGTCGCTACGACCGATGACGGAGATATTTTCATCTGCAGAGTAGCGGACGAGGGAGACAGCGGCCAGCTGTTCACCATCACCTACTATGTAGAGGATGAGTACTGGCCCGGCCAGAAGGTCGTTGAGCTTCCGCTCTGATTCCGGAAGGACAGGATTTTGAGCAGACAGAGGAAAAGGTCAACGAGTACAAGTCCATGGCCGCGGATGTCAATGCCATTCTCGCCACGTTCTCCGCTCCGTAACAGATCTGGCGGAGGGCCATCCGGCGACGGATAATCCATATTATCATATAATTTAAATAATAAAGAAATGAGATACCGCCGTTACCGCAGTGAAATCAGGCTGCGGCAGCGGCGGTATTATTATGCGGTATCATTTTCGGAAATCTGCTGTGTCATTGTGTGACCGGGCGGCCTGCGCGCAGGGGACGACGGATCAGGGCGTTCTGACCATGGATACAGCCGTCAGTCCTTTCTCGTCAAAGACCGTAAAGGTCAGCAGTACTTCCGTATAGTTGTAAGCATAGGTATAGCTGGTATATTTCTGTTCCTCAGACCGGTGCTCCGCGGCCGGACTGCCATAAGCAGCTTCCAGATCCTCCAGGCGGCTGCCCCAGGTGATGCCATCTGACAGAGTCAGAGAGGGGACGGTATCATCTTCTTCCAGCCAGGTGACCTCAGCGGAAAAGCCATAGACCGTGCAGTCTTCGGGCGGCGCTTCCGTATC
>ONRU01000074.1 GCA_900320325.1 uncultured Lachnospiraceae bacterium
TGAAATCATTTCCTTTCTTTCCATTCTTCTCTGGTCATGCAGTTGACATGCCCGGTCCGCTTCTCATGCATCAGAGGAACATCCACATTTTTCCTGGTCCACTGATGAATAAATCCCAGCTTTTCCTGCACGCGTCTGGACTGATTGTTGCCGTCATAATAACCGCACCAGATCTTTCTCATGCCCAGCTCTTCAAAGCCGTGACGGAGGATTTCCTCAGACGCCTCCGGCATGATTCCCTGCCCCCAGTAGGGCTTCCCCAGCCAGAAACCGAGCTCGCATTCATCTTTTTTGTCTGTCAGGTCGGTATATTTGCCCATCTTCAGAGCGATACAGCCAATGGGCAGGTCTGTTTCCTTCAGGACAATGGCGTAGGTCTCCGGCACTGACAGGACCTCTTTAATGATCAGCCTGCTGGTTTCTATATTGGTATGGGGCGGCCAGCCTGCGATCGGTCCCACATCCGGATCCGAAGCGTACCGGAAGCACTCCTGCGCGTCGCTCTCCCGCCAGGGACGAAGCAGCAGTCTTTTTGTTTCAAGCATGATTCCTCACCTTTCCGCCATGATGACTGTGTAAGTATGTCTGAGGTGTACAGCTTTCCGCTTTTTACATACGACACCAAAAACATCTGATTTCATTATAAAAGAAACCAAAAAAAGAACAAGGTCATTCCCGCAGGAAGACCCTGTTCTCAAAAAAGACTATAATTTCTTTCTAAACGCATCTGCAGCGGTCACCGGGCAGAACCATCGCCTGCCGCTTACGCTTCCTCTTTCTTTCTGCGTTTCAGTATGGACAGGAGTCCTGCCAGGGAAGCCAGCATTCCCATGGCGGGCATGGCAGCTCCCGGGTCTCCTGTATTCGCGGAACGGCCTCCTGCTTTTGCGGCGGATCCTGCTGCCGCGGAGCGGCCTCCGGACCTGCCTCCGGCATCCCGGCTTCCCTTATTCCCGGCAGCCGCAGCCTAGACCTTTAACTGACTCCCGTGAAAAGCCGCGCCCGCAGCCGCGAAACTGATCGCTACTGTAATTCCCAATGTCTTCAAGTGTTTGTATTTCATGAATCTAACCCTCTTTCTCCCGCCAGCGGAATCCTTTATGATTCACCGGTTCTGGCAAACATCCAAACTTAGAAATTGCTTCCATTATACCCATAAATCATATACATTTGGTCTGCATCCTGCAGACAAAAACAAAGAAATTACCGCAGATTTTAGAGAAATATCAACAAAGACCTGTTCAGCCAGGGTGCTGACCTGAAAAAAGCCCGGAGCTGCAGCGAGCTCCGGACTCTGTTTAACAAGTATGAGTCTAAATATTTACCCGTGTGGAAAGGTTATGCCCTTTGACAGGCACAGAAATCCGGTCAATACCGCATCGCGATCTTCATGATGGCGGCACTTGCCTTATAGACAGGGGTCTCCAGACGGCGTACGACATTCTCCAGTTCCTTCCGGATCGGCAGGTGCTGGGGGCAATGCTGTTCGCATTTGCCGCATTTGACGCAGAGGGAGGCGTTGGTCCTGTTCTTCCGCATTGTCGTGGTCATCATATATTCCATCAGAGCAGACCTGTATTTCTCAGTATAGCTGTGATTATAAGCCGCGAAACAGCCGGGGATATCCACCCCTTTGGGACAGGGCTGGCAATAGCCGCAGCCTGTACAGCCTACTTTGACGGAAGCGTTGATGGCCGCCAGGGCTTCCTCATATATTTTCAGCTCCTCCTGCGTCAGGTGGCCGGCAGGGGATCTGGACGCGATCCGGACGTTTTCTCTGACCTGGGCCACGTCATTCATGCCGGACAGGACCACATTGACTTCCTTATGGTTCCAGACCCAGCGAAGGCCCCATTCGGCAGGGCTCCTTTTCTCCGGCCCTTTCTCAAAGGCCTTCAGGGCTTTCTCAGGCAGGCCGTTCACCAGGCGGCCGCCCCGCAAAGGTTCCATAATGACTACAGGGATCTTTTTCTGATAAGCATATCGAAGACCCTCAATCCCGGCCTGGGCATGCTCATCCATATAGTTGAACTGTATCTGACAGAAATCCCAGTCGTAGGCGTCGATCAGTTCTTTAAATTTGACGGTATTGCCATGGAAGGAGAAGCCTATATTGCGGATCTGTTCCTGCTTCTTTTTCTCTTCGATCCACTCCGGGATTCCCAGCCGGCCCAGGCGTTCCCAGGTGGCCGCGTCATTGAGCATGTGCATCAGATAATAATCCACATGGTCCGTTTTGAGCCGTTCCAGCTCCTCCGAGAAATACTTTTCCGCGTCTCCCTCTTTTTTGAGGTAATAATGGGGCAGCTTGGTAGCCACATGGATCTGGTCACGGCAATCATATTTCTGCATGAAATTACCCAGACACTCTTCACTGCCCGGATAGATGTAGGCTGTATCAAAGTAATTGACACCCTTTTTCAGGGCCAGCAGCATTTCCCGCTCTGCCTTCTCCAGATCGATCCCGCCTCCTTTTCTGGTAAAGCGCATGCAGCCATAACCAAGGACAGAGAGTCTGTCCCCGTTCCTGCGATTGATTCTGTATTGCATATTGCCTCCTTTTCACTGAAGGAATGCGGTGTCAAATTTTTTTCTCTGACCGTTATTCGTTCTGATCATTATCCGTTCTGTCCGTGTATCTGTTTCAATCCACGCCGGTATCTGCCGAAGCACGACGCATTTTATTCCTTATCGTTGAATACTCCGGAGCTTACGTTTCATTATAGCATATGCGGGCGTACGATTTAACGTGCCGCATTTCCACCGGCCCTGCTTTTTTGCTATTATGAAAGACACAGGCTTTCAAAAGCGATGCGTTCCGCCATACCGGAGGATGGCTGATTTCCAGCTGCAATATTGAATATTGAGGTGATTATTTATGCAAAGACATTTTAAGGTTAAAAGAAGTATTTACGTCCTGTCCGCTTTGTACATTGTTCTTCTTTTATCGGCAGGCTGCGGGGATAAAGCTGCCGCCGGATCAGCGGAAACAGCGCGGTCTGAAGCAGTAAAAGACGCGGCGGTCGTTATGGAACCGGAAAATGCCGGAGATACAGTTTCTTCTGAAGCAGGAACCGCCGGAAATGAGACTGCGGGAACTAATATCACCGGATCAGCTGCTGCCGGAGCTGAGGCAGCCGGAACAGATTCCACCGGATCAGCTGCTGCCGTAACAGATCATTCCGCAGAGGAGCAGAAAGAATCTGAAGATGCTGCTCCTGATACAGAACCCGCGCTGAAGCCGGGCATGATCTTCAACACCCAGAAGAATGAGCTGGGACAGCTCGTCGGCGGCCAGCCGGGGGACCAGACCGGAAAAGAGACACGTATAGAGGCTTACCCGTCCTATTACCGGGCTGATTCCTATCCCTGGGATTACATCCTCCACTGTACTGACGATGAACTCCGGCTGGAAGCGGTCCGGCTTGCCTGCGCCGGCGCGGCCAATGACATGCTGGGTTACGACAGCGGTGACCTGAAGAACACCTTCTGGGAAGAGGTACAGGCAGCGGATTATGATCCGGCCCTGGTCAGGAATCCCTGCAGCGCCAACTGCGCTACTTCCGTACTGACCTTTTATCGCTGCGCCGCCATCCGCCTGGGCATCGAGGAAGCCATGGAGATCGACTGCACGGAAAATGTATGGATGATGGAAGAAGTACTGATGGAAACAGGGCTTTTTGAAAAAATCACAGACGAGGAACGTCTGCATTCACCGGACCGGAATATGGCCGGGGATATCTACACAGCCGAGAGCCGGCATACGATCATGCAGGTCTCGGACGGCAAAGATGCGGAGAACAGATAAGCCGCAGGCCGGTCCCCCTGCATTAAACGACCGGAATCTCCGGCCTGAGAATGTCGGCAGGCCGGCGGCATTGCTTCCTTCTATGGTCTTAATTCTACAAATCAATTGTGTTTAAAATATTGTTAACTTGTGACAAAATCGTGAACTTTTCCCATCTGAAAAATGTACCGCAAAACTGCTGAAACAGGCCTGTACATGGCGGAAGCTGAAATCCTTCTTTCGGGCTTTCCTTATTTGTCTGTCTTCTGCAGGAAAATGTTGTATAGTAATAGTGGACACAATATAGAAGCCGGCTGTGATGCCGGTTATTTTCAGTTTATCAACCGTTATCTAAAATGGATTCAATGGTTTTTGAAATTAGGAAAAGGATTTGGGATTATTATGCTGAGATTTGAATACGCTATTTTTGATCTTGACGGAACATTGACGGAATCCGGGCCCGGTATCATGAAATCAGTCCAATATGCCCTGCACTGCTACGGAATCGAGGAGCCGGATCTGGAAAAACTGCGGTCTTTTGTCGGACCGCCCCTGAATATCTCCTTCCGTGAAAAATACGGGGCGGATGATGAAACCGCAGCCGGAATGGTGGTCAAATTCCGGGAGCGGTACAATGTGACCGGAGTCTATGAAAACAGTCCCTATCCCGGCATTTCAGAAATGCTGAAACTTTGCAGGCGTAAGGGCCTGCGCCTTGCCGTCGCTTCCAGCAAACCCGAATATCTGGTGATCCGTGTCCTGGAGCATTTCGGCATGAAAGATTACTTTGACGTGTTTATCGGAAGCAGGCCGGAAATGGAGCTGTCCACGGAAGCCGCTAAAGATACCAAGGGTTACGCTGTCAGAATGGCCCTGGAAGCGCTGGCTGACGGACGTCCTGTAGAGGAGATCCGGAAAAAGACAGCCATGGTAGGCGACCGCCTGTTTGATATCAAAGCAGCCATTGATCACGGCCTGTACCCTGTAGGGGTCACTTTTGGTTACGGCTCTGTTGAAGAGCTGTCCGATGCCGGAGCCCTTATGCTGGCAGACAGTGCGGAAAGCCTGGGCAGATTCCTGACGGAAGAAGTACAGGCGTGAACTGTCCGGACTGGCATGACATATTTCGGATCCCTTACGGGAGTCAAACGAAGGAATTCATAAAAAAGACCATCGAACAGAAAAATCCGCCGGTTCTCAGTTCTCGCGCTGAATCCGGCGGTTTTTGATCCCTGAACAAATATTCGGTTTTTTTGACAAAAACAGTATAGAACGCTTGTTCTTCGAACAAATGTATGGTATACTGGATACATCATCTGAAAGGGGGAGGTTCCCATGAAAAAGAAAAACTTTGGCACCACCATTAAAATACTCCGGATCACCTACGGACTCTCCCAGTGCGAGCTTGGCAGGCTGAGCGGTATCGGACCGGCCGCCATCGTGAAAATCGAATGCGGACAGAAAGTCCGTCTCAATTCCTACCAGATTGGCGAGCTTGCCTCGATCCTGTGCTGCAACCGTGAATATCTGCTGGACCTGTATGGCTGGAAGCCCGGTGATGACAGTGTATCCGACTATCTGAATTTCATAGCCGATGAGGATCTCTGGACAGACGAGATCAGTCTGGACGTGTTCGGCGTGGCCGTCTGATCCGCCGGCCTTTCTGCTGCCTATGGCATATTTTTTTTCCCCCGGATCTCCTACATTATATCCTTTCCGGTCCCGTTTTTCCCGGTATAGGCTGACCTGCCCGCGCTGAACACAAAGCTGCCCACCAGCAGGAGCAGGATGGCCGCGCCGGATCCGGCCCGGATCATTTCCATGATAAAGGCGATCAGTTCCATTGCGACAGACATCAGCATCAGGATATGTCCCTCTATCATGGATCTGGTCACTTCTTTGTTGTGGCGCCTGACTCTGAACCAGTAGAGCCAGAAGGCAAAAGCCAGGACAAGCGTCACTCTTGCGATTCTGCTCATTCCCCACCTCCGTTTTCTCCTGCTCCTGTCGTATTTACTGTTCAGAACATTTTGTGCTCCTGCACATCCGGCATAATACTGTCGAAATCTATGTAGAAAGTGTCATAATCAGCCGGATATTAGCCGGAAAATCCTCGCAGGTCTTTTTTTTGCCCTCCGAATTTGAGATGATATGCTTGCAGGGATGCCGAAACGCTTTCGGAGCCTGTGAAAAAGATTTTTCGTAAACCGTGCTATTCTGAACATACAGCAATAAGAACGGTTTTAGTATATCAGCCTTTATCGGTTCATGGAATGGAGGGTTTATGAAGTATATTTTTCTGGATCTGGAAATGAATCCCGTTAAAAGAGAATTCAAGGAAGTACGTAAGTGCTGCAGCCGGGAGATCATTGAGATTGGCGCTGTTATGCTGGACGAAAAACTGAATATTGAAAGCGAATTCCGTGAATATGTGAAGCCTGCCTATAATGCAGAGGTAGTCAGAAGGGTGCGGAATCTGACCGGCATCACCACTGAAATGCTCGAGGATGCCGCTCCGTTCTGCCAGGTCTTTGACCGCTTTGTCCGCTGGTGCGGAAATGAGGAATATCAGATCTATTCATGGAGTGATAATGATATATACCAGATGATGGATGAACTGCAGCTGAAATATCTGCAGGACAGGCCGGAAATCTCCTATATGCTCAATCACTGGCAGGATTTCCAGGAGGAGTTCTCCCGTCTGCTGTGTCTGGGCAGTATCGTGAGCCTGAGCAGGGCTGTAGATATGGCAGGACTGGATTTTGCAGGCAAAGCCCATGGGGCACTGCCCGACGCTGTCAACACCGCGAAGCTCTACAAAGCTTCCAGGGATTCCGAACAGTTCCGCCGCATCCGCCGGATCTGGAAGGAGGCCATGACGCCTCACGCGTTCACTTTCGGCGACATGTTCAACTTCACAGAACTGAAGCTGGCCTGACGATAGCACATACAAAAAACGGCACGTGGAGATATTTCCACGTGTCGTTTTTTGTGCGCCTGTCAGGCTCCGCGTTCTACTACGCAGTTCATCTGCTTTTTGGGGACCGTTCTTCACTGAACGGTACAGTCCGAAAGATCTGTGAGCTTCCACAGGCAGTTCTTCACAAAAAAATCAGCTTCTTCCCGCTGCCGGCAAGGCAATGGGAAGAAGCCGTCTCAAAAGGAGGAGAAACAAGAATGTTTATGCGAGATACGCGTATGGTTGTGCGAGTTATAATTATACCAGGTACAGTCATACCAGGTATGGACGTACCTGCTGCCTCTTTAGCTGAGGGAGGCAGCCATGGCCATAAAGCCAAGGGCAATTAATATCAATATAATCGGGATCACGATGACTCCTCCGGCCAGGAAGAGCACCGGGAAGGCGACAAAAGCAATGATGGATCCGAGGATCTTAAAAATCCCGAATGTTGCTCTGAAAAACAGTTTGATGATTCCGCCTAAAATCATAAACATAAACACCAGTGTAAGGATAGTGATCATTTTTTTCCCTCTTCTTTCTTTATCTTGGTGGCATCCCGAAGACCGAGCTTAGCGGCATAAGCGGGATTCCTTTGAATCTCATTGGAAATTCGGATCAGCAGCTGCCGTTTCTTCAAGTCCATGGTAAACCTCATTTCTGATTTGTTTGTTCTTTCTGTTTACATGGTAAATTGTATGTTAAAATGTACGGGAAGTACACGGCGGGAAAAGCGGAATAAATCATGGATTTACGCTTTTTTCGCGGAAAAAGAGGTGAAACTGGATGGGCAGAAAGTCTGGTAAGAGCGACGCGGAAAAGACTCCTTATGAAAAGGCAAGGGAAAAATGCGGCCTGACAAGGGAGAAAGCTTCCGAACGGATGGATTATATATCCGCGGATCGTATAGAGAAGATTGAAAATGGAAGAGCCTCCGCCAACCCGGAAGATGTCCTGGCCATGGCAGAGGCTTATGATGATTCACTTCTGTGTAATTATTATTGTTCCCGGGAGTGCCCGATCGGCAGGAAACATGTTCCCTTTATTGAGATCAAGGACCTGTCCCGCATCACGCTGGAAACGCTCTCCACGCTGAATTCCCTGAATCAGCTCCGGGACCGCTTTGTGGATATTTCCGTAGATGACCAGATCACGGAGGATGAGCTGGAAGATTTCCTGCTGATCAAACAGAAGCTGGAAAACATCTCCCTGACGGCGGATACCCTGCGCTACTGGATGGAGCAGAATCTTCCGGACCGGGAGGAAAACAGTCCTTCTTAATTTTCGTGGACCTGGATCGTCTCGATGGACATATCGTCCAGGACTTCCTGCACGGCCTGATACGTATTGTAGTCGCCGTTCTCATACTCGATATAAACAGAGGAGTTGTCTGTGAGCAGCTCCTCTATTTTTATTTTAAAGGCTTTTTTCAGACCCTCTGTATCACCTGCTGTATATTCGATCTTCTCTCCATTGACATATACATCCGTGGTATCGATCTGGATCTGAATATCTTCCTCAGCAGCCACAGTCTCCTGCGCTGCGCTCTGGTTCTGGTCCTGGCTGCCGCTTCCGCCGCCGGACAGGATATTCTGTCCGCCATTGACGGAGAAGAACGCTACAATAGCGGCAATCACAGCTACACCGGCCACTGCCTTACCCGTGCCGGAGCCTCTTCCCTGCTTGTCATTGCGTGTTCCTTTGTCACTCATTATAGTTTTTCCTCCCCATAGGTAATCTGGTATGTATCCAGGATCTGAAGGACCCGCGAGTAGGTAATATCATCCGCGTAGTCATCCTGTACAAGTATCTCCATACCGTCCCTGTATTCCGTCTTTACAGCTTTTTCCAGCTCTTCGGCCGTACACAGCTGCTCCTGACAGTAAATTTCCTTTCCCCGGACCCGGATCACAGTCACTGTATCCGACAGTACCGGCAGGCGGTCCGGTCTCTCACCGGTCTCCGTCCGGGCAGCTCCGGCTTCCTGTTCCGGGTCATCGCTGCCTTCCTTTACTCCGTCAGGATCCGGATCCTCCTGTACATTCTGGGCGCCGCTGCTGTTCTCATCTCCGATCCCGATCCCGTCTCCGCTGCCGATCCCAAAGCCGCTGCCGTCTCCGGCCGTAAAGCTGAGAACGATCAGCAGGATGCCAAGCCCGGTGACCGTCCTGCGGGTATTGATGATCCAGTCTTCTTTGGACAGGCGGGGGATCCTGCGCAGGATGACCGCTGCCAGGATCAGGGTAATACCCGCGGCGATCAAAGACCGGTTACAGGCCAGGATTCTGGCCCAGATCGTTCCAATGATCCCTCCGCTTATACTATTGATGATCAGTGCGGCTGTTGTATACATAAAGAGTTCCAGATTCTAAAAAGCCTTATTCTTATATCTGTTTTTCAATAGATTGATGATGTCATTTATGGACTCTTTGTCCCTGACCAGAATATTCTCCGTATTCAGGCCGAAAACGACAATCTCTCCTTCCTTGTCATGGAGCTGGATGTATTTCTCCATATGGCCGCTAAGCTGTTTAAAAGCTGACGCTTCATTTTCTTTGCGGACTTCTATGGGATCATATTTCCTGTCCGGCGTAATGATGGTAATTTTCCTTCTTTCAGAATCCGCGGGATTATAGGTACAGGAGATGGTCATGACCATGACCTTTGTGCCGATCACGTCCCGCTGCAGATCTTCGGCAGCCTCTTTGTAGGCCTGCTCTCTGGCCGCGGCGTCGAAGTTCTGCTCCTGCAGCGCGGCCACCTGTTCCTCCAGGTCCGCTGTCCGGTCCGTCAGTTCCTCGTTGGACCGGCTGAGGCGGTCATTCTCCGCCTGCAGTTCCTTATTGGCCGCTGCTGCCTCACCGGCTTCCTGCTTTGCCATGGCGGATACTTTGGTATAGCCGATAATGACGATGAACAGACATATGAAAATGACATCCAGCAGAGGAGTAAGGTCAAAAGACGCGTTGGGCATGCTGGAAGAACCCGGGTTTTTTCTTTTCATGGAGCAATTACGATCCTTCTTTTTGTTTCAATCCACGTCAGTATTTGCCGGAGCAAGACGTATTAACGTCCTTATACACGATGTATTAACGTCCTTATAATCGAAACTCTGTCTGAAACAATATTTGATTCCGGAAAAATCTGCTGCCGGGATCAGAAATCATCATCTGACAGTTCCGGCCAGTCAAGGGCTTTCTCCCTGTCTTTTTCCGTCCCGTCCGCCTCCTTTGATTCTGCCGGGGCGGATTTTCTGTCCGGGTCGGGGCCGGGCAGCTGTTTCTTTGTCTGTTCCGGCTCTTCCGTCTGTCCTGCCTGCTCCTTACGCGGATCCTGCAGGCCGCCGGCGTGCTTGTGGATGGCATGCTCTATATCAAAGCGCAGCTGTTCCTTGCTGATGACGGAGTCCGCTTTATTGAAGGCCGCGTCAATGTTGTTGATCAGCCTGCCCAGGCTGATGGAATCATAGGCTTTCAGGCCGATCGCGAAGAGCAGGCCCAGCAGAGTCGTCCAGAGGGCCATGCCCAGCCCGGAAACCAGCTGGTCGATGTTGCTGAGGCTGCCGCCGGAGATCAGGCCCATGACCGTTCCCAGGATGCCCAGCATGGGAAAGAGGGTGATGAGCTGGGTCCAGGCCACATACTCCGCGTAAACGGTATTGAACAGCTCCCGGTTATTCTCCAGCTTGTCCCTGTCGTAGATCACATAGTTCCGGGCACTGACGATGACCGGATTGCCGTTCTCTTCCAGATATTCCTGATAGTCATCTTTCCTGCTCGTTTTGATCCTGTCAAAGCTTCTGTAGACTTCCGTCAGTTTCTTCCGGATATCCGCCAGCTTAAAAAAGACCATGAAGCCGATTACAATGATGACGACACATGAAACGATACTAATAAATTGATTCATAACAATAATCTATACTCCGATGCCGGCAGGCTGCCGCGCGTCTTATGCTCCTGCTCAGCGGGCGTTGATGCTGTTGATAAAGGCGATATAACATCCGAAATCGCCGCAGCGCTTGCGGTTGACCTTATCCTCGGCCTCAAATCCGATCTCTTTGCGCCAGGCGGTATCTTTTCCTTTGGCTTCCAGGCATTCCGCCAGTTCGTCCAGGGCGATAATGACAGCGTTGTGCCTGGCGGTACGCTCGTCGTTGCGTTCCTTGCGGACCGGCTTGGGCATCAGCTTCCAGCCGGCGCGGGTGTCAATATAATTGGTGCCTGCGCGGACCAGTTTGTCATATACAGCCTCGGCCTCTTCATCCTCTCCGATGCCGGCGATGATCGCCGCATGGATCCTGGTCATGTCCTCAAATGTAAGAACGGACGGTTTCTCCAGATATTCACTGTAGCTTGTAATCATTTTCTTTCCTCCCCATTTGTATATCCAGGAATTCATGTATTTCCCTATCTATACTATAGCAAACGCGCGCACTGATTTCACTCAGAATCTGCTGCCGCCAGTCTTTCGATGGCTTCATAATAACGGCGGATGCTGTCCTCCAGCAGCCAGCGGCGAACGGCGTCTCCTGTTTCACAGAACCGGTCTGTGTTGATGGCCAGATCCGCAATACAGCCTGCTGTCTCATCGGCCGTTTCCCACAGGTCACGCAGGGAAGGAGCCGGCAGGGGCATTTCACCGGCCTTTACATACCGGCGGCGGATCTGGCCTGCCAGGGGCTCTGCCCTGCGCCGGAATTCCTCCCGGCTGAGGGCCCGGTTCTCCTGTTCCCGGTAAAGCCAGATCAGGGCTTCTCCCATCGTGATCATGGCGCTGCAGGCCTCTTTCAGGCGGCGCGCGTATTCCTCCTCTGACAGGACCTCCTCCGCCTGCATATCTTTCAGAATCGAGTAGGATATGTTCCCGGTCAGGCAGACCGGGCCCGCCGGGCTGTCCAGGACACGGCTGTGGCGGTCCTTCGGGTAAAGGGTCTTCCGCAGTTTTTCAGAAGCGGCCCACACTGCGGAGGCGTAATAAAGGCTGCCGGCCTGATCCCTGTCATCCATGCCGAAATAACACCAGAGGACTTCTGTCTTCCGGCCCTGATGAATCCGGGCAGTCCGGCTGCCGGCAAAAACAGGCAGATCCGCCGTCATGGCCGCGCTGCGGGCGGTAATCTCCGCCAGCTCCTGATTCGTCATTCTGCGGTCAGTATTGATGAAAGCCGCCAGGCGTTTGGTCTTTGCCGTGCTGAGGGGACTGACCCTGCAGATCTGAAAATCCTGTCCGGCCGCGTGAAATGCCCGGACCCTCCAAGGCTTCCAGAGACTTACCCTGAAAAAGACCGTACCGCCCATGGCAGAGCGCCATACCGGATGCTGATGGACGCCGGGAACAGCCCGGCTGCTCATTTCCGAAAGGCGGATAGTCTCCCGGCAGATCTCCTGCAGGGAGATCCTGCCCCTGCGGACCAGATGGCGGGCGCCCATGACGGAAGCCAGCAGGTATGTGAACAGGCTGCCCCGTTCCCCTGTGATGGCCCGCTCCCCTGCGTCAGTGGAAGCCAGTACAGAAATACCATGGCCCGTGAACGCGGCCAGCGTATCCTCCGTGGTCAGGACAGCCGGTCCCCCGGTCCGGAAATCCCCCGCGTGGCAGCAGTCCAGGATCACGATCCTGACAGCCGCCCCGCTGCCGGACAGGTGGTCGATCAGGCTCTGCAGATCCAGGGGCGCGTCACTGAAGCAGAGATTTCCCCCGCTGCCGTGGCCGGAAAAATAGACCAGCAGCAGGTCCTCTTCTCCAAGGGACCGCGCCAGACCGGCCGTTTCCCTGACAAAGTCCCGGACACCGCACCGGCCGTCCTGTCCCAGTATCCGGATCTGCTGTGCCGGAAAAGAAAGGCCCTCCGTGAGAGCCTTTTCCATCATGTCCATATCCTGTTTCCATCCGGGCAGATCCGCCCGTCCCGCCGCGGAATAATCTCCCGGCGCCGCCAGTATGGCGTACAAGTTCTTATTATCCATATATTATCTGACTCTGTCATTCTGTCCGCAAAAACTATCCGCAAAAAATCTGCGTTTTGGAGGCAGGCGCAGGCAGTTCACCCCAGGATCGGCTGGTCATACTCATTCAGGGCTGTATTGATGACCTGCAGATCATAAATACCGTGCTCGATGAAATACCGGACGATCAGGTCTCCCACACTGCCGGGAGACAGGGCATATTCTGCCCGGGCCAGAAGGTCGGCTGTATCCGACAAATCCAGCTTCAGGGCGACCGCCAGGGCCAGGACCGTAGACTTGCCCGGATGATAGGCAGGATTGGTCCGGATCTTGGAAAAGAGCTTCCTGTCAATATTGGCTCTTTTGTAGACTTCCGTATTTGTCATGCCGCTCGCCTGGATGTGGTCGAACAGGACCTCCCGGAAGGAAGCGCCCACTTCCCCGATCAGGCTGTCCATGCTGCGGCCGCCTGTATGGTCCGGCTCCTTCCCGTCCCCTTTGTACTGGAGACCATCTGATCCGCTCTGCTGGCTGTCCTGGATCTCCTGCCGCCGGAGATGATCAGCCCCGGTATCGGGTCCTGCCTGCCGGTTCTCCTGCCGGTTCTGAAACTGGCAGTACCTGCCATCCTGCCGCTCCTGCCGGGAAGACGGCTGGATCAGGTTTTCCGCAATGAACTTCTTTAGATTCTGAAAGACATCTGCTGTAATCGTCTGCATCTGAAATACCATTCCTTTTCCTGTACTATACCTGTGCTTGCGCATCTTCAGTGTAGCGCAGATCGGAACGGATTTGGTCGCCGGGCAGGCGACGGCGTCCATACACCCCGCGGACGCAATCTTCTTCGTCTTCAGTCATCCATATATACATCGATATCCATATACCCGGATACAGGCAAATCCTCCTCCGGATCCTCCAGATGGCAGACCCGAGCATAAATGCTCTTGCCCGCGTCCATCAGGGAGGCAAGGACTTCGTTCTTCCGTCTGGGGATATAGCCCAGTTTCTCACCTTCCAGGTTCTGCACCAGAATGGCTCTTTCATCAAAGGGATTTTCCGGCTCCCTGACCAGGAGCAGGCGGTCTCCTTCCGAAAGCGCCTGGATCCGGCCGACGATCTCCTCCACATAGCCGCTGCCCGCCACATAAGTATGGAGCAGGTGGATCTGCCTGGTAAAGGGCAGCTGGGGCAGGGCATTCTGCTGCAGCAGGAGAGACATATCATTTTTGACCAGGTCCGGCAATGCCATATCTGCTTCCTTTCTTTAAGGTTTTCCATTCTGCGGGAAACCGACGGTTTATGAGAAATCACACATATATATGTGAAATCACTTATCTATGGATAGCCACATACCTACGGGGAATCACTTATCTATGGATACCACATACCTATGGGAAATCACATACCTTTGGGAAATCACATTCCAAAGGAAAAATACATGTCTGTGAACAATCACATGGAGTCGGCTGTATTCAGCTGGTCCAGCCGCTCCTGCAGGACTTTTTCCTGCTCCTGCCACTGGGCCAGGGTCTTCCGGAGCTCTTCCTGCTTTTTCCGGACGGCTTCCCTGTCGTTGAGGAAAGCTTTCAGCGTATAAGGGAAAG